>JBFJOD010000119.1:0-10226 GCA_041617795.1 Gemmatimonadota bacterium | reverse complement strand
GTTCGAGTCTCGCCCCTGCCATTTCGCTCACTTCTTCAACAGCACATCAAGCTCGGCGTGAACCCGGGCGACTTCCGCCGCAAGCGCAGGATCGGGATCGGACCGAAGCGCCAGAAAATGGCGGTAGGCGCGGATCGCGCCTTCGCGGTCGCCGGTCAGCGCGGCGAGCCGGCCTTCCTCGCGCAAGTACGAAGACAGGTAGGGAAGCCCCCAGATCCAGACGTACGGCCGGCGCCTGACCACGGCCAGGGCCCGAGCCGGCTGGTCCAGATCCGCCAGCAACCCGGCCAGGACGAGGTTTGCCAACAGCCCGGTGTCCAGTGAATAGGCGGGGCCACTCAGCATGAAATCCTCAAACTGATCAACGGCTGTCTGCGCGTAGGGGCGGTTCTCGACGACCGCTGCATAGGCATGCAACATCCTTGCGCATACCGCCAGATCGTCCTGGCTGTATTCGCCAACGGCGCTGCGTAGCCGCGTCACGGCCTGCTCCGCGCGCCGAGTATCCCCGCGTGCCAATTGCCAGAGCGTGACCACACAGAGATCCTGTAATTCCGTGGTGACGCTTTCTCGGTCCGGCTGGAGTGCTGCAGCGGCGAACGGCTCGAGCTCACCCAGGGCGCGCGCGGCTAAAGAGTCAGGACCATCCCAGAACAACGCGTTCTTGATCTGGAGCCGAAAGTGCTGGCCGCGAGAGGCGTAGCTGCCCAGGTCTGCTAAGGAGGTATTTATGGCTTGCGCCTCATCGAGGTATCCGCGGTTCATGGCCAGCGCATGCAGGATATACAGGGCGTTCCAGCGTGTCGTGTTGTCCCCGAACCGCGGGTGCAAAGCGTGACCCGCCAAGTCGACATCGTCGAGGCCGAAGCCGCCGATCAGTCCATAGCCGATCATGCGCATTAGACTCGCGCTGCTCATGGTGGGGATGCGGTCGCGCAGCGCGAGCAACGTCAGGCTGTCTTCGAGCGCATGCGCCACCCGCCAGCGTATGTAGTCCGCGACGTCTCCAGTTGAATCCAGCGCCAGGTAGGCATCGCTCAGCGAACGCACGTCTGCTGTATCAGCGCTGAGCAGTTTCAGTTCGATGAGATGGTCTAAAGGCGCCGCGAACCCGGGGTCGAGTTGCGCTGCCCGCTCGAAGTCCTGTGTTGCTCGATCCCAGGGCGAGTCGTAGCCGATCCGCCGTCCCCAGTGGAAGAGAAGGTCACCGAGTTCGTACCAGGCTTCCGGCGATTCCGGGGCTTGACGGGTCACCCAGGCCCAGACGTCGATCGTGTAAGGCATGGCTGCGTCGCGCTCGGGCTTTGCCGAGACAGACCAGCCTTTGAGCAAAGCTCGGTCCTTGTGCGTCAGCTTGTCTTCATTGGCCAGCGCAAGGTCAAACGCACGTTGATTGCCGAAACTGGGCACCCACCAGCTGGTTGTCACGTAGCCGAGCGCCGCCTGCGCAAAGGTTGAATCCAGGGCGAGGGCGCGATCGTAGTGGCTGAGCGCCTCCTCGTAGCGGCCGCGACGATAGGCCGCCTGTCCGCTCAAGTAAGCGCGCAACGCGGGCAACGAGGCCGTCGCGAGCGACTCGAGTCTGTGCGTGGGCTCGCCCGCCTCGACGGCGAGCAGCTCGGCGGCCAGTTGGTCAACCAGAACGTGGAGGCTATCGACTGTCCCTTCAATGCTCGGCAGAGCTCTCGCCTCTCCCGTTGTCACGCTGATCAGCGAAGCTTTGATCACGACTGCTTCGGTTGTGCCGAGAACATTTCCGATCAAGGCTTTGCCCGCACCCAGGGTGCGCGCGATATCGCGGGCAAGTTGCTCCGCGGGTGTCTCGGCCGGCACGTCGACGCGGCTCCGCCAACTGTTGAGTGTGGCGCGGGGGTCCGCGGCCCGGGGGCCGCTCTCGCCAGTGAGCGCTACGGCGAGTGCATCCACGAGCCCTTCGCGCAGATAATCGAGGTCGTTGAAGCCGGTCACGGCGAAGGGCATCACCGCTATGACGTCGGGATCGAGATCCTCGCCGCTCCCGAGCGTCGTCGTCTGCGAGGGGGTGCCAACCAGGAACCATACCGCGGCCAGCACCCAAAACGCGGCCGCGAGCATGCCGCCGCCCACAGCGTTGCGCCAGGTGAACCATCGACGCATGGCCAGCACGAGTAGATTGACGGTGAGCGAGTCAGCGGCGCCGGTCGCTGCGAGATTCGGCCGGTGCATTGTGCTGGCCCGCAACGCCGCCACGTTTGCCCGGACGATCGCCGTTACCAGGATGAGCGGCAGGCCTACCAAGAGGAGAAAGACCGCAAGTCTCGGCAGCCAGGCCGCCAAGCCCAGCGTCTCGACCACGATGTGAACGACGGCAAAGACGATGAAGGAGGTGCCGACATAGAAGGCTAGGGCCCGCAGCACCGCGCGCTGCGGACTTTCGGAGGTCGTACGTTCCGCTGATATAGCTGTGGCTGTCGTCGCTCGCGGCGTTGCTGCCTGTGTGGCGAGTGGTTCTGCGTCCTGTTTGGTCGCTGGCGGGACCGGACGCAGAGGACTGACCGGTGCAGGCTTCTCTCGTAGCCGTCCGATTAGCCCGCTGAGATCTTCAGGTAGAGGGACACCAAGGTCCTCACGCAGCCGCAGCTCGTGTGTACGAGCATACTCGAGGGCGTTGGCCGGATCGCCGACCGCGGCGAGCGCCTGCATCAGTCGTCCCACGGCGCGGGAGTTGTAGGGATCGTGGGCGACGAAGCGCTTCCACCATTCGGCCGCGTCCTTGTGATTTCCGTCCGCTTCCGTTCTCTCCGCCAATGCCTCGAGCGTTCGCGCGTACGCGTCCGCCACAGCTTGACGCTCGCCGTCGAGCAGGCCCTCGAACTCCCGCGAGCCGGCCAGGTGGAAGCCGTCGAGTAGCGGGCCACCGTAGAGTCCTACCGCAGTCTCCAGGTCCCCGGTGTCGAGTGCCGTCTCGAAGTCCCAGAGGTCAATCCGGAGGACGTCGGGGTTTAGCTGCAGGGCGTCGCCGGCGGTCAGGATGAGGTCGTCGTGTACGGCGCGACGGAGGACGTAGAGCGAGTCGGATAGGCTGCGGCGCGCCCGCTCGGCCCGAGTTTCGGGCCAGAGGAGCCCGATGAGCTTGTCTCGGGTGACGCCTTTTTCGCGCGAAAGGGCGAGCACGGCCAGCAGAGCGAGTTGTCGCCGCTGCGCCGCGCGTCCGGAAAGCGAGCCGGAGCGCCCTTCCAAGGCTGCTCCGCCGAGGATTCGGAGCGATACCATGGGGTCCGCACGAGGTGACCCGGCCGATACGAGAATCGCACGAAATCGGCCAGACAAACAAAAGACGGCTAGCCAACAATATAGGGCCGCAGCGCTCAGATCGGCCAGCCGCAAGGCTGACAGGTCATTCACTGGAACGCGCTAGGAGGTTGCCATGTATCGCTTTATCACGCCGCTTTCTGTTTGTCTGCTCGCGAGCTTAGCGGGGTGGAGCTGTCAGGATGCGACCGATCCTGCCGCCGAGGCAGGGGAGCGAACGCACCCGCAGCTGGCCGTGGGCGATGATGGTCCGATAAACCTGCTCACCTGCCGCAAGCACCTTCCGCCACAGTTAGCCAGAGACGATCTGGTCGAGACGAATCTCGACACCAGCCCGGCGTATGCGCGGATCGAGAGCGTATGGCCGACGGGGATACCGGCAGACGAGAACTACGGTGCGATCTACTTCTACTTCAACGATCCAGCTGGGACCACCCCTACAGACTTCAATCTTCTCGACTTCTTCGACCTTCGGCTCTTTGATCCAAAGTTCCGAGCCGCGCAGGGGCTTGAGCTGGCTGTCGACGCAGTCGCCTGGTTTGTACCGGGTGTGTTCGCGCCGTGGTTTTCAATTGACACTGGGGGACCGGTGGAAATGTGGTTCATCACGCGCCAGCAGGTCGATGCAGTTGTCGCTGATGGTGTGTTAACAATCGGCGAGCTGGAAGCGCTCACTCCTCCGCCGCTCAAAGGCCACACCAAAAAATTCTGCGAAGAGCTGCGGCCCTTTCCCGGCGTTACGAATTTCTTGAACACATTCGCCAAGGGCGAACTGGAGGATGGCCGGAAGTTCAAGTTCGAACTGCATTCGCAAAACTTCACCTCGTCGACGCCCGATCCGGTGATCTTCGAAGTGGATATCAAGCTCTTCCACTGAAGCATCGTTAAGTCAGAAAGAAATGCGGAGGAACTGAGGTTTGGCGCAACGATCTGGAGGGAGATGGTGAGTTATCTGAAGCGGACAGTATCCTTGGTGATCGCATTTGCAGCCATCGGTTGCAATCAAGACCTGCCAACGTCAAACAACGCGGAGGAGTCGAGCTTGCGACTTTCGAAGGGACACTCTTGTGCGACTGTTCAGGGGGCTCTTGTTGCGACAATCGCGGGGTTTGACGGTCCGGCGCTCATCTTCTCGGGCACTTACACCGGTGACCTCGTTGGTAACTCGACCGTGCGTCTCGTATTTACAGAAGCCACAGGAGCCGCGCTGCGCTTCACAATCGACCAGACCGTCGAACTTACCGGCGGCGACTTTACTGGAAATAGTTTCACGACGTCCGGGAAAGGTGTAAACGCCACGCTCAATCGCATCCACAGCAAGGAGAAGCTGACCAGCGGTGGACGAGGCAATCTCACCTTCAACGGAATCGATACGGGTGGTGCGGGTGCGGACCTGGCGTACCACGGGGTGCTCTGCCTCTCGTGAAATGGCCGCGACCCAAGCGGTGACATGGCTCTCAGACCTCAGACTTGGAGGCTCTCTCATGCAGGCACGGAACACGATCGCGCCCTTCTTGGCTCTCTCATTGGCTGCGTCCGCCTGTGAATCGAATCATCCGACGTCCCCCAACTTTGTCTCGGACGGACCGCAGACTTCGGCGAGTCCGAACAAACGAGAGTTCAATGGCTTTCCGTTCTATGCGAGGAGTGACGGCTTGCCCATCTTGGACGGATACGCGGTCATCTATTTCTACGTTCAGGATCCAGGTGTCATACCCGTTGATTTCAACCTTCTGCTGTTCTTTGATCCGGTCGGCGCGGGCCAGCTGCCGCTCGATGCTTGGGCTGTGGATGGTTTTTCATTCTTCGCCGATGCTGGCGACGCCATACCGAAGAAGGTCCACTCAGAAGGGAAGGGTGCCGTGCCATTCTGGTTCTTGCCGGCAGCTGTAGCGGAGGGCGCGGTAGCCGACGGTGTTCTGACGGTGCCCGAGCTGGAGTCCCTCGACCCGATCAAGGGCTTCGCCACGCACTTTGTGGAAGATCTACACCCCGTCGCGCCGCCGGGTCTACCGGGGGGTCACCCCCAACCTGGGCTGAAGGTCGAGGCACAAGGTGAACTTTCCGGAGGAGGATCGTTTCATGTCAACGGATCAACCCACTTTGTGAAGGGCGAGCGCAAGTTGCGAGGCAACATAATTCTGAGGAAATAGTAGGCGCGCTTGCAGTGGATGACCGTTGCGGCCAGAGCTCCTGTTCACCTGCACTGGGAGGATTTCATGAGCTCTTACGTGCGAGTGTTAGCTGCGTTTGTTCTCGTACTTATCGTCAGCTGTGTTGTCGAGGGAGAGGAAGGGGAGCCTCAAGGATCCGTCGTTACTCAAACGGCTCAGGGGATATTTGTCTTCTGTGTACACTTCTTTCCCTCTAGACTGGAATGTCCCAACATTCCAGGTCTTACACCGGAAACCGATTTTGTCCCGATGGAGGATGTCGATTCGATTCGCATCGGCTTCTTCGTCAACGACACCTTGAGAGCTTCGACCTTCCCGGTGAACCTCGAGGACACGAGTGTGAACATAGATGCGGTGTTCTTCACACGTGATGTGATCAACAAGTTCGCGATCCCCTGGTATGTCAGCGAGAAGGTGCCGCTCGACACGCTGGAGGCGATTCTCGATCGGATACCGAAGGATCAGGTGGGTACGCAGGGTCAGTAGAAAGCAACAGTGTCGCGCCTAGGCACCGCTTTGCGGCTGGCGCACCTTTGAAGAGAACAGAGGGTAGGGGCTGTACGCTGCAGCCCCTACCGCTCGGTGTATCCCTGTGCGGATCAGGTTTCGGTTTGCATGATGCCGGGCAGCGAATAGGGTCGAGCCTCAGGAAGTTCCGACTCGACGCGCTTCCATTTGCCGCTCCACTCGTCGATCCCCACCCTGAAAACCGAGGTGCGCGCCAGCTCATCATCCGTGATCGCGTGATAATCGTGGCCTGGCCGCTTGTCTGGGAAGTACTTGTCCAGCAACAGCTGCAGCGCGTGCCGCTGTTCCTCCGGTTCGGTCACCACGTACCCACGCCCGAACACCACAACCGACGCATACTCGCAGCTGAACTCGAGCGCCGTGGCGGCGGGGAGCAGCCGGCCCAGCTCGAAGACCGTGAAGCAGACGCGATCGTTGGCTTCCACCGTCGAGCGCGTTCGGCCTTCCCGCGCTGTGTGCAAGTAGATCGCGTGGGCTTGCTCGTCGTAGACGAACAGGTTGCTGTTCAGGAACGGCTGTCCGTCGACGGCGGTGGCCAGGACGCCCGTCGCCGCTTGATGCAGCGCGGCGCGGATCCAGGCCTCATCGGTCACCGCGCGGTCGCTGCGGCGCATCCGTGTGAGATCGCTGTCGGTCATCGCTCGCTGACCTCCGTGATTGGTGCCTTCAGGCGCCTTGGGGCCGCGGCGTCGGGTGCGTCCTCTGCGCGCGCCTCGGGTTGCGGTATGATTCGGGCGGTCACCCGGCCGGCACGGCGCACCACCACTACCGCGGCCATGACGATGGCCATCGAAAGGAACGTGCGGCTTGTGATGGGCTCCGACAACACCAGCCAGCCCAGGAACACCGCGACCACGGTGTTCACGTACACATAGGTGCCCGTCACCGTCGCCGGCCAATGCCGCAACACATACGTGTAGGCGGTGAACCCGAGGATCGAGCCGAACAGCGCCAGGTAGGCCACCGCGCCGAACCCGGCCCACGTGAACGTCAGCGACCCCCACTCGCCGCGCACCGTCCCGGCGATGAACAGTGCCAGGCCGCCGGCCAGCAATCGCATCGCCGAGTTCACATAAGCGCCGCTCTCGGTGGGCCGCCGCTGCGAATAGACGGATCCGAGCGCCCAGGCGGCGGCGGCGATGGTGAGGGCGAGCGGGCCGCGCCAGTCGGCCTGACGGAGAGTCTCGAGGTCATCGCCCACCAGCAGCAGCGTCCCGCCGAACCCGGCCAGCAGGCCCAGCACTTGCACCGCGGTGGGTCGGGCGGTGCTGCCGGGGATGATCGCGTCGAACACGGCCATCCAGAGGCCGACGGTGACGATGACGATGGCGGCGGGACCGGAGTGCATGAACTGCTCAGCCCAGATGACCAGGCCATTGGCGACGCCCAGCAGGATGACCCCGACGATGATGTTGGTGCGCCAGTCGATGGCGCGGCGCGGTAGGCGCTGGCCCAGCAGAACGGCGATCCCTAACAGCAGCGCGCCCGCCGCCACATGCCGGAAGGCGCCCATCAACGCCGGCGGCAGATGCTGGACGCCGATGCGGATGGCCAGGTAGGTCGAACCCCAGACCAAACAGACGGTGGCGTACGACGCGAACGCCAACCCACCGCCGCCTCTTTTGCTCAGTCCTGCCATCATCGCGTCATCCTCAGGCCCGGCGCCGCAGCGCGCGCCATCAATCTCTCATATGACAGCACAGGCGTCCACCGCGAAAAGTGCATTGAACTTGACCGGGCGCTTGTCGAAGGACCCGGCCGGAGCCGCTGGAGGTCGTGCTTTAGTGGGTGGCCGGATGCGCGTAAGACTAGTTCTGCCCGTAACGCTCCAGCATCGCTTGGAATCGCGGGTCGTCGCGTATCGGCGCAAATGAATGATGTATGGCGACGAGCGGAGTATAGGTTGGGTTCGACTCCAGGAACGTGTCGAGCATTCGCAGCGCCTCGTCGTGGTGTCCGATTTGCGCGCGCACCTGCGCTTCCATCGCGTCCAGGTGTTTCACGTAAGCGGTGTCGGCGACGGTCTCGCGCGTCCGCCGCATCACCCGCAAGGCGCTATCCGGTAGGCCGGCGCGGGCGATCACAGCGCCGAGGTAGTAGGCGCGGTGTGGGTAGGGCTGGTCCGGGTCGAGTCCGTCCAGGCGCTGCTTGATCTCCCAAGCACCGGAAACGTCGTTACCGAAGTTTGCCTGAATCGCCAACCCGCATTCTGCGAAGTTGAGATCCTCGGGAAAATATCGTAGACCGAGTTCGCACAGGGTCCCGGCTCTAGCGGTGTCGCCCTCGATCACCGCCTCCCAGTAGAGCGCTTTCACCTCGGCGAAGTCTTGTTGTTCTTGCGCCATCGCGAGCATGGACCCGGCGAGGTTCCCTTCAATCTTGGCGATCTGGTCGCGCGCCGCCCAAGCGTGGATCAACGCCGGGTTGATATTGGTCGCCTCCGTCAACTCACGGCTTGCCCTGCGGAGCAGCGTGTCGGCGGTGTGCCCCATCGCCGCAAGACGTGTGTACTGGCGCAATCTGACGACACCGCAAAGTTCGAGCACCGCCGCTCTATTGGGTTCACGGCGCGCCGCGGACTCACAGTGCTCCACTCCGCGTGCGATCCAATGGTCAGAGTCGGCCGCCCGGCCAAGGGAATCTGTGCTCGCTTCGAGCGCCAGAGTTGACAACTCATGCGCGATCCAGCCACGCTCCAATGTTGGACCAATCCACTGTGGGTCGAGGAGTTCGGCTTCGGCGAATATCGAGTCGGCGTACAGGAGCAGTCGTTCGGCAGCGATCAGGCTGCCTTCCTCTTGCTTGCTGTTGGCTTTCATCTTCTCCAAACTAGCTGCGTGAAAGAAAAGCCAAGCGTTGTTGCTCGTCGTGGCTGTGCGCTGCCAGGCGATCCGCAAGCTCTCGGCCAATCTGACCAAAACGCGTTGGACGATCAGTTTGCTCAAAACACTTGGAACTGGTGTCGGCTGTGCGATGGTGAACTTCGAACGCGGCCGACTATCAGGATCGACAAAGCGGACTTCGACCGTGACGGTATCATGCTCCAGCTCGAGGAAAGCGTAGATCAAAGTACCGACATCGAATCGCTTTGCTAGGCTATCGGGTCCTATGTCCTGCCCGGTGTAGGGCCTGAGCGCCTCGGCTGACACGACGTCTAAGAAGGGAGTCTCGTGTAGCGCGTCGATCAGATCTTCAGTCAACTCGACTGCGAGTTGGCCAAGCGATCCATCGTCGCTCCGATCCACAAAGTAGGGGATCGCGATACTCAGGATGTTCAGGGGCTCGGAACCGCGGCCCTCGGCCTCTTCGCCGGTGATCATGAACACGACCACGGCTGCGGCGACCAGCAAGTTCAGTGGGATTGCCGCCTTTTCGACGTTCGTCCAGTGTTGCTCGCCGGCGCGACCGTGGAAATAGGCTAGGAGGAAGACAGTAGGAGTCAAAGTCAATAGGAGGACGATAGCGACCCCGACGAACTGTGACGGCCAATCGTAAAAA
Source organism: Gemmatimonadota bacterium (assembly GCA_041617795.1). Lineage (GTDB taxonomy): Bacteria > Gemmatimonadota > Gemmatimonadetes > Palauibacterales > KS3-K002 > JBFJOD01. Next base: position 735 of record JBFJOD010000119.1, on the reverse strand, counting down.
TCGACCAGGAGACTGGTGAACTCCACAATACCCCAACTTGCAGCCAGGTATACGGCCAGGAAGTGTGGGACCCGGCGCTGGAACAGGTCTTGGATCAAACGGAAAAGCATCGTCGCACCAACCGTGAATTGTGATCGTTGGGCTTACTGCCGCGGGATGCCTTGGTACGCCGCGCGCTTGACAGGCGCGCACGGTTTGGAGGAACACCTAAGAGAGAGTCGAATACCGATCCAATATGTGAAGCTGGCCTCGAGAGTGCAACGAGATCTTTACCACAAGCGATAATTGTGTGAAGTGTTGATCTCGGAAACTCTTGCGTCGAGGCGGCGGCGACAGCATCATAGAGAGCCTCACCTCAGAATACCGGGAGACGGGATTCAGGTCGGGAAACTGCACCCTCACGACCGTGACGCCCAACCGTGACTTCAAATTCGCAGTGTGGCTGCGTGCCCTGCCGGTCGGTCCAGCGATCGCGCCTGGATAGCCTGCTTTCCGCTATAGTCACCGCTTATCTAGGAGAACGCGATCCGGGCGTTCTCGACAGACGTGCAAACCATTCTCTGTTCACCCGCCGCTAGGAGGCCCAATGACCCCCAAATCCCGCATGCTAGCAGCGTTCGCGCTCGTCGTGATGGTCAGCTGTGCCGTCGGTGGACCCGGAGGGGAGTCCGCTATTTCCACCACACAGGAGGAAGTCGGGTTCATAATTACCTGCGTACACTACTGGCCTTCGCT
>JBFJOD010000118.1:0-10345 GCA_041617795.1 Gemmatimonadota bacterium | reverse complement strand
GCGCCTTGCAGTTGTGTCTCTAGTATGTTCCGCATCAAGAAGAGAAACCGACCCCGGCCCCGCTATCCCGCCGACCACTACATCAACCGCGAACTGAGCTGGCTGGAGTTCAACGCGCGGGTGTTGGAGGAGGCCTTCGATCCAAGCACGCCGCTGCTGGAACGCGTTAAGTTCCTGGCGATCTTCTCCTCGAACCTGGACGAGTTCTTCGAGGTTCGCGTCGCCGGATTGAAGGAGCAGCATTACGCGGGTCTCGAGCCACAGGACTATCCTGCAGACGGCCTGGATCCGCAGACCGTGCTCGAGCGGATCGATGAGCGGGCGCACGCTTTGGTGGCGGCGCAGTATCAGGTGCTCAACCAGGATGTGTTGCCCGCGCTGGAGCGGCACGGTCTGCAGAGGGTGCGCGGCGGCCAGCTGACGGCGGCGGAACGGCAGTACGTAGACCGGCTGTTCGCGAGTGATATCTATCCCGTTCTGACCCCACTGGCCATCGACCCCGGTCACCCCTTCCCGCACGTCCACAACAAAAGCCTGAACATAGCGGTCCTGCTAAGGAATGAGGGGAGCGATGGCCCGCAGGAGCTGTTCGGGGTCGTGCAAGTACCTTCGGTCGTTGAGCGTGTCGTCGCGCTGCCCCCGCTGGGTGGCGGCCAGCGTTTCATCTTGCTCGAGGATCTGATCGGTGAGCGGGTCCGTGATCTGTTTGGCGGATTCCAAATTGTCGAGCAAGCGGTGTTTCGCGTCACTCGCAACACCGACCTGGATTACGATGAAGACGAGGCCGATGATTTATTGCGCACGATCGAGGAGTCGTTGCGGCAGCGGCTGCGCGGCGAAGCGGTCCGTCTGGAGATCGAGCGTGGAGCCGACGAACGCTTCATCGCTCTCTTGGTGGAGGCGCTTGGGCTCGGCAACAGCGACCTCTATCTGATCGACGGCCCTGTCGACTTGACCGGTCTAATGTTGCTTTACCTGAGGGAGGGTAATCGAGAGCTGAAGGACGAAGTCATCGTTCCGCAGAAAGCGCTCGCTTTGACAAACGGTACGGATGTCTTCGATGCGATCAAGACGGCGGACATTCTGGTTCACCACCCCTATGAGTCCTTCAGTGCGGTGGTCGACTTCATCGAGCGTGCGGCCGATGACCCGAATGTGCTGGCAATCAAGCAGACGTTGTACCGGACCAGCGTATCCAGTCCGGTCTTGAAGGCGCTGGCGCGGGCCGCCGAAAACGGCAAGCAAGTGACAGCGCTGGTTGAGCTGAAGGCGCGTTTCGACGAGGCCAACAACATCGCTTGGGCGCGCTCGCTAGAGCAGGCGGGAGTCCACGTGGTCTACGGCGTTGTCGGAGTGAAGACCCACTGCAAGCTGGCGCTGGTCGTGCGGCGCGAGGCCGACGGCATCCAGCGATACGCGCATCTATCGACGGGTAATTACAACCCGACGACGGCGCGGATCTATACCGACATCGGCTTGTTCACGGCGGACCCTGACTTTGGTGAGGATGCGAGCGAGTTGTTCAATTTGCTGACCGGCTACTCACAGGGATACCGCTGGAAGAAGCTCTTCATCGCGCCGCGCGGACTACGGGAACGGTTTGTCGGGTTGATCGAGCGCGAGCGTCGAAACGCGGAAGCCGGCCGGCCCGCACGTATCATCGTGAAGATGAACGCGCTGGTCGAGCCCTCGCTGATCGACGCGCTTTATGATGCGTCGCAGTCCGGCGTGAAGATCGACCTGATCGTCCGCGGTATCTGTTGCCTGCGTCCGGGCCTACCGGGCGTTTCGGAGAACATCCGCGTAACCAGCATAATCGATCGATTCTTGGAGCACAGCAGGATTTTCTACTTCGAGAACGGCGGCGACCCCGAGGTCTCATTGAGTAGTGCTGATTGGATGCCCCGGAATTTCTTCCGGCGCATCGAGTTGGCGTTTCCAGTCCAGAATGCGAGGTTGAAAAAACGCATCGTCAGCGAAATCCTTCCGGTTGTTCTCGGAGACAACGTCAAGGCCCGGCGCCTACGTTCCGATGGGTCGTACGAACGCATCCTGGCCGCTGCGGCGCGCCCTGTCCGGTCGCAGGTCGTGTTGCAGGAGCTGGCCCGGCGCCCCCGGCCCGAGCGGCTAGAGTTCGTTCGGAAGCTGCTGGAAGCCCGAACTCCTCGGCCCAAAGAAGAGGCGCCCGAAGCAGTCACCAGTGATCGCGTGATAACGATCGGCGACGCTTTCTAGCCGTTGACGCATCTTCCGGCGCGATGGCGCTTTTAGTCCGTTTCAGCCTGGCCGATCAGATCTCCAACCCACTCGCTGGCCTGCGCGAAGAAACCTAGCGCGGAACCGTCCAGCCAAAGGTCGCTGAGCGCAAGGAAGAGCCGATCGCGCCGCTCGCCGCATAACTGCGTCAACGCTCGAAGTCCGGGCAGTCGGCCCTCAGCCTGGCGGTGAGCCTGCTCCGCTGTGACAACTTCGATCGCGGCGGCGATCTCGGCGCGCATCACGTGGGCATCGTGTAGCTCACCCAGGATGTCCTGCAGTTCTTTAAGCTTCTTAATCAGAGGCTTCACGCCAGCCAGCGGCTTGCTGAGCGGTTCCAGCAGATAGCGCAGGCGTTTCGCGGCGATGCGAGCGGCATGGGCTTCCGCTTCGTCCTGCGAGGTCCTGATCTTGGCGAGCAGGTCCCGCAACTCGCCCGCGTGTTCTCGGATCAGCTCGCCGGTCACCTGGACGAACGTGGGTTGCTGGGGCTCAGACGAAAGCGCTTCCAGCTGTCCTCCTGCAGATGAGAACCGCTCTTCGACGTCGCGCCTGGCAGAGCGATAGGCACCTGCGATCCCCTGGCGCGCTTGCGCGTAGGCAGCGGTGCAACGCTTCTCCGCTTGCGCTACCAGCCAACCCCAGCCGACCAGCTCACCGGGAGTCAGCCTCTCGCGTTGGGACTCGAGCCAGGCGATCTGCACCTCGGCATCGCGGCCCGCATTGGTGCCCGACGCCACCGCACCCATGCGGCGGCGAGCCTTTTTGGGCGCGCTTCCCTTCAGATAAGGTTGATAGGCTCGGACGCAGCTGCGAAAGCGCCGCAACGAGACGCGGAAGTCATGGAGCGCTTCTGTGTTCTCGGCGTCTGAAAGTCGCGTCAGTGCCGCGTCGGCGTCAGCCAGCCAGGCGAGCGCGAGCAGGCGGGCCGTCTCTTGTACCGGACGATCAAGCTGGGTGCGAGTGACGCTGGCCATCTAATCGACCAAACCGCGAAGTTGGGCCGGAGTCAACAGCCAGCGCAGAGTCGCGCCACCGGCGAAGACTTCGTCGTAGAAGCTGAGCAGGCAAGCGCCGCCCTTCTTGAGTACCAGGAACGGCTCGTCCGATTTGACGGTGAGCCAGCCGATCAGTTCGCTGAGAGACGGTTCGTGGCCGACGAGGGCAACGGTCTGGTCGGTGGCGAGCTGTTGTAAGAAATGCAGCGTATCGTTGGCCGTGACAGAGGGCTTGAGAGCATCGGTCTCGAGAAGCTCGATTTCGTCGTAAACCTCGGCGACGATCTCCGCGGTCTGAACCGCGCGGGTCAGCGGGCTGGTGGCGAGGGTCTCAAGTTGAGGAACGAGAGTGCTGAGGCCCCGCGCGGCGCGGCGCATCCGTTTGATGCCTTTGCGGGTTAGCGGTCGCAGCCCGTCCGGCTTGCCGGTCCTGGCAAAGACGTCGCGCTCCTCGGCAATCGCGTGCCTGATGATCAGGACGTCCATCAGCGACGACCGCTGCTCGAACTCAGTCCTGGCTTTGCGCGCTGCCGGCCCATTCCAGCTCCAGCTTGGTGTGGAAGGCTTTCTCGAACAGGCCCGATTTGCGGTTGGCGTCCCATAGTTCGACCTGAGGGGGTGCATCCGCGGCGACAAGCATCTGAACGTGGTCGTCGTTCATGCCGCAGCTGACCCCGGTGACCGATTGGGTGTGGGCGCGATCCAAGCCATCGGCCACACGTAGGATCCCGCTGAGATAACTGACCAGGCGTCGGTCCGATTTCGGGAGACGTGCGAGGTTCTTGTGGCTCTTCTTGGGAAGAGCTCGCCGGTGATACCGGGCCACATTGGCAATGAGCTCCTGCTCCCGAACGGAGAAGGTCGGCAATTCGCCGTGCATTATCAGATGATAAGCGTGTTTGTGATGCTTGGCGTGGCCGATCAGGTAGCCGATGTCATGAAGAAGCGCGCCGGCCTCGAGAATTTCGCGCCCTTCGTCAGGTAGCTCGAGTTCTTTCTTGACGCAATCGAAGATCTGCAAGGAAAGCCGGGCAACGTGCTCGCAATGTGCCTCATTCGAGCGGCACTTGCGAGCGAACTTGCGCACCCACTCCATCCGGTCGTCCACGTCAGCTCGGGCAGCCGTGCGGGCAAAGCGCTCGGCGATCATGGAAAGCAGCACACCCTCACGAACGCCGCCCTCGTTGATACGTATTTCCCGGGACCCGAGATGCTTGGCGAGCCGTGCGATCGCCGCGACGCCAGCGACGATGATATCGGCACGGTCGGGGTTGAGGCCGGGAATCTGGCGCCGGTCGGCCAGCGAGGTGTTGCGTAACTGGTTTAGGATCCCCTCCAACTCAGCTCGCGAGACGGAGTACCCCTGGAGGCTTCCGATCTGGCCATCCTTGCGGTTGATGGAGATCGAGGCCAGGGCGCTGAATGTGCCTCCACTGCCAATCAGCGTGCGAACCTTGAATGGTGGTTTGCCAATCCGCCGATCGATGGTGCGATCGATTTTCTTGCGCAGTTTCTTCCAGTGCTTTTTCGAGAGTGGATCCGATTTGACATGGGATTCGGTTAGCCGGACGGCGCCAAGCGGAAGTGAATAGACGCGATCGATAACGCTGCCGGCAGCAAACACGACCTCGACGCTGCCGCCGCCGATATCCACCATCGCGACCGGCCGTCCGTTGAGATTGAACTGGCGGGTCATACTTTGGAAGGCCAGGCGGGCTTCCTGACGGCTCGAGACGGTCTTGATCCGCAATCCGTGCTGGCGTTCGACGCGCCGGCGGAAAGTGCGCCCGTTGCGTGCTTCTCTAACGGCGGCGGTGGCGATGGCGCGTAGCTCTGACACCTCGAATCCTTCGGCTATCGCCTTCATGCGGCCCAGCGCCTCGAGCGATCGTGCCATGGACTCCTCGGCCAGCTTAGCGCTCTTGTACAGTCCATGGCCGAGGCGGGTCATCTGACGTTCGTCGTCGAGAACTGCGTACGTGCCATCTTTGTTGACCTCGACGACGACGAGTCGGATCGTGTTGGTGCCGATATCGATCGCGGCGAGGCGAGGAAGTTTCTTCTCTTTCTGCTGCATTCAGATCTTGACGCTAATGCTGGGGATCGAGTGAACAAGCCATGAGACGTCGCATGAGTCGGACTTGTGAAGTTCGAGGATCGAACGCAGCAAGTCAATTGCGCGAACGACTTAACCGCATGTGGTCTTGCGGCGCTCATCCCGCCGGGGGCCCTCAGGCGTTATCTGTTCATCCGAAATGAGCGAGAAGTGGCGAAGCCTTTGGTGGCTGGCGCTGGCCGCGATGCTGGCGATGGCGCTCTGGTTCTCCGCCTCGGCGGTGGTGCCGCAGCTGACCGCCGAGTGGCGATTGGACGGGGCGGAGCAATCGTGGCTGACCATGAGCGTTCAGCTGGGCTTTGTGGTGGGGGCGCTGCTCAGCGCCCTGCTCAACCTGGCCGATCGCATCCCGACGCGGTGGCTGTTTGCCTGGAGCGCGCTGCTGGGGGCGGCCTTCAACGCAGCGATCGCCTTTTTCGCCGCCGGACCACTGGCGGCGATCCCACTGCGCTTCCTGACGGGTATGATGTTGGCGGGGGTCTATCCACCGGGCATGAAGCTGATGGCGACGTGGTGCAAGGACGACCGCGGCTTGTGTATCGGCTTGCTCGTTGGGGCGCTGACCGTGGGCTCGGCGATGCCGCACCTGTTCAGCGCCCTACCGATCCTCGGCGGTGAGTCCGGCATCCCGCCCTGGCGAACGGTCTTGCTCGTCGCCTCGGCCTCGGCGCTGGCGGCTGCACTGATCGGCGGCTTCTTCGTGAAGGCAGGCCCTCTGCACGCGGAGGTGGCGCCGTTCGAGCCACGCTATGCGGCGCGGGCGCTGACGGAGCGCGGGTTACGTCTGGCCAACTTCGGGTATCTGGGTCACATGTGGGAGCTGTACGCCATGTGGACCTGGGCGCCGCTGTTACTGCTGGCCAGCTACGCGCAAGCCGGCTGGAGCGAGGCAGGCGCGCGGCTGGCCGGTTTCGGCACCGTGGCCATCGGTGGCATCGGTTGCGTTGTCGCCGGGCGGCTGGCGGATCGCTTTGGCCGCACACGAGTCGCGGCGGCCAGCCTGGCGATTTCCGGTTGCTGCGCGCTAACCGCTGGGCTTGCCTTTCGCAGCCCGGGCGTGCTGACGGCCCTGTGCCTGGTCTGGGGCTTTGCCATCGTAGCCGACAGCGCCCAGTTCAGCGCGGCCGTGAGCGAGTTGAGCGACCCGCGTTATGTCGGCACCGCCTTGACGATGCAAACCAGCTTGGGGTTCCTGCTGACGCTGTTTAGCATCCGGCTGATTCCCCCGCTGGTCGAGCGGGTCGGCTGGGAGTGGGCGTTCCTGGTTCTGGTGGTCGGTCCGCTGTGCGGGATCGCCGCGATGGTGAGGCTGCGTCGCTTGCCCGAGGCGGTGAAGATGGCCTCGGGCAATCGTTAGCGGGCTAGTTCACCTTTTCGGCGGCCAGACGCTCGAGGGCGCGGCGCGCCGTCTCGACTCGAGGTTGCAGCTCCGGGTCGGCATTTTCCCAGAGACGGATGAACTGCGAGTAAGCCGCGGCGGCGCCAGCCTGCGCGGCCGGGTGACGGCGCAGTTCGCGCCAGCGCGAAACGAGTCCGTTCTGCTCGGCCATCCAGTCTCCCTCTGATTGTGTATCTGCGCCACAAGTCTGGCGGCAAACGCACCTTAGGGTCAAGCCCGCAGGGCTTACAGGGGGTTGGCCGGGCTGGAGTTTTGGCCTGGATGTTGCCCGCCAGGTGATTCGGATGGATCTTTAACTGTGCGTGATCAGACCGGAGATAAACTGAGGTATTACTGGTCTTATGGGGTTTTCGTTCGAGCGTGAGGTGGAAGGTCCCAGTCACTGGATCATCATCGATCCCCGTCCACCCGGCTACATCGGTCAGGAGATCGTCGACCTGTCACCAGGCGCGATCGAGCTTCGCCACACGGTCAAGGACTTGCGGTCGTTTGCGGAGCAGCGGGATAACTGGATCGATCTGCGGGAACTGGAGCGGGATTGGAATCGCTGGCCGGGAGATCGCCCGGACCACATACGCGATCTTTCGTTCGGCGTCCAGGTGACCTACGGCATCGATTACGACGCGGACAGCACGGTCTTTCAAGGCAAACCGATCAGACACCTGGCGGTGCATGGCTCGCGGAGCCGGCCGACACCGGCGACGGTGGGTGAGATCGCCAGCTTCTTCTGGGGCCGGCGGGCCGCCCAGATGCGGATCGGCTCGACAGGCCGGGCCCACGTGGTGGTTGGCATGAACTGGGAACAGCTCGACCCGCGCCAACTGATGAGGTTGCTGTGATGAGCTGGAGAAATGAAGTACTGGATCGTTTGGGGTTCCGGAAGAAGCCGCTGTATCAGCGGTGGACGGACAAGTTGTTCGATGCCGTCGAAGACGCGGCGGGTTCTGTGGAGCGAACAGGTGGCCGCGCAGCCCGGGCCGCGGGCGGTGCACGCCGGCGTACCGGCGAGTATCTCAGCGAGGCGCGCAAGCGGACCCGCGACGCCGGTGGCCGGGCTCGCGAAGTGGGTAGCCGGGCCCGCGAGCGAGCGCAGGCCCATCGGGACGCGGTAGCAGAGCGAATCGAAGCGATCAGCGAACGGGCAGCGGAGATCCGTGAACGGCGGCAGCAGAGGCGTGAAGACCGCAGCGCACGCCGGCAGCGCCGGCGGCGAGCGCGAGTCGACAGACGTGCTCCGATGCAGCTGGACGTACGTGGAGATGATCGCGTCGTGCTGCGCGGCCGCCGCTCGGTCAATCTTCGCACACCGGACGGCGGAGTGATCCGCTACCGCTACTACGAGAGCCCTGGGTTCACGCGGCGATTGCTGCTTCAGCTGACGGGCCGTCGCATCTGGCCGCCTCGGTAGGCGAAGCTGGAGACCGGCAGCGAGTTGGAGAACAAGGGTCCGGCGCGCGTCGTCGGCATACCGGTCTCCGCTCTACGGTGGGGGCTGATCGTCTTCACCGGCGCATCGATCCTGGGGTTCCTGGTCGCCTTCATCTTCTCGGAGAATTGGGCCCAGGACTTCGCTAGCCTGAATCGCTTCAACCCGGTTTGGTTCCTGCCGGCCGCCGGCCTGATGGTGGTCAGCTGGTTAGGCGGCGGCGTGCGCATCAAGGCGCTGCTGGGTGCCCATCAGAGCGAGCTCCGCTATCTCAAGTGCGTGCAGATCAGCGTCGCGAGCACGGCGCTGTCCTACCTGACGCCATCTTCCACAGGCTCAGGGCCGGCGACTATCTACGGGCTGATGCGGCAGGGACTGTCGTTCGGGCGCGCCGCTGCAATCAACACGATGTCTTTTCTGGCGAACATCATCTTCCTGTCGTTGGCCGGACTGCTCGCCTGGGTGTTCGGGGCCGGCGAGGCTGTTGCAGATATCCGGCTGCCGATCGCGGGGTTGTCGGCTGCCGCGCTATTCCGCTGGTCCGCCTGGATCTTCGGGACGGGCGTGGCGCTGGTGGTGTTGCTGGCGTTGCTCCCCAACGTGGCGCGTAAGATGATCCGGCGGATGATGGGTCCGGACCATCCGCGGATCGAGCGGGTTCTATATCAGTTCGATGAGATGCATGATGGGATCGTCGCCTACTGGCGTTCCGGACAACTCGCGTTCATCATTGCGATCCTCAGTGGTGTGGTGCACTTCGGGTCCCGCTTTCTATTGGGTTATGTGGTGCTGCGCGGGTTCGTGGTGGAGGCGCCGTTCCTCGAAGTGATACTGCTGCACATCTTTATCCAGTATCTGCTATTCGTGATGCCGACGCCCAGCGGCGCCGGGATCGGCGAGATCATCACCGCCGCCGTGATGTCGCCTTTTCTGACGCCGGGCCTGCTGCTTCCCTACACGGTGGTCTGGCGGATCTTTCTCAACTACGGGACAGTGCTGGTGGGTGGCGGACTGGTGATGGGTTGGCTTGGCGCGGATGGTGCCCGTTAGCTCTCGGCGCTGAGAGCACCGCGTTTGCGGCGGATCCAGCCGGTCAGAACCGTGAAGCCGACCAGCAGTGCGGCGGCCACCAAGAAATGTAGGAACGCTTCGCGGCGGGCTTCTGCCGTGCCGCGAATCAGCGCATCAGCGAAGTAGGTGTAGACGAGAGTGCCGGGCAGCATGCCGATCAGCGAGCCCAGCACGTAGTGCTTGAGCGAGACTCGCGAGATGCCGGCGGCGAAGTTCAACGCGTTGAACGGGACGAGCGGGATCAGGCGCAGGTAGAGTATGGTGCCGAACCCGCGCTCGCCGATCTTCTGATCGAGCGCTGCGGCACGTCCCTTGAGCAGGCGTGCGACGAAGTCGCGGCCGAGGAAGCGCGCGACCAAGAACGCAAGCAAAGCGCCGATGTTGGCGCCCAGGGTGTTGAAGAGCATGCCGCGTGCAACGCCGAAGATCGCGCCGCCGGCGAGAGTAGGGATCGTACCGGGCAACCCGAAGGCAACTCCTACCGCATAGAGCGGGACGAAGACGAGGGGCGACCACCAGGGGTTGCCGAGGCTGCGAAAGAACTCGGCGATGGCTTGAGGATCGGCATACTGGGAGAGCGGTGTCCAGCGGAAGAGCGCGATGCCGCCGAGGAAGATCAGCGCGAGCGCGATGACCTTGATGCCTAACCTGCCACGGGATCCCGTGCGCTCAACTGCGTCCGTACTCAGCTCTGCGGATTGCGCCACACTCTCCTCATTCTGGCTCAACAAGACATTCGTGCTCCCTGCCGGGGTTGCCGGGTCAGGGGCTATCCGAGCGCGTAACAGGCGCGCCGGTGTCGCGGTTCCTGCGGAACGAAACAATCGGTGACCTGCTTGGCAAGTCGATACCCGTCGAGCGGTAATCTGATACATTGAGCGCATGATTGGCAGCGCGATACTCGCAGCGTATGGATTGATCCTCTGTGGCTTGTTGGCCTTCAGCCTGCACCGCGGCTGGCTGGTGCTTCTGTACCGGCGGTTGGGTCAGCGGAGCGGCTGCTTGCGTGAGGTGCGCGGTGATTTGCCGACTGTGACCGTGCAACTACCCATCTATAATGAGCGGTTCGTGGTCGAGCG
>JBFJOD010000117.1:0-10378 GCA_041617795.1 Gemmatimonadota bacterium | reverse complement strand
CTGATCGCCGTGCAGGAACTCTTCGACCAGGAAGTAGTTGCCATCGAACTCGAAGGGTGTGAGCGCTCGCACCAGCTGGTTGAACATGTTCAGGTAGTATTTGCGAAACTCCGTGACCGCGTTGCGATCCAGAAACGCCTCTAACTCCTCCTGGCTGTTGAGACGTCGCGACATCACTGAAAACGCTCCCTTGACCGGCTTGATGAAGCAGGGAAAGCCGACGTCACCGATGTCCGGCGCCTGCGAGTCGGGATCGACGAGGGCGAACCGGGCCGTCGCTTCAGGCACGGCTTCACGCTGTGCCCGGCGCGAATAGTACTTGTGCGAAGCGCGGATCACGGCTTCCGGGACGGATCCCGGCAAACCCAAGCGCGTCGCCACGGCGGCGGCCACCGTCGCCCCCGGATAGTCGCTGGAACTCAGGACACCATCGATCTTTCCGCGGTAACGCTCGACGACTTCGTCGATGTAGGCGCAGACGTCGAAGTCCCAAGGGCAGTCGTCGTCACCCGGCTCCGCGTACTCGAGCTCATCACGACCGGCAAGATCGGCGACGCAAACGGACAGCTGCTTGCGGTCCCAAGCCGTGGGAAAGACGATCAGCACCTTCTTCATCCAAACTTCCCTTCGTTGGCCGCGCGTCCTATCATGCACCGCTCATGAGGATCGTCGAGGATTTCCCGTATTCGGTCCGCGAGATCGAGAACTGCTGGATCCCTATGTCGGACGGCTGCCGGCTGGCTGCACGCATCTGGCTGCCCGAGGGCGCCGAAACGCAACCGGTCCCGGCGATCGTCGAGTACATCCCCTACCGTAAGCGCTACGGTACCCGCGGCCGTGACGAGCCGATGCACCGCTACTTCGCCGGCCACGGCTACGCCGCCCTACGCATCGACCTGCGTGGCTCCGGCGAGTCGGACGGCCTGCTGAAAGATGAATACCTCGAGCAGGAACAGAACGACGGCCTGGAGGCGATCCGCTGGATCGCATCGCAACCGTGGTGCACGGGAGCTGTTGGGATGATGGGGAAGTCTTGGGGCGGCTTCAACTCCCTGCAGATCGCGGCGCGCCGGCCGCCGCAGCTCAAGGCCATCATCACGGTCTGCTCCACCGACGACCGCTACCGCGACGACGCGCACTACATGGGCGGGTGTTTGCTGAACGAGAACCTGATCTGGGGCTCGGTTCTGCTCACCATCAATGCGCAGCCGCCAGATCCCGAGCTGGTCGGCGCGCGTTGGCGCGAGATGTGGTTGGAGCGGTTGAAAGCCAACGCCCTCTTTCCCGCGATCTGGATGCGGCACCAGAAGCGCGACGAGTACTGGCGGCATGGCTCCATCTGCGAGGACTGGTCCGGCATCACCTGCCCTGTTTACGCCATCAGCGGTTGGGCCGACGGCTACACCAATGCCGTGCCGCGCTTGCTGGCCGGGCTGAAGGTCCCCCGCAAAGGGCTAGTAGGACCCTGGGCACACGTCTATCCGCACGAGGGAGTCCCCGGCCCGGCCATCGGCTTCCTGCAGGAGGCGCTGCGTTGGTGGGACCAGTGGTTGAGGGGTATCGACACCGGGATCATGGATGAGCCGATGTACCGTGCTTGGATGCAGGAGAGCGAACGGCCGGCCACCTTCTACCAGGTGCGGCGCGGGCGCTGGGTTGCGGAAGCTGAATGGCCATCGGCGCGGATCGAGCCGCGGGTGTATCGGTTGCTGCCGGGGCGGCTGGTGGATGAAGATGAAGATGGCGATGGCGAGGGAGAGCAGGAGCGGGTTCAGCTGCGCTCGAAGCAGGTGACGGGGCTTGCTGCGGGGAGCTGGTGTGGGTTTGGTGTTGAGGGTGAGATGCCAACGGATCAGCGGGAGGATGACGGGCGATCGCTGGTTTTTGATACGCTGCCACTCACTGAAAAGATCGAGATACTTGGAGCGCCGGTGATCGACCTGAAGCTGTCGGTCGATCGGGCAAAAGCATTCATCGCCGTGCGGCTGAACGATGTCGCGCCGGACGGATCGTCGACCCGGGTCAGCTACGGACTGCTGAACCTCGCCCACCGTGAAAGTCACGAGGAGCCTGAGTCCGTCATCCCGGGTGAGAGCTACGAAGTCCGCGTCAAGCTGAATGATGCCGCTCATGCATTTGCGCCCGGCCACTCGATCCGCATCGCCCTCTCTACCACGTATTGGCCGCTGGTCTGGCCGTCGCCCGCGGCGGTGACGCTGAGCGTGGGGACGGGGGGAAGCGCGCTGCAATTGCCGGTGCGGCCGGCGCGGCACGAGGATGCGCAGCTGCGGCCGTTCGAGCGGCCGGAGATCGGACCGCCGCTGCGCGAGATCGACATTCACCCCGGCGGCTCGCAGCGAACCATCGAGCACGACCCCGCTACCCACGAGACCGTCTATACCACCCGGACGGATTTCGACGATACAGGTGACGTGGCGCTCACTCTGATCGAGGAGATCAACCTGGCCGTCGGGCACGCGGTCCTCGAGCGGTTTCGTATCCGGGAGGACGATCCGCTCAGCGCCAGCGCCGAGATCGAGCACCGCACGGTCATCCGGCGCGACTCATGGTCGACCGCGGTCCGGACGGTCACGCGCCTGACGGCGACAGCGGAGGAGTTTCGACTGCAAGCCGAGCTCGAGGCGTTCGAGGGGGAGAAACAGGTGTTTTCCGAGCGCTGGCAGGAGTCGATCGGCCGGGATTTCGTTTAGGGGCCTAACGAAACCCATTCTGCCGGTCCGGCCGATCAGTCCACGGACTCGCCGTGAAGTCTGCCCATTGACGGAAAGCCATATGGTTATTATCATTGCCCACCGTGAGAATATCAGCGAAACACTAGGGATCTGGCTCATACGCAGGTCCCTTTTTTGGTGTTTTTGAGCGGCTGAGCCGGCGAAGCGCCGACAGCCGCAAGGATGCCCAGCGCGGGGGCGAGGTCCGCGTAGGAACTGTAGTCGGTAGTTGCGGCACCGCCGGACTCCGACGACAATCACCACACAAGGAGCACGGCAGATGCGTACTACCGGCAAAGTCAAATGGTTCAACGACAGCAAGGGCTTCGGCTTCATCACGCCGGAGGGCGGCCAGAAGGACTGCTTCGTTCACCACACGGCCATCCAGGCTGAGGGCTTCAAGACCCTCTCCGAAGGTGATCGCGTGGAGTTCGATATCGTCCAGGGCGACAAGGGCCCAGCGGCTCAGAACGTGGTCAAGCTGAGTAACTAGCCCGAGAACCAGCTTAGCCGACAAAGGGGCCACCTCGTTTGAGGTGGCCCCTTTCATTTTGGCTTAGAGTTTTGCCAAGCTACTTATTCAAGATGAAGCGATCGACACGCGCAATCACCGCGGCCTTCCCCGCATCCAGGTTACCATCCCCGATCTCACGCAGCTTCACTTCAACATCCGCGATTATCGCTGCCCGCTCGGAGTCCGTGAAAAACGGATATACATATTCCTCGATCACTCCGCCGACCCGCCGCCCCCGCAACGAGTCATCCAGGTAGGCAGGGCCGTGCCGGGCGTACTGAACGAGCAGGAAGTCAGCCATGTAATCGTGCGCCAACTGCAGGTGATCTTTCATCGCGTTGTAAGCCGCTTGCTCGCCGACCGTATTGCAGTTGCCGGCCACGCAGTCCGGGGTTGGGTTCAAGAAGCGTGCGTCGAAATCTGCAAGCGAATAATACATCGCACTCGCCGGTATAAACGCGCCCGACGGAATAAGCACAGACGTGTACACGTCATCTCCGTGCGTCATCGTCCGGTCAACCGAGGAGAAGATGGGGTAGCTGTGCACACCATCGTTTAGCTCTATCCGGCCCTGCGTGACCGGAATGTTGACGCTGCGCAGCAACGCGCCCCAGAGTCCGGACGTGCCCCAACACCCATCAGACGTATGCGTCTGACCTTGCAGTGCATAGACGACGCGATCCGCCGGCGGCAGTCCCGCGTAACCGTAGAGCACGTTTGGGTCCTCGGTTGCAAGAATGTGCCCGAGATGGGACCTCATCCAATCCGTCACAGCATAGATCGTCTCGAGTTGGGAGGCCGCGACCAGTCGCAAGTTAGTCAGGAACTCATAACTGATCCGCGGATTCCAAGCAGTGATGCTGCCCATGCGCAATTGTTGGAAGCGATACTGGTTTCGTGTCGGAGAAAAATCCATCAACTGGAAACTGCCGAGCAGGAACCCGAGCTGCTGGTCCGTAAGATCGAGGAGACTCCAGGGCACAATGTCATTGACCTCGACCCAAAGCGACTGCGCCACATGGGCACGGTAGATCTGCCAAGCATCGGCCGCCGAGATCCACTCACCGTCGATGAGAGCTGGGGGCCCCGTCAAACCGAAACGCTCGCCGCCCTCGAACGCCAACAGCGCAGCGTCGAGCTCTGCCTTCTGGCTGGCTGACCAATCGGCGTAGCTCTTGGGAATGCCGTCGCCAAACTGCCATAAGAGGTTGTCTCTGATCTTCGGCTGTGCGATCAGTGCAGTGTAGGCCGTCAGCGATGCACCCGCGGGCAGAGTCTCCGCTCGTGAGTTGTTGGTATTGTCGATTTCGTCCGTGAGCTGATTCGTAGTCAGCCGAACGGCGACCAGGCTCTGGCTGCTGATCACGATTGGCACGGAAGGGTCTACCGTCGCGCTTCCGCCCGGGCCAAGCGCCGGTAGAGCGTGCGTGACGTCGGCGGCACTCACCCCGTTCACCGATACCTCAAGCTGGACCGGCAGCGCATTCTGCGATGCCGACGTCCCAACGTTGCCGACGATGACCCTCAACGCGCCGTTCGGGACGAGCATGAGATCGCTAACAATGAAGTCGGGTCCGCCGATGTTGGGTGGTGTAATCGTCCGCGTCAGAGTGTTCTGCAACTCGTTTGGCTCTTCGATCTCATCTCCCGGGTCTACGTAAGCGGCTACCCGACGATGGGAACCTGATATGCGGAGATCGACCGGAACGGTGGAGCTGCTACCCGGATTGCGGAACGTCTGGTCGGCCAGATCGCCCAGACCATAGTCGCCAAGAGCCTCACCGTCGACGAAGACCAGAAGTCTCCCTTGCCCGGCCGGCACGCGGCCTTCGCCTTGGTTCTCGAGGGTGACCTCAAGGACATTGTCCGAATCGACGGACAGCTGCTTGGGAATCAGGTCGGCAGGGCCCGGGCATCCCGCCAACACGAAGGCAGACACTGGTATCAACGCTTCGAGCCAGGGAATCCGCTGGCGGTGACGAGTCGCATGACGAACAACCAGGACGGACGAATCGGCAGGTACTTTCATGACGTGCTCCCGCGTGTTGACTCAGATTGTCTTGGACCGAGCATCACAGCACCGGTTCGTGATAGGTCTTAGCGGCCACGGCCAGACGTGGCTGCAGGCGGACGCTGAGCTACCGGCTAGCTGCAAATTGAAGGACTGCTACTCTCCCGCGCTATGCATGTCAGCTAACCCGCCGGCCACCTGTTCCGGTGTGAGGTTTCGGGCCAATTCCAAGCGGGCCAGCCGCTTTTCGAATTGACCCAGCGAATAGTCGATGAAGTCGTCGATGACCAGGCCAAAGGGCATCGACTCATAACAGTCGAACAGCTCGTGGATGATTCCGAGGGCTGGCTCCAGCAGTTGCTGCATTTGCTGCTCGACGTCATCCCATAGTATGGGATTCGCCGCCACCAGCCGCGATAGCAGATAGACGCCGTAAGCGATGTGTCGTGACTCGTCCCGCTTCAAGTGGCCGACCGCTTCGCGCAGGCCGGGCAACAGGTCGTTGCGCTCCAGCATCGCGTAATACGCATGGTAGCCGGTCTCGGCTAACGTCCCTTCGACGATCATGTTATAGGTGACCGAGGCGCGGACCTGGGCAACCGGCGAGGGATCCGCCAGCAACGCACCCATCGCCGCCGGCAGCTCCTCGTAGAAGATCTTGCGGTAGTTCTTGCCGTGGAACCGCGCCAAATCGCTCGTGTCCTCAGCAACCTCATCCAGGAAACGGCGAAACAGCTCGGTATGCTTGGCTTCTTCCCAGAGGAAGGTCGCCAAATACATCTCCTCTTCGATGCGCCGCTCGCGCGACACCGCCAGAATCAGCGGCACGATCTCCTGCGCCACGGACTCTTCGCCCGCCTGGAACAAAGACGTGAGATGTAGCAACACCTCGCGTTCCAGGTCGCTGAGTCGCCGCCAGTCCTCGATGTCGCGAGTGAAATCGATGTCGCGCGGATTCCAGATGCCCAGCAGCTTGGCCTTCTGATACAACTTCATGGGCAAGCCCTCGTGGTCGAGACCACGGGGGCTGGTGGTGGCAAAGCTGGGGGCGACGGAGCGCTTCGCGGATATCGGCGGAGTGGGATCTAGCTCGCCGGCGTTGCCCGTGCCGGACGTTACGGCGGAGATCCGGGCAGCGGCTGCGACCATCTCCCGGGCAGCGGCCGCATAACGTGCCAGCTTCACGATCCCGCCCTTCCGTAGATCGAGCTTACGGCGCAGCAGCGCCATCAGCGGATCGAGACGCCCGGCGAGGACGTCCTCCCAGACGGCGGCGCTGGCGGCAATGACGTAGGGAGCGCTGAAGCCATCCGCTTCCGCAGCGACTCGCGCCTCGCGGCATTCACCGCGCCACAGATCCAGATAAACGCTGCGCTCTTCGGCAGCGGGGGACGAATCGTCGCCCGCGTTCAGAATGAAGACGACCGGCCATTCCCACGAACCGGCGGCCGAACGGTATTGGTCGCTACGGTTCAGTTCCGCCGCCCAAGCCTTTGCCCAGTCCTCTGTGAAGATCTCAGTCGCCATCCCGCAGATATCGTTGGAGGGCCGTATTTGCCGCTAGCCGAGTCATAATAAGGCGGCTGGCCCCGCAACGCATTGCGGGCGCGGACCCGGCACGTCTCCCGGCCGCTCGGACCACAGGCTGGTTCCGGTCCTTACAACAGCGGTATTATGTCCGGTGTTAAAGTCAAACGCGTGGCGATTTGCACTAGTCGGAGAAGAGACATAGTGAGTTTTCGTTTGCGTGTCTGTCTGCTGGTGCCCCTGCTCTTGTTGAGTGCGCCTGGCAACGCTGTCTGTCAGAGCCAGCCGCGACCCGCTGACGTGGCAACGTTGGACGGCATCATCAAGGCCTACTACGAGGTGGTCTCCGGTCCGGCGGGCCAACCCCGCGACTGGGCCCGCGACAGCTCGCTGCACCATCCGGAGGCACAGGTACTGATAGTCGGCAGCGACGCCGACGGCGGGCCGACACCCCAGGTGATGACGCTCGGCGACTTTCACGTGCGCAGCAGCGACCTGGCCGAAGCCGGATTCTTCGAGTACGAGATCCACCGCGAGACACAGATCCACGGCGCGATCGCGCATGTCTGGAGCACTTACGAGTGGCGTACGGCGGAGGACGGTCCGGTCGGCGGCCGCGGGATCAACAGCATCCAGCTCATCTTCTACGGGAAGCGCTGGTGGATTACATCGTGGATGTTCGACGGGCGCAGCGACGCACCGCCGGTGCCGCCCGCGTATCTGCCGGCGAAGGGGCGGTCCGGAGCCGACCCTTCGCCGTCGAGTGGGTTACCTTAAGGTTACGACATCAAGTCCCGGTCGGTCTCCAACGGCCTCAACGACCTCTCTTCTTCTCCTCCTTCTGGCCGCGGATGCGGGGCTCGGGCTTCACCCGCGGCTCACGCGGACGCGGCGGCTTCACCGTGAACTCCTCGTCGGCGGACTGACCTGCGGCCTGCACCCTTATCGTGTAAGTGCCCGGCGTCACGTAGAGCTGGCGCTCCAAGCGTACCGCTTCCGCCCACGGCATGTCCGACTTCTTCGCTTCCTCTTCCTCGGCCGCCAGCCGCTCCGTCTCCGCCGCGACGGCCAGCTCGGGATCGAGCATCAGGTCCCAACGCAAGTTGTTCACGCCGCGCAGCGCGTCCAGTTCCCCACGCCGCAGCACCCGCTCGTCGGAATCGAGCACGCTCCATTCGACCACACCATCCGCCGCGACCCAGAACGGGATCTTCTGATAGGGCGCGTCCTCGGGCCGGTACCACCAGAGCGGCCGGCGCGAGCTCCAGAAGCGCTGGTAGTTGATCGGCTCCAGCGGGAAGACGTGGACCGCGGAACCTTGCACGTCGGCGCTCAACTCCTGGATCGGCAGCGCGTCCAGCACCCAGACGCTGCGGCCGTGGGTGCCCGCGACCAGCTCGCGCTCGCGCGGGTGCACGATCAAGTCATGAACCGGAACGTTGGGCAGCCCCGCTCCCGCCGCTTGCCAGCTGCGGCCCGTATCGAGGGAGACGTAGGCGCCGCGGTCGGTGCCGGCATAGAGCACCGCCGGGTTGACCGGATCCTCGCGGATCACGTTTACCGGCTCGTTCGGCAGCCCGGCGGCGATGCTGCGCCAGCTGCGGCCCAGATCGCTCGTGCGATAGACATAGGCCGTGATATCGTCATCGCGATAGCCGTTCAGGCTGACGTAGGCCACGTTCTCGTCGAAACGCGACGCCTCGACCCGCGAGACCCAGCGGTCCGCCGGCAGACCGCCGCTCACTTCCGTCCACTCGGCGCCACTGCTCCGCGTCACATAGACGTGGCCGTCATCGGTGCCGATCCAGAGTAGCCCGAACCGCTTCGGCGACTCGGCGATCACCGTGATCGTCGCGAACGGCACGTCGCCTCGGTTCTTGTTCTTCGTCAGGTCGGCGCTCAGCGCCGTCCATGTCTCGCCCTGATCCATCGAGCGGAACAGTTTGTTCGCTCCGTAATAGAGGACGTCCGGGTTGTGTGACGACAGGAGGATCGGCGTCAGCCAGTTGTAACGCAGCGGCTCATCCAGGATGCCGTTTCGCGGTTTGACGCGCTGGAAGCCGGCCGGCCCACGTCGGAAGTAGTTGCCGAACTGCGAGCCGGCATAGAAGGTGCGGTTGTCACGCGGGTCGATCTGCGTCCACATGCCGTCGCCGCCACCGACGCGCTCCCAATCCTCATCGATGTTGGGGCGCGTGCGGCTTGAGCCCTTCAGCACGCCGTTGTCCTGCAGGCCGCCGTAGATGTTGTACGGGTCGGCCAGGTCGACGGAGACGGTGTAGAACTGGCCGACGGAGACGGATGCCAGGCTCAACCACGTCTCACCGCCGTCGAACGTCACATCCAGACCACCATCGTTGCCGAGAATGACATGCCGAGGGTTAGCCGGGTCGATCCACATCGCTTGATGGTCGGCGTGGACCTGACGGCCGGCGACCTGGCGGAACGTCACACCGCCGTCATTCGATCCCAGCAGCGGCACGCCCAGAACATACACTTGATCTACATCGTCTGGCGCGACCCGGATCTGACCGAAGTAGTAGCCATACGTGTAGACCGCCTGACGGATCGGCTCGGGGTTCATGCGTCGCCAGCTGGCGCCGGCATCATCGGAACGCCAGACCTCGATGCCGCGGATGTCCGTGGCGAACAGCGACTGGTTGGCGTCCTCCAGCGACCTCAAGATCGCATCGATGGTGATCGAGTCGCTGCGTACCGCCGCGATCAGCTTCTGGGCGTCGAGGCGCGGATCGATGTCGTTGCTGCGGATGAAATCCTCGATCTCATCCGGGTCCTGGGCCAGGAACTCATCCTTGGTCATGCCGCGCAGCCGTTTCGCTGTCACGGCGTCGCCGCCCAGGTCCCACTCCTCCTCCGGCAGGATCTCCTGGTTGTCCACGGAGGCATAAACCACCTGCGCGTTGGCCGGAGTCACCGCCAGCCCGACTCGACCGACGTGCGGGCCGCGCGGGAAACCGCCGCCCAAACGCTGCCAGGTGGTGCCGCCATCCGTCGATTTCCAGATGCCTGTGCCCTCGCCTCCCTCGACGAAGTTCCAAGGCCGCCGGACGCGTTCCCAGGCCGCGGCATAGATGATGTCGGGGTTGCCCGGCTGGAAGGCGATGTCGGCGAAGCCCGTAAGGCTGTTCTCACCGGCCAATACCTGGGACCAGGTGTCGCCGCCATCTTCCGAACGATAGACGCCCCGCTGGCCGCCCGGCGTGTAAAGCTTGCCCAGCGCCGCGACGAAGACGCGGTTTGGGTTGCGCGGGTCGATGAGGATCCGGCCGATCCGGTCCGAGCCCGCGAGCCCCACCTGCGTCCAGGTCTTTCCGCCATCTTCCGAACGGAACACGCCGGCCCCACCATACGACGAGCGCGACGAGTTATTCTCGCCGGTCCCCACGAAGAGGCGCTGCGGGTTCGCGGGGTCGAGGGCCATGTCGCCTATGATGATGGAGGGTTGGTCATCGAACAACGGCTGGAAGGAGATCCCGTTGTTCTCTGTCTTCCAGACACCTCCCGAGGCGTAGGCCACATAGAAGCTGTAGGGCTCGCCGGGCACCGCCTCGATGTCGACCAGGCGGCCGCCCT
>JBFJOD010000116.1:0-10470 GCA_041617795.1 Gemmatimonadota bacterium | reverse complement strand
GCGATCGCCAGCGGCTGATAGCTGACCCACGGCGCCGCATCGAACAACACGGTATCGGCCGGATTGCAGACGGCCAAGAAGATATTAAAGAGGCTCTGCTTTGCGCCTGCCGTGATCACGACGTTGCTCGGATCATAGTGCTCGCCGAGCTTTAACCAGGCGAGCACCGCCTCCCGCAACTCGAGCAGGCCCGCCGGGTCACCGTACATCGTATGACCCTCTCGATACGCCCGTTCGCCCGCTTCGCGAATGTGCGGCGCAAGCTCGCCTTTCGTCTCACCAAGCCCGAAGTCGTATACCGGTAGCCCGCTACGAATGCGCTGCTCGGCCAGTTGCCTAAGCTCAAGAGTCAGTGACGGGCGAAACTTGCTGAGCTTCGCCGAAACACGGTCGCAATCGTTCATGGATGGACTCCGGAATGAAGGCCACTTCGCTCGTCGCGGCATGCAGGGTCTTGGCCTCCCCGCGATAATAACGCCAGCCCGCCAAGCTTGAAAAGCGCTCCGCTCATTGTCGTCGAGCGTGGCCCGCAGCCGGAATCAGCCTAAAGAACACGACCGCCGGGCGGTTACCCGCCCGGCGGTCGCTCACAGTTGTATTGCTCAGCCTGCTCGATCGAGTCGCTGACGCCCCTTTACTCGCCCTCGCCTGGCAGCGGCGGCGGAGTCGGCGCCCGCATTGGATCCATTACGACCGGCGTCACCAAAACCAAAAGCTCGGTCTCGTTACGCTGGTAGCGCTGACTGGAGAACAGCAGTCCGAGGATCGGTATGTCCTTCAGGAGTGGAATACCGGTATTGACCGATTCGGTCTGCGAGGTTAGCAGCCCGGCGATCGCCAGGGTCTGGCCCTGCATCAGGTCCAGCGTCGTCGAGGCCCGCCGCGTCCGCAGGGCGGGAATCTGGAAACCGGCGATGGTCACGGCATTGCCGTAGTCCAGGTTCGATACCTCGGGCTCGATCTTGAGCTTGACGAGTTCCTCCGAGAGGATTTCGGGCACGAACTTCAGGCGAATGCCGAACTCACGGTATTGAATCGTAATTGTCGGCACTCCGCTCGCCGTACTTGACTGCGCCACCGGCACCGGCAACTCGCCGCCGGCCAGGAAGCTGGCCTCCTCACCGTTCGCTGCTATCAGATTCGGCTCAGCCAGAATCCTGAAGCGTCCGCTCTGCTCCTGGATCTCCAACATCCCGATCAAGTTATCGATCTCGTTCACCGAGAGGATGGTGGCGAACTGGCCGGTATCGCGGATCGGGATGCTACCATCGGGGTTCGGGTCCGTCGTCGCGAAGTTGCCGGTTCCCGCCCGGCTATGCTGATCGCTCCAGAGGAACGAGAAGCCCAGCTCGCGCAGCACATCCCGGTCCGCCTCCGCGATGCGCACTTGCAGCAAAACCTGCTGGCGATCGGTCGGCGAGTGCACGCTCACCCGGTAGTGAACCTTCGTACCGTCCGTCAGCCAGATGATCAGGTCGGTCACACCCGAGTCCAAAGCGTTGAGCACCAGCTCGCGTTCAGTGATGATCACGACATCGGCCACCCCGGGGTTCGCGACGGACACGCGTTGGATCGTAGCCCGGGTCGTCATCGGAATCGAGCGGCCCACTGACATGTCCAACGGACTCACCGCCTGCCCGAGTATGACCGGGTCTTGGGAGAACGCCTGCCCACTCAGCGGTGCAGCCCACACCAACAAGGCGAGGCTGACGCCGAGCCAAGCAAGTCGGGTATCGCTTGCGCGCAACAGTCTCTTGGGCGCGCTCCCTTCGACACACGTGCGATTGGCGCTCACAATGTCACTCCCATAAGGGGGTAAAGTAGTTATGCCGCCACACTCCGTGTCCCTATCTGGTTGGGCGGCGCGATCGCGTCAGGTGTTTTTGCCGGTTCTTACCGGCGAGGGCCACGCAGGAGCCCTCGGGCGGGCGCTGGTGCGTTCATGCAACCACTATGCCCGTTCCGGCGAATTCAGGCAGTGACATCGGCGCAACACCAGCGGCCATCGTGGCTAAGCACACTATTCTGATATGGTTAGGCGGCTTACGCCCGTGATCGCGCCGCACCGCTTACCGCGCCGCCGCCACTCCGCGCACCCGGATCTGTGGGATTCCGGCAACTCACCGCTTTCTCAAGTCATAGAAGGGAAATTCTTGCAGAGAGTAGGCGGGACCGCCCGGTCAAAATAACCGCGCGCTCGGTCAGCTTGTCACGATTCCACCCGCATGTACAGGCAAAACAAGCCATCTCTCTATTCCCGAGGGGTCGCATACGCAGTTGGCACACGAAGTGCACAACCCCATCCCCGAACGCGAGACGTCGGAACCCGCCAAAACCCGCCAACCGAACGTCGCCGGAAAAAAGGAAAGCTAGCTCGCTGAAGCCCGGGGAATTTTAGAGGCTTCGCGATTCGTTTTTCACCAACGCCCCAGGCGGATCGTCCGCCTGGATCGCAGCGGACCCAGCCAGTTCGCGCGGGGCATTATCACCTAAGAATCGAGGGAGAGAAGAGCGATGGAAGCACTTCGGGGGTTTTTTAGCAAGCTCTGGAAGGATGAAAGCGCAGAAATCACAGTCGAGTACGGCTTGCTGGTCGCAGTCGTCGCTATCGGCTTGGTCGCGGTATTCATCCTGTTCCGGGACGGCATCAGCACTTGGTTTAACAGCATCATCTCGACGATTCAGGGCTTTCCGAGCTAGGTCTGTCGGAGAATCCAATGATGAACTTTGGTGTGGGTCCCACGCTCTCAAACTGGACGCTCTTGATACCGTTCTTCGGTTTCCTAGCGGCCGCTGTGGTGTGGGATCTACACCAACGTCGAATTCCGAACGCCATCCCGCTGGCCCTCGCCGCTCTAGGTCTGGGGGCAAATGTTTGGCTCCAGCCGGTTGGCCCTGCGCTGCTTCTGACTGCAGTGGGGTTGCTGGCTGGCTTCGCTTTGTGGCTAGTGCCGTATCTACTTCGAATGGTAGGTGCGGCCGATTTGAAGCTCGCGGCAGCCGTTGGGGCATGGCTGGGTCCGCTCGGCGTTGTCCGAGTTTCAGTTTACGCCGCACTGGCAGGGGGTGTGCTGGCGTTGATCACGTTGCTGCGGTCACAGGGTGTGGTCGGAAGTCTGGTCTGGCTCAAGACCACTCCGATCTCACGCGGCCGCACTCCGCAGCGTGGAACAGCTATTACGACACTCCCCTTTGCGCTCGCGATCGCGGTCGGTGTGGTGTGCGAGCTCCTTGGTGGAGACCTGCTAGGAGGCTTGCTGTCATGAATAGGATACGTAATCGTCGCGGTTCTGTCGCTGTCGAGTTCGGCCTGATCGCGCCGATACTCTTCCTGCTCATCTTCGGGCTCATCGATTTTGGCCGAGCTTACTACACGGTCCACGATCTGGCAGCAGCGGTGCGTGAAGGCGCCCGCTACGCCGCGCCGATGGAGGATCCGTTGAGCCGGCAAGATGAGATCCGCGCGGTTGTGAAGAATTTCGCCGTTGCCTTCGGCGGCGCGACGGTCACCGACGCGCAAATCGAAATCGAGTTCGACAGTCAAAGTGTAACGATCCGCATCCGCGACTACCCCTTCCAGTTTATCGCGCTCCCGCTTGCGTCGATCAACGTCACTCGGCAGGCCACGCTGCGCTGGGAGCGTGCGGCTTAGGCCTGGCGAAAACGTTTCACGAGGAAGTCTGACATGAATGAGAGAGGATTTACCGGCGTCTTCCTGAGCGCATTGATCATCGGCGCCGTGGCGACGTTCAGCGTCTACAAGCTGGTCGTCGAGCAACGAGTTATCCCCGTCGGCCCCGAGGTCAGCACGGTGGCTGTCGTCGTCGCTTCAGAGGATCTCGCCGAGGGGCAGATGCTGGAAGCGACTAAGATCCGCGTGAAGCGCTTCAATCAGGAAGCGGTGCCGACCGGTTCCTACACAGTCGTCGATTCGCTGCTGGGCCGCGTGACGCGCTTTCCCATCTTCGCCGGCGAGCCGGTGATCGACGGGAAGCTCGCGCCACTGGGCTCCGCGGCGGGCCTCGAGGTCAAGATCACCCCGGGCAAACGGGCGATGGCGATACCTGTGAATGACCACGTCGGCATCAGCGGCTTCATTCAGCCGAATAGTCGGGTGGACGTCCTGGTCACGTTCCGCTCCAAAGGCGGTCTCGTTAACCAGACCGCAAAGGTCTTCCTGCAGAACATGCGCGTCCTGTCGGTGGGCCAACACCTGCGTCGCGGCGACGACGGCAAGCCAATCACGGCCAATACCGTGACCCTCGAGGTTGAGCCCGAGGAGGCCGAGCTTCTGGCAGTTGCCATGAACGAGGGCATCCTCCAGCTCGCCCTGCGTGGCTACGCCGATGAAGACAGCGTGACGACCGATGGCGCGACTTCGTCCAGCGTGCTGGCAGCGGCGAAGCGTCCTCGTCCCCAACCCACGCGCCGCGTCACGCGTAGCGAACCGACGCCCGAACCTGCCCCCGTGGTGGTCGCCGATGAGCCGTGGAAGGTCGTGATCTTCCGTGGCAGCCAGATGAGCGAGCGCCAGGTGGAGGCCGGAGACACGACTCAGGCTTCGGATTCCACGAAGAACGAGTAGTCGAAGGCCCCCCATAGGCGGCGGCGACAGCCGATGTTGAAAACGGATTGCTCCGTGGGCCAAGCCAACAGACTTACGGCACCAGGGATAAAGTGAGGAGGATGACGAGTGTCCGATTCTAAGAGCCGGGCTGTGGTATTCGAAAGCTCGGCCGGCGATATGGAGTTGATTAGCAGAGAACTCGCTGCACGGGAGTGCAACGATGTGGTCTCGGTCCGTTGGTCTGAGGCGAATAGAGTGCTCAGCAACGGGGCGTCAGTTCTGGCCGTGGTTCCAGTAGACACCAGCGACGAAACCGGAGTCAGCCTGATCCAAGCGCTCAAGCGCAATCGGCCCGATATGCCGATCATCGCCACCGGCCCAGCTCCGCTTCCCGACTTGATCCTCCGAGCGATTCGAGCCGGGGCGATGGAGTTTTTGGTTCGCCCCCTCCAGACGGACGATCTCGGACCCGCGCTCGACCGCGTCTTGAGGGCGGCGGGACTCAGCGCCCGGACCGGCAAGTGCATCGCTGTCTACAGCGCGAAGGGCGGACTCGGCAACACGACCGTTGCCGTCAACCTCGCCTTCGCCTTGACCCGGCTCAGTGAAGACTACCGCGTGGCGCTTATGGACCTCGTTGTGCAAGGCGGTGACGTTCGCGTCTTCTTAGACATGAAGCCGACTCACACAATTCGGGACGTCGCCGAGCAGATGGGCAGCCTGGATACCAATGAGCTGATTACGCTTCTTCACTCCTGCCCAGACCGAGTTTGGGTCTGCGCCGACCCGAACCTCCCGGACGAAGCCGAACTGCTCAACGGCCGGCGTGTCGTGACGATGCTGCGCCGGTTGTCCGAGGAGTTCGTCTATACGGTTATCGACTGCGAGCACACGCTGAACGAACGGACGTTGGCGGTGCTCGACTACGCTGACCAGATCGTCGTACTCACTCACCTGACCGTCCCTGCGGTTCGCAGCCTGCAGCGCACGCTCGATCTCTTCGCGCGCCTCGGCTACGCGCGGGAGAAAGTCTCGGTGGTGGTCAACCGCTACGGATCAAAGGGCGACCTGACCCTCTCGGATCTCGAGAAGGTCTTGGATGAGAACGTTCACGCGAAGCTGCCGAATGACTATCGGGCAACGATCGATGCAGCGGCGCGAGGTCAACCGATCTATCAAATCGCTCCGAAATCGAAGATCGTTTCGGCGCTCGATGACCTGGCAACACGTTTGAATGGCATCATCCTGCCGTCAGAGGACGGCAAGGATTCCAGTCCAAAATCGCGATTCCTCTTCCGCAGAAAGACGGAGGCATGAGATGGGTCTGAGGGAACGCCTCGGCCTCGCACCGACGGTCGGCGATATCGACACCAGCAGCACGGCAAGCGGTGAGGACAACGGCCGAAAGGCGAAGACAGAAAAGAAAAGCCCCCTCGCCCGGCGCGTTCAGGCGGAACGCCTTTCGCCACTCGATCAGCTAAAGGTCGATCTCCACCGCAAAGTCGTGGAGCACGTCGACCTTGCGGCGTTGAGCGAGATCACGGAGGAAGCGGTACTCAAGGACGAGATCCGCAGCGCGGTCTCCCAGCTCATCCAGGAGGAGGACGTCCAGCTCGACTCCGCGCGCCGCGAACGGCTGATCGAGGAGATCCTCCACGAGATCACTGGCCTGGGACCGCTCGAACCGCTGTTCCGCGATCCGCATATCACGGACATCCTGGTCAACGGGCCGCATCAGGTCTACATCGAGCGCCGCGGCCACCTGGCTGAGGTCGATATCCAGTTCCGTGATGACGCTCATCTGATGGTCGTGATCGACCGGATCGTCAGCCGCATCGGCCGCCGGATCGACGAGTCGTCGCCGATGGTCGACGCCCGGCTGCAGGACGGGTCACGCGTCAACGCGATCATTCCACCGCTGGCGTTGGATGGACCGATGCTCTCCATCCGCCGCTTCGGTGCGCGCCCGTTCCTGATCGAAGACCTGACCCGGAACGGCACGCTTACCGAAACGATGGCCTACCTGCTCGAGGGTTGCATCAAGGCCAAACTGAACATGCTGATCTCCGGTGGTACGGGCTCAGGCAAGACAACCATGCTCAATGCCCTCTCGCGCTTCATTCCTAACGGCGAGCGGATCGTCACCATCGAGGACGCGGCCGAGTTGGTGCTCCAGCAGCAGCACGTCGTGCGACTCGAGACCCGTCCGCCCAACGCGGAAGGTCGCGGCGAAGTCGTGCAGCGCGATTTGGTGAAGAACGCGCTACGGATGCGGCCCGACCGGATCATCGTCGGGGAGGTCCGAGGCGCCGAAGCGCTCGACATGTTGCAGGCGATGAACACGGGTCACGAAGGGTCCGTAACCACCATTCACGCAAACTCTCCCCGCGACGCACTTGCACGTCTCGAGACGATGATCTTGATGGCGGGAACGAACTTGCCCGACCGGGCGATGCGCGAGCAAATCGCTTCCGCCCTCGACGTCGTCGTTCAGGTGAGCCGGCTGTCAGATGGTACGCGGCGGGTGACGAGCATCTATGAAATCGTCGGAATGGAAGAAGAAATCGTCACCATGCAGGAGATCTTCAAGCTCGAACGCATGGGCGTGAATCCGGACGGCCAGGTGATCGGCCGCTTCCGACCCACCGGCGTGCGCCCGGCCTTCGCCAGCAGATTGCAGGTATCCGGTATCGACATGCCGCCCGACTTGTTCGAACACACGAACTACGAGTTGCTCCAGCCGCTTGATGCCGCTGAGGGCGAGACTCGAGGGTCAGCCGAACTAGAACTGCAGGAAAAGTGAGCGCGCAGAGATGATCCCTGTCACACTCCTCTTCGTATTCCTCGCCTCGTTCGGCCTGGTGCTGGGGACTTACGTGTTCATCAGTCGCCGGTCGCTAGCTCGCCGCGCTGCGGCGCGCCGCCGCATCAAGGACGTGCACTTGGACGGCGCGACCGCCAGCCTGCTGCGTGACGACTCGCTGAGCGATATCCCGGTCCTGAACGAATGGTTGGAGAGAAGCGCCTATACTCGCAGCCTGCAGCGTGAGATTCGCTCCGCCGGTTTGGATGCACGGCCGGCAACGGTCTTACTCAGCACCGCACTCCTCGCCACCGCCGGCCTGTTGATCGGGACCGTTCAGGGTAACATCGTCTTCGCCTTTGTCTTGGCCGCTGCGGGTGCCTTAGCACCCACCTTCTACCTCAGGTGGAAGGCCAAGCGGCGCATCGAGTTATTCGAGTCACAGCTTCCCGAAGCGCTCGACATGCTGATCAACGCGATGCGGGCCGGTTACTCGTACCAGGCCGCGATGGAACTGGTCGGCGCTGAGCTTCCCGATCCCCTGGGTAGCGAATTCGCACAGTTCTACGAGGAGCAGCGGTTGGGAATGGACGTCCGCACGGCTTTGCTCGCTCTCAACGAACGAATACGCAGCATGGACCTCAAGATGTTCATCACCGCCGTTCTGATTCAGCGAGAGACGGGTGGCAACCTGACGGAGGTGCTGTCCAACATCGCAACCGTTGTCCGTGAGCGATTCCGCATTCAAGGGGAACTGAAGACACTGACGGCGCAGGTCAACCTGTCCAGCAAGATTCTGGGGCTTTTGCCAATTATTGTCGTTGCCGCAATCACGCTAATCAACCCGAAGTTCATGGAGCCGCTGTTCACCACCAGAGTGGGACACATCATCCTCGTCATCGCGGGGGTATCTCAAGTGTTCGGTTTCCTACTGATGCGCAAACTGTCGGCTATCGAGATCTGATATGTCATCACAACTGACTCTCATCCTGGTCTTCATATCGAGCGCGATTTTCGCCGGCTTGACCATTATCGGCTGGCGGCACCGCCAGCGTCGCCTCGCACTCGTCCGCTCGCTCCAGCACGATACAGCCATCTCCGGCCGCAGGCACCAGCGCTCGAAGAGCGGTGGCCGATCGATGGGCGAGCGCTTGCGGAGGATGGCCAGCGGACGCAGCAGTAGCGACGCGCTGAAGATCAGGCTGGTTCGCGCCGGTTGGGACACCCGGACATCTCCGATGACCTTCTCGGCTTTGCGGCTGTCGCTCGAGGTTTCCTTTCCTCTGCTGGCTGTCGTTTTCACTTATGCGGCCAATCGGCAGCCGCTCGAGGTACTGATCGCCGCGCTAGCCGGGTTCGTCCTGGCACGCATGATCCCGGCGCTCATCCTCTACCGACGCACAAGGAAACGGCAGAAGCGCATTCGCAAGTCGCTGCCAGACGCCCTCGACCTGATGGTGGTGTGCGTCGAGGCCGGCGTGGGCCTCGACGCCGCCATCCTGCGCGTCGCGGAGGAGTTGCGCCTGACACATCGCGATCTGGCTCACGAACTCCACATGGTCAACCGGCGTGTCAACGCCGGGATCCCGCGCCCGGACGCGCTGCGGGAACTGGTCAATCGAACGGGGGTTGACGACCTGCGATCGGTCATTACGACGTTGATTCAAAGCGACAAGTTGGGCGTTTCCATCGGCCGGGTGTTGCGTGTGGCCAGCGATGGCCTGCGGACTCGACGCCGTCAAAGGGCGGAACAAGAGGCCCGGAAAGCCCCGATTCGCATGCTCGTGCCGCTGGTACTGTTCGTGCTACCAGCGTTGATCTTGGTACTGATGGGTCCCGCCGGCATCCATCTGGTTCGCGTCCTCAAGGACGTAACGCCATGACGCAGAAGCGGTTGGAGTCTGAACGGTCAAGGAGCCCCAAGATGAAGCTACGATCCACGCGTTTTCCCGGACGGCGAGCCAGCGACCGCAAGGGGGCGGTCGCCGTTCTGATGATGGTGATGATGTTCGCGATTCTCGGCGTCATGGCGGTCACGATCGATGTCACGCGACTGATGTCGATTCGGGCTGAGCTGCAGACGGCGGTGGACGCCGCCGCTCTGTCCGGTGTCGTGGAACTGATGCTGGGCGGAGGAGACGAGGCCCGGGATACAGCCATCCTCTACGCCGGCCGGAACCACGCCGAGAAGCAACCCGTGGTCATCACAGACGCAGATGTCGTGTTCGGTGTATGGGATCCCGACGCGCGGACGTTTACCCCGCTACCGGGAGCCGCAGGTGCCAACGCCATGGAGGTTCGCGCCACCAAAACTGTTAATAACTGGTTCGCCTGGGCGCTGGACATCATGAACTCCGGGACCGCGGCTCGCGCCGTCGCCTGGGCCTCCGCCCCCGTGGGCTCGACCAGCGAATGCGTCAAGCCGTGGGCGCTGCCCGAGGAGCTACTGGACGTGAACGGGGACGGCGATGTCGATCAGTGGGAGGTCGACCAGTCCGTGCAGACGCAGCGTGAGTTTACCTTGAAGTCGGCGACGGGTGGTGTTGCCGACGAACTGGACGCGTCTACCGGAATTCCCAGCTTTTTCTATCCGGTCGTCCTCCCACCGTTTTTCCATTGCACGACGACAGGCCCGGATGGCTGTCAGGAAGGTGAGACCCAACAGGTTCAGGGTGGCGCCTCAGTCTACCGCGACAACATCGCCAATTGCTTCGAAGAGGCCGTCGGTGTCCAAGACAGCCTGCTCGTGGAACCGGGCAACATGCCGGGGCCCACGGTTCAGGGCGCGCGGCGCTTTTGCCCCCAGGTGGACGGCATCCGCTGCCTGAACGAAGACGGCACACAGGGAGTCCCGATGATCGCGACCTTCTGGGACAGCGAGGTCGATCCCATCGGCCGCGCGTCTGTTGAGGTCGCGCGACTGGGCTCCTTCCTGCTGATGGAAGTCTACCCGCAGGGCCAGCACGGAGTAATCCGGGGGGTCTTCGTCGAAGAGGCCACGCCCGGCGAGATCACCAATGTCGCGACGACGCTGGTCCGGCCGATACTCGTGGAATAGACTGACCGCACTGCGAATTCAAAGACGAAGCGCCGGCGCCCG
>JBFJOD010000115.1:0-10501 GCA_041617795.1 Gemmatimonadota bacterium | reverse complement strand
TCGCTGGCGCCCCCCGGGCCGTGCGCTGTACCGGGACTTCAGCGTCAAAGGCGAGTGGTATTTCGCCAGGCAAGACTTCGGCCTCAGCAAACTGACGGGCGATGGCGGTTACCTGCAGACAAATCTCCGGCTCAACCGTCGCTGGATCGCCGGGCTGCGAGCCGATTACCTGAACAACTTTGGCGACGACCCCGAGGTCTACCAGCTGGTGCCCAGTCTAACCTGGTGGCAAAGCGAGTGGGTCTACCTGCGCCTGCAATACAACTATCTCAAATGGGACGGCGCCGACGGCAACCACACGGTTCTGTTGCAGACTGTTTGGGCCATGGGGCCGCACAAGCATGAAACGTACTGAACGGCTTTGCCGTTGATGGCTAGGAGCAGATAAATGAAGTTTCGAGTCAGACATATGCCAGGCGCACCGACTCTTGGCGCACTGACCACGTGCTTAGTGGTGTTGACGCTGGTGAACGCCACGCCAAGTCAGGCACAGCGCAAACTGCGCGTAGTAACGACGCTACCGACGTTCGCAGCGATCACCCGCGAACTGACGGGCGACATCGCTGAGGTCACCGCTATCGCCCGCGGCGATGAGGATCCGCATTTCGTGACTCCTAGACCCAGCTTTGCCGCATTAGTCGGCAAGGCCGACCTGTTCGTCGTCACGGGACTCGATCTCGAGCTCTGGGTTCCTGCCGTGCTCGATCGCGCCCGCAACCCGAAGGTGATCGAAGGCGCCCCCGGCCACGTGGTCGCGTCCGCCGGCATCCGGCTTCTGGAGGTGCCGGAGAACGTGTCCCGGGTCGGTGGTGACGTTCACGTGTTCGGCAATCCACACATCCATACGGACCCGGTCAACGCCATCCTCATCGCGCGTAACATACTGGCAAAGCTGAACCTCAGTGATCCGGCCAACGCGATCACCTATCAGCAGAATGCACGTGACTTCGAAGACCGAGTGATGCGTCGAACCTTTGGCGATCAACTGGTCGATATGCTGGGCTTTGACGCGCTGTTCGAGTTGGCACGCAACGACCGGTTCTGGGATTTCGCCCGCGGCCAGACCTTCCAGGACAAGCCGATCATCGACTACCTCGGCGGCTGGTTGGCCCAGGCAGAGCCGTTCCGCGACAGGCGAATGGTGTGTTATCACAAGAACTGGGCCTACTTCAGCGCCCGCTTCCGAGTCGCCTGCGCGATTTACGTGGAGCCGAAGCCGGGCATTCCACCCTCGCCCGGGCATCTAGGCGAAGTCGTCAACCTGATGCGGAGCGAAAATCTTGGAGTGCTGTTCGCTGCTAACTACTTCAGCCGCAATCAGGTCGAGCGGGTGGCATCGCGCACCGGTGCCCGCGCCGTGATCGTCCCGGAGCACGTCGACGGAGCGGAAGGCGTGGACGACTATTTCAAGCTGATCGATTCTTGGGTGAGCGGTCTCTCGGAGGCATTCCTGGTCACCGACCGGCGGCGCGCCCACCAAGATTGACTGCGCTGGCCCTGCCGCGCGCTCAGGACTGTCCGACGCACTGCGGATCGCCCGACCCTCACGGCGCGTGGTACGACAATGGATTTGTTGCTCTTGATTCTTTCAGGCGACAGGTAGAGAAATGCTAGAACTGATGCTGCCAGCCTTAGTAGCCTCTCTCATTCTCGTCGGCATTCACGGCTACTTGGGAATTCACATCATCGCCCGTGGCGTCATCTTTGTGGACCTCGCCCTGGCTCAGGTCGCGGCACTCGGTTGGGCGGCGGCCGGCCTCGGGTTGGGCGCTATGCTGAGTGGCTGGCTGGGCATTTCAGCGGCGGTGGCCAGCTACGTCATCGGCCTGGGGGCAACACTCATCGCCGCGGCCCTGTTCAGCATTTCCCGAATGGAGCACGACTACGTACCCCAGGAGGCAATCATCGGCATCGTCTACGTGGTCGCATCAGCCGGAACGATCCTGCTCGCCGCTCAGGCACCCCGCGGATCCGAGCATGTCGAGGAACTGCTATCCGGAACCCTCCTCTGGGTGACGTGGCCGGAGATCATCAAGACCGGTGTGATCTATTCGCTGATCGGTCTGGTCCACTGGTTTCTCCGCGACCGTTTCATCACGATCTCGATGAAGCCGGGTGAGGCGAGGGGCCGGGGTTGGTCAGTCAGGGGCTGGGATTTTCTCTTTTACGGTCTCTTCGGTGTCGTCGTCACATCCTCAGTCGCGATTGCGGGTGTGCTGGTTGTCTTCAGCTTCCTGGTCATTCCCGCAGTCATCGCTTTTCTGTTC
The DNA here is from genome assembly GCA_041617795.1 of Gemmatimonadota bacterium. Lineage (GTDB taxonomy): Bacteria > Gemmatimonadota > Gemmatimonadetes > Palauibacterales > KS3-K002 > JBFJOD01. Next base: position 8,234 of record JBFJOD010000115.1, on the reverse strand, counting down.
ACGACCCGACCGGGTTACCTGCTGATAATCGCCTGGTCGTCCGGCATCCTCGCGACGCTCGGCGGCATCTACGCCTCCTACCAAACCGACCTGCCCACCGGACCCACGGTGGTCTGCTCGTTTGCTCTGGCCCTCGCCCTCGCATTCTTGCTGCGACGACTGATTCAGACGTCACCGCCCGCGCTCGAAAGCTCTTGATCTGCGGCTCACGTGTTCGCTGCGGCGATCGTAGAAACGCCACTCTCGATCGATTCCTCGGCTGATACCTATGCGAGGGGTGCAGACCACGTCTTCTTCCGGCACAGGCTCGCCCGCGGCGATCAGCAGCGGCGGCTTGGCAAGGCGGTGCCGCTGCAGCTGCGGGCCAATCGCAAGCGCCTGTGTCAGCCTTGCCGGCCCGGAGGTCAGCTCACGGTCGCGTCGTCCCGCCCGCCGACGCCTGATCACCGCCCAGCCCTCAACCGGCTCGAGCGCCCGGATTAGAACCGCCGCCGGGTAGCCTGATGGCCCCGCCACGGCGTTGAGACACCAGTGGATTCCGAAGTTGAGATGGATATAGGCGGTGCCAGGCGGACCGAACATCGGGTCGTTGCGTGGCGTTCGCCCGATGGCAGCCGCAGCGTGCGAGGCGGGGTCATGGGGTCCGGGGTAGGCCTCGGTCTCGACGATCCGGCCTACGCAGCGGGTGCCGCCGCAATCGGAGACGGTGTAAGCTCCGAGCAGCTCGCGGGCTACGGTCTCAGCGTCGCGGTCGAAGAATCCAGTCGGCAGTGGCCGAAAGGGCCGCTTCACTTCGCCCCGGCGTCTCGCTCCTCTCGACGCGCCTCCAGCACCCGCTCCGCCCTGTGGTCCGGCAAGACCTCCCGTACCCGCTCAGGCTGCTGATCCAGGATCCGCAGCAGATCGCTGCCAAACGCCTCGACCAGCGTCTCCGCCGTCTTGCGACCGACTCCTGCGTAGCCCGTCAAATGACCGACGAGACCTTGAAGCTCGTCCGAAAGTGCGGCCTTCCGATCTGCCTTGCCATACTCAGCCGGCCGCGCGGCGGTCTCGTCCGACTCCGTGGACGAGCTTGCGCCGGCTGGACTGCTCCGCTCGCTGCGCTGTCCCTCGAGAATCGGCGGACGTGAACCTGCTGGCCGGTAACGACCGCGGGAGCCCCAGCGCCCGCGGATCGTGCCGCGGGGCGCGCCGGGCAGTGGCGCGGCAGTGACGGCGGGACCGGCGTCTGGCCCGACTTCTTCTGCTGCCGGCGGCTGGGTCTTGGGGTCGCTGCTTGGGACCGGGACGCGCTCCTGTACCACCGACTCCACGGCGGGCGCCGCGCTCGGCTTCGACTCGGACACCGCCACGCGCTCCGGCTCGGCCGGCGGGGCCTCACTGATCGACGGCTCTATTGCCTCACGAATCGTGCGCTCCTCCTTGCGACCGCTCCTTTCGCCCCGTCGCTGCCCCGAGCGTTCGCCGCCGCTGCGGCGCCGCCCGCCGCGCGCCTGATCCGGCCCACGTCTCGCATCACGTTCACCCCGGGCCTGACGCTCGCTCTTTTGTGCCTCACGCTGTCCCGCTTCGGCCTTCGGACGATCGCTCGCCGCACGCCGCCCGCCTGGCTCGCGCTGCGCCCGTGCTCCGCGGCCACCCCGCTGCTCCGCCGGCCCTTTGGCGTCGCGGGCGCTCTCCGCCGGCGGCTGGGCATCCACCACCTGGGCCGCTTGCGTCTGCGGCTCCGCGGCGATGTCTTGATCTTCCTCCGGCTTGGTACCCCCGAAGAAGAACCGAGCCAACCGCTTCATCGTCGTTTCCGCATCGCTCGATCCCACAGCGGCATCGTCCATCGCCACTCTCTTCCCGCGTTTTCCCTTCCGCTTTGACCGGGCAACGTGGTAGTTGCCGTTTGGGCCCCGGGTCAGCTCTACGGCGCCCTCTTCCTCCGCCGCATGTAGGAACTTGCTGAACTTGCTGAAGCCCAGCTCGCCTTCATCGAAACCAGGGTCCAGCTCCAGCAGGCGTCGCTTCACATCGCTGTCACGAACCGTTCCTTCCCCTCCTTCCAGCAGAATACCCAGCACCTCGTCCAGAAGCGCCAACGCCGATTTCATCGTCAGCTTCGGCCGAGCACGGCGCGTAATCCCCGGCTCGCCTTCAGGGACCTCGGCCTCCGGCCGGCTCTTCCGCTCGCGCTTGCGGCGCGGCCTCTCGCGACTGCTCGTCGCCGCCGGGGGCTTTTCCTGCTTCTCGCCTTTGGCCTCCCCTTTGGCATCGACCTTGGCGGCCTTCCCCGGATCAGCCTTAGCCGGCTTGCTCGAGGCCTTGCCCGGAGCCACCCCATACTGCCCGTTATCCATCTTCTGGATCGATAACAAGCCACGTGATGCCGCCTCGACCACAAAGCGGTTGAACTTGTTGAACCCCTGCTCTTTCTCGTTGAACGACGGGTCGATCTCGAGCATTACCTGTTTCAAGCGGTCAGACCGCATCGTATCGCCGCGCTCGACCATCTTGCCGATGGCTTTTTCCGCCAAGACCCACGGATCGTGCCGCTCCAACGGCTGGTCACCGCTCTTTGTGAGGCCGGATAGAGCCGAGTAGCTGTAGTACTCATCGCAGTTCTGTACAAGCAGATCCGAACTCGACTCTTGGATCCCGACGCCGATGATGTACTTGCCGTACTCCTTCAGCTTGAGAACCAAGCTGGAGAAATCGCTGTCACCTGACATCAAGATGAAAGTCCGGATCTCAGGCCGGATGAACACCAGCTCCAGAGCATCGATCGCCAACCGAATGTCCGTGGCGTTCTTTTTCGTCGAGCCGTACGCCGGCGCGAAGATCAGATCGATAGATGCCTCGGACAACGGGACGATGTACTGGGGATAGCGGCGCCAATCCGCATAGGCTCGCTGTACGGCCACTTTGCCGCGGATTACATCCGAATTGAGAAGATTCCGCAGCTCCAGGCCGAGGTTCGACCGGATCCCCATCGTGACGTTGTCGAAATCGATGAGCAACGCGGCTTGATGTGATTCTGTCGCGTCGGGGCGCAGGTCGACCCGACGCTCTGGCAAGTCCTGTCGCGTATGCATGCCTCTCGTAACTCCTTATACCACAATTAATTATAATGTCTGCGAGAGGCAGGCGATGCAGCTCTACGCGAGGGGCGCATGATCTTTGTCCCTGCGGAAGAAATCCATCGCGAATTGGCAACGGCGCCGACCCTAGACTCCGGTTCTCGACCGGATGCCAGCAGCCGTGCCCGATGGCTTCCATTCCGTTCGCCGCCCGGGCGAGCTGATGCGGAACCAACTCTCACAAACAACGCTAGGTCCGTCGTGCCGCTTGCTCGGCTCTTACCATTCTGGCAAGCTCGACGCGTCGGACTTTACCACTTCCCGTCATGGGAAACTCGTCTACAAACCGGACCAGGTCGGGCACCTTAAACTGCGCCACCTGGCCGCGGCAAAACTCCTTGATCTCGTCGCCGGTAACGATCGCACCTTCTACCGGCATGATGCAGGCACAGATTCGCTCACCCAGCACTTCGTCGGCGACGCCGATGACAACCACTTCAGCGACCGCCGGGTGCAATCGGAGCACGTCCTCCAGCTCGCGTGGATAAATCGCGTAACCGCCCCGGCTGATTGTGTCTTTCTTACGGCCGATCACGTGCAGGTAGCCATCGTCGTCGATCATACCCAGATCGCCGGTCAGCAGGTATCCGTCCTTCGTGAACGACCGGCTGGTCTCGTCCGGCTGCCGGTTGTATCCCTTCATCACGTTAAAACCTCGTACCGCCAACTCTCCGACCGACTCCATCGGCAGCGGCGAGCCATCTTCACCCAGCACCCGGGCTTCAACCCCTTCCAGTACCCGGCCAACCGTGAAACTTCGCTTCTCCTCCGGGTCGTGGCGGCGCGTCAACGATACCCACGGGGATGTCTCGGTCAGACCGTAGGCGATTTCGATATCCGGGACCAGACGTTCCCTGATCTCCCTCGCCAGTTTGTCGCGCACCGGGGCACCCGCGATGATCCCGGTCCGCAGACTAGTCAAGTCCAGTTTGCCCGGCAGGCCACTTCGCAACTGCAACACGAACATCGTCGGTACACCATGCAGGACCGTTGCTCGGCTCTCCATCGCCAACTCCAGCGACTTCGCCGCGTCAAACCGATCCATCAGCACGACGCTCGAACCTGCACTCATGGCCGCGATCAACGCCCCCAGGCCAAAGCTGTTGAACATCGGAACCGTGATGAGCGTGATGTCTTCCGCAGTCATACTTAACGTTAGCGCTACCGAAGCATTAGCCTGCACGAGATTGGCGTGTGTCAGCATCACGCCCTTCGGCTTTCCCGTCGTCCCCGCAGTGTAGAGTATCGCGAAGACATCCTCTTCCGGGTCGACCGCCGTTTCCGGCAGGCTCTTCCCCTCTCCGCTCAACAGCAAATCTTCGAATTGAAAGATCCGGTCGTCGTACCACAGGTCTTCTTCGCCCACCGTAACCACGTACTGCAGTTCAGGCAGGCTGAACTGCATGCGTTCGAACAGCTCGAGATTGTCCAGACCCTCGAATTGCTCGGCGACGACCACTACCGACGCCTCGGAGTTTCGTAGCATGAACTGCAGTTCGTGGACCGAATAGGCAGGGTTGAGCGGGACTATCGTCGCACCCAGATTCGCGGCGGCCAGCGTCGATACCACGAACTCGGGTCCGTTCTTCAAGTCAATGGCGATCCGATCTCCAGCGCCGACGCCGAGGTTGTGCAACGCAGCGGCCAGAGCGCGGGCTTGCTGCTGGGCGCGCCCATAGCTCAACGTATCCCGGCTGGACCGAACGAACGGCCGCTCTGGCTCCTCGGCCGCAAAGCGGTCGAGCAAATCTCCGATCGACAGGCCTTCGAAACGGGCTCGATCCCCGATGACCCCCTCCGTGGCGGAAGTTCCCTAAAACAACAAATTTGCAGAGTCTTCCACTCGCCGTCAAACCCCCGAAGACCCTTCTCCGAACAAGGCCGCCCGGACCGTCTCTTGGCTTACAAAGTGCTTCCAACCGCCCTCTGGCCTGGCTGCCACCGACCCGATCTCCTCGATCAGCGTGAAGGGCACCTCCCCCCTCAGCGCGCCCGTCTCCACCGCCAGCGCCTCCAGAAAACGCGCCGGCTCGATCTCCTCGTCCAACTGGGTTGGCAAGCGATTGTCCTCCAGAACCCCCCGGATGCGATGGGCCACACCCGGGCGACTGATTCCAGCCAGCTCACCGATTGCCGCTTCCAAGGCCAGACCCACGGCCAACCGCTCGCCGTGAAGCCAGTTGTAACCCGAGAGCATTCCCAAGGCGCTCGCGACGGTATCGCCGAACTCCAGCACCCCCCGGTCGCTACTCTCCGCGGCGCCGCTGCCACCCAGCAGTGACGTCTGGATCTCGAGCGAGCGAGCGATCAAGCGGCCGAGCGTTAGCGGGTCGCGGGCCAGAACCGGTGCCGCCTTGCCTGCCAACCACTCGAAATGCTCGGCATCGCCGACGATGGCATGCCGGAACGCGGCGGCCAATCCCGCGACGATGTGGGCCTCAGGAAGGGTCTTGAGCAACAGAGGGTCTATCAGAACGAGTCGAGGTGAATGGACCGCCCCAACCCGATCGCGGCCGACCAAGGTATCGATAGCCGCCCGTCCACGCAGCGGACACTCCAGCATGGCCAGCAGCGTGGACGGCATGAGGACCAGCGGAGCACCCGGCAGGAGAGTCGCCGCCAAGAAGCCGCCCAGGTCTGCCGCGACACCGCCGCCTAGCGCGATGATGGCGGCGTCGCCGCGGAAACCGACTCGCAGCACTTCATCAGTGAGCTCGCCCCAGCTTTCCCGGCTCTTGTTCCATTCGCCGGCTGCAAAAGTGTGCACGCTGACAGACAAGCCTGCCGCCGCAAACGACTCGAGTAAACGTTTGGCGTAGAGTCGCGCGACCTGAGTATCGGTTACGATTCCGTAACGCTTGGCCGGCACGATTTCGGCGATCAGTTGGCCCGCCGACTCCAGCACGCCCGATTGAACGTGGACGTCGTAGGCTCGGGCGGCATCTTGCTCGCGCAGACTCGCGGTCATCTTATAAGCGCGTTCGTCTTTTTCTGTCATCGCCGCTAATTCAACCCTCAGAGGCACTTGCAGGGCTTTGTTAAAGGGATTTCAACAAGCTATGCACGTGCAAGCCTGCGATCAACTCGCCGCTCGGATCGTATTCTCCGACTCCGATCGATGCGCTCGCCATCGCCCGCTTGAGAAACTTGACGATCAGGGGTTACAAAACTCTTTCTTTTTTATAATTTTGTCTTTATCTTATTCCGAGTTACGAAAGGTGTGGCGCGGGCGGAGGTGTGGATGAAAAATACTTTAGCCTCAAGCGCGGCTACGCTCGATGAACTCCCACAGGAGGGGTTCCAATAAGAAGCTCAGGAGCAGATGCAGCTCCCGGCTTGAAAGATATTCGTCGCGCAAACAGGCTCAGCATCGGATTTGCTTATAACCTGAAGCCGACGGACGGCGCACTGTCGTCGCTGGGCGCTTCGTCACCTCCCTACTCTGCTCCTCGATCGACCTCCCAACAGCCGCTGCACACTCGAGCTGCGAGCAACGGCCGCGCTGGGACGACTGTATTCGAGGATACATACGCCGAATGGGATGACGAGTCGACGATTGCGGCGATCGAGGCGGCCCTCTCAAAGGCCGGCGACGTCATTCGCCTGGAAGCCGACTTCGATTTTCCGGAGCGGCTCCGTGCGGCGAACCCTGATATAGTTTTCAATTTCGCGGAGGGCATGGGTGGACCCAGTCGTGAGTCCCACGTGCCCGCATTCTGCGAATTCTGGGGTATCCCCTACACCGGCAGCGATCCCCTCACCCTGGGGATCTGTCTCGACAAGGCGCGGACCAAAGAGACTCTTATTCATCATGGGATACCCACGCCCGAGTTCCAAGTTGTGGAATGCCCCAGCGACGTGCGGCGCTCCCTAGCGCTCCCCGCCGTCGTCAAGCCCCTGCACGAGGGCTCTAGCAAGGGCATTACACAGCGGTCCTACTGCACTAGCTGGGCGGAGGTCGATTCTGAAGTCGCCCAGCTGGTCGAACGGTACGGCGAGCCGGCCATCATCGAGCGCTTCCTGGGTGGACGTGAGTTCACCGTGGCGGTGCTGGGAAACGATGGTGACGGGCGTGCTCTGCCGATCGTGGAGCTGGACTTCGATACGCTCCCCAACGGTTCCAGCCGGATCTATGGCTACGAAGCCAAATGGGTCTGGGACCGTCCGGAGAAGCCGCTGGACATCTTCCAGTGTCCGGCCCGGTGCTCGCCAGAGTTGCAGCGCCGGATCGAAGAGATCGCCATGGCAGCGTTTCGGACCTTACGCTGCCGCGATTGGGCCCGGATCGACGTGCGCTGTGACGAGGACGAGACCCCACATATCCTGGAGGTCAACCCCTTGCCTGGCGTGCTACCGGACCCCGCAGCGAACTCGTGCTACCCAAAGGCCGCACGGGCAGCCGGACTCTCATTCGATGAGGTGATCCTGGCGGTCCTGCGAGCCGCAACCGCGCGATATGGCATTAGAGTCTCGAGCTGACAAACCCGTAGGGATCAACCCAAGACCAGCGCCGGGCGTAGCCACCAGAGGGCAGCGCCCGTGGGCTGCGGTGTTGGTTGATGACGTGGCGGAGAGTGAGGCCATGGCCGGTGACCCATCGGCGGCGCCCCCCTCGACCAGCGGCGTCATCGCGGCCCTGGAGTCGCTCGGCTATCAGACCGAAGTGCTCTCGCTGCAGCCGGGCAAATCCAACGAATGGTTGGACAGGTTGATGTCCAGACGGTTCAACGTCGTCTTCAACCTGTGCGAGTCTGTCTTCGGCCGCTCCGATTCCGAACACCTCGCTGCCGCTGCGGTCGAGCTGTTGCAGCTGCCGATGACCGGGGCACGATCGTCGACCCTCCTCTATTGTCTTGATAAAGACCGCTGTGCGGCGACGCTGCGGGCTCACGGCGTTCCCGTGCCCGACTGGCGGCGTGTGCCGGCTAGCGATTCGTTGCCGATAGGCTGGCGGGATTTTCCGGCGATCGCAAAGCCAGCCGCGCAGGACGCCTCTAACGGCGTGCACTCCTTTTCCGTCGCCACGGGCCCGGACGAGCTGACCGACGCGATCGAGCGCCTCCGTCAGCATTGGGGCGACATCATCGTTCAGGAGTTCATCGACGGACG
>JBFJOD010000114.1:0-10530 GCA_041617795.1 Gemmatimonadota bacterium | reverse complement strand
GCCGCCTCGAAGAAGTACGAATTCGGCGACACGATGAACCTGGATGTCCCGGCCACGCTGATGAAGGCGATCGAGCGCGAAGGGTTGGGGGTGCCGATCAACCTCGACTACGGTGATCTGCACGTACACCAGTCGGAGTACCGATCATCCTGCGCGACGGTTTTGATGCTGGATTGCTCGCACTCGATGATCCTGTATGGTGAGGACCGGTTCACGCCGGCCAAAAAAGTGGCGCTGGCGCTGGCTCACCTGATCCGCACCCAATATCCTGGCGACTCGTTGCGCGTCGTGCTGTTCCACGACGGCGCCGAGGAGATCCCGCTGGCTGAGTTGGCCAGGGCCCAGGTCGGCCCCTATCACACCAACACCGCGGAAGGATTCCGCCTGGCGCGGCGCCTGCTCCTGGCCCAGAAGAAGGACATGCGGCAGATCATCATGATCACTGATGGAAAGCCGTCGGCGATCACGGTGGGCAAAGGCCGGGTCTACAAGAACCCGATCGGCCTGGATCCGCGGATCCTCAAGGAGACCTACCGCGAGGTCAGCCTCTGCCGCCGGGCCGGCGTGCAGATCAACACTTTTATGCTGGCCCAAGATTACGCGCTGGTAGAGTTCGTGAAGAAGGTCTCGGAGCTTTGCCAGGGGAAAGCGTACTTCACGTCGACGGTGACCCTCGGCCAGTACATCATGATGGACTTCCTGCGCCGGAAAGTCCGCCGCGTTTCCTGAGGCTGGCGCTAACCCGCGGCTTCGTTTTGCTTTCGCAGCTCCGCAATACCGAGTCGCGCCCGCACGATCCCTTCAAGTTGGATCTGTTTTCGCAACAGGCGGTTCTGCTCCACGACCTCCGGGTCGCGATACGGTCGACCGTGTGCAAGATGGACGAGCGGTGCACGAAAGCGTACCATTTTGCCACGTACTCCCAAGTTCTCGAGGCGTGCCCCCAGCGCCCGATCCTCGCTACCGTAGCCGATATCCATGTCGAAGCCGTTCACCTTTAGCAGGTGATGACGCCAGGTCGACGCGTTGTTGCCGTTCCAGGTTGCACCCGTCGTCGTGATCGCGTCGAGCAGCGTGGCGAGCTGTCGCGACCGGACGAGCCTGAGGCGGTGGCGGCCCGGTCGCCAGCCGTGGCTGCGTAGCCAGCCGGGTTCTGTGGCACGACCGGCTCTCACGTCTTCGACCGTGATTCGCTCCGTGAGTTCTTGCGACAGCCGCACGGCTCCCCCGGAAAGGAAGCGGTCGGGCTTGGCGTGTCGGACATGGCTCGCGACGAAATCCGTGCCCGGGATACAATCTCCGTCCGAGAAGATCAGATATTCGGCGTCCGTCGCGAGGATGGCGCGGTTGAGGATAACCGTCTTGCGGAAACCATCGTCTTCGTGCCAAACATGATCGATGGCCAGGCCGGTCGGGCGCCTCAGCTGCGAGATGACCTCTCGCGTCTCGGGTCCCGAGCCGTCATCGGCGATGACCAGCTTGAAGTCCCTGAGCGTCTGGCGAGCGTAACCCCAAAGCACCCGCTCGAGATGAGCCGGCTGGTTGTAGGTGCTGAGGATTACCGCGGTCAGGCCGGTCATGACGGATCGGGATCAGCTTGAAGGAGTTCAGTGTGCCGCGTGTCGAGTTCCATGATGGGCATGTTCGTTTCAGCGTCCGGGTTCAACCGCGCTCGTCTCGCAGCGAAATCTCGGGGACCCACGGCGACGCAATCAAGGTTCGCCTGGCTGCGCCCCCGGTCGATGATGCGGCCAATGCCGAGCTCATCGCTCTTCTAGCGAAACAGCTCAAGGTGGCGAAGTCCGCGGTGCGGATCGTAAAGGGCCATAAATCAAAGAACAAGGTCATCGAGGTCGCTGGCGTCAACGCCGCCGCAGTTGAAGCGCTCCTCGCCTAACCGCAACGCCTCTTCATCGGATGATGATGAGGATGAAGATGAGGATGAGGATGAAGAGGGAAGAATGCTGGAGGCATCGTCGTCGCCATCGCGATCGCCATCGTCCTTACGCGCCGTAACCTTCACGAAAGGCCTCCCACTCGCCGGCGCTGAGCGGAGAGCCACCCCGCTCCGCGAACCTGCGAGCCGATCGTCGAAATCGCCGCAGCATGCTCCTGCGTGATAACCGGGAAACGCCGCGAACTCGCCGGCATTTCTCGAGGTCCAAGATAAAGGCCCGTGGCCCAGCCTCGCCCTCCTGGATCAGCAAGTTCCGCAGGTTGAGGTCAGGATGGATTATCCCAGCCGCGTGCAAGGAACCGATCAGCCGGCCGGCAGCAGCGAGGACCACGGTCCGCCGTTCAGAGTCGAGGGCTGGCTCAGCGAACAGGCAGTCAGCCAGATCGCGTGCATCTCGCACCACCTCACGGGCAACTTCGCCTCGATAGTAGAAGCCGCGGGGGTAAATCGCGGCCGCGACCACGGGCGGCGTCGATATCCCAAGTCTCTGGAGCTCGGCGGCGAGCAGCAGCTCGTTGAAGGGGCGGGGCGTGCCGAGCCGGAGAAAGCGATCGCCGGTCAAGGTTGCCAGCAGTCCGCCATGCCGCAGCTTTCTGACGACCCAACGCGCGCTGCTGGGGCCCGGGATGATGTAGAGCGGTCCGCGGCCCTGGATCGTTTCAACCCGCTCGACATTTGCGGCATAGTCGACAAGGGTGCCGGCTCGCTCGATGGCAGCACGCAGGAAATCGTGCGCATCGTCTTGAACGATGAAATGGCAACCCGCAATTCGTGCGGCGGTGTAACCGGGAATCGCGGGCGAAAAGGCGGTGGATAAGAGTATCGGGCTCATCGAGGGCGAAGCTAGATGTGGCGCGAGCGGTGGGCAACGGCGCGCCCCCGCAACGCGATGTTGCGTAGGCCGGCCAGGGTCCTGAGCTTCCCATCATGACCGCAAGCCGTTTGGCCGCTTGGCTCGCCGTTCTGGCAGGCTCCGCAACATTGGTTGCCTGCCCCATCAGGCGTCCGGCCGTGCCAACGGAGTATTTCGGGTTCCGGGCGGATCTCGAAAGCGCGATCGCCGATACTTCAGCATCGGTCATGTCCGGGGAGACGGTGATTAAGCAGCGTCTGTATGGCCGGCTTCCTCAGCTCTCCGCCATCGTGTCGACCGATTCGCTGATCGCGACTCTGGAGGCCGATACCGTGCTCGAACGTTTGGCCGGGCCGATCGCGGCCACGTTAGCGCGCGCGCTGGATGCGGACGGGGTTGGCGGAGGGGTACGCAAGGCCTTCAAGAAGCGCGACGGGCAGCGTTTGGCTGTAGATGGCATCATCGTCGGGTTGGGAAAGGCGCTGCGGCGGTTGGGGTTCGAGCCGGTGCCCGACGGTGTGGACGATTAGTCAGCGCCCAGTAGATCTTCCAGGCTCATGCCCCGGGTGGCGAGGATCCGGGCCACCGTGTCACCGATCTTGTTATTGGGAGTCGAGGCGCCGGCGGTTAGGCCGATCTCGACATCACCTTCCGGCAGCCACTCTGTTTCGGTCACCACGTCATCGCTACCGACGATCTTGTGGGTGATCGAGACAGAATCTGCATCGATGCAGGTCGAATCTTCCAAGTGGTAGGTGCGGGTGTGGCGCGCGCAGATTTGCGCCAGGTGATTCGTGTTACTGGAGTTGTAACCGCCAAGCACGATCATGACGTCGGGTGGCGACTCCATCATCTTGAGCACGGCGTCCTGGCGGTCCTGGGTCGCGCTGCACAGTGTGTCGAAGTGCCGATAATGCGCGTCCAGATTCTCGGCACCGTAACGCTCCATCATCGCCGTCTTGAACTCGTAGGCGATCTTTACCGTCTCTGAAGCCAGCATTGTCGTCTGATTGGCGACACCCACCTTCAAGAGGTCCCGGTCCGGGTCGAATCCGTCTGAGCAGGCGTGGCCAAAGCGCTGCAGGAAATCGTCCCTGTCGCCACCGCTGAGGATGTAATCGCAGACCAGACGTGCTTCTTCGATATCTCGTACGATAAGGTAGGCGCCGCCGGCGTGCCGGTCGGCCTGCGAGGCGGTCGCCTTTGTTTCCTCGTGGAAGTACTTCCCGTGGATGATCGCTGTGTAACCCTCGCTGGCGTAGCTGTCAACGCGTTTCCAGACGTTGAGCACCGACCCACAGGTAGTGTCCACCAAGAGGCAGCCGATCTTACGCAGCTCCTCGAAGTCTTGCATGGTGACGCCGAAGGCGGGGATGATCACGACGTCCTCCGGCTTGATTGCGCTGAAGTCGAAGCGGCCGTCGGATCCGGGCATCAAGAATCCGATCCCCATCTCCCGAATCCGCTTGTTCACGTGTGGGTTGTGGATGATCTCACCGATGAGGAAGAGGCGACGGTCTGGGAACTTGTGGCGTGCCTCGTAAGCGTACTGCACCGCTCGGTCCACTCCGTAACAGTAGCCGAACTCCTCAGCCAGCCGGATAGTCACACCTTCTGCAGCGGCCCGGTAGCCACGCTCGCGCAGCCGGTCGACGACGGCGGAGTGGTATTCGCCCTCGAGGACAGGTAAGACGGCCTTCTTGAGGCCGAGACCGGTGCGGAAATACGTCTTTGTGTTCTCCATCGGACATGAAGGGTACCCGGAGGTCAGAGCGGGCGCAAGCTTTAACGGGATGCTAAATTACAGTCCGCCCCAGCCGTGCGAACATGTTTGGAGGCGATGATGGTTCGGAAGAAGAAGGAGTATACACGACGCGAGATCGGCGAGCACAAGCTGCGGCCGGAAAGCTTGATGATGGGCTACGGTTACCGGCCGGAATGGTCGGAAGGCTCCATCAAATGCCCCATCTTCCAAACGTCGACCTTCGTTTTCAAGACGGCCGAGGAAGGTAAGGCCTTTTTCGAGCTGGCCTACGGGCTGCGTGAGAAAGGTCCCACCGAGAGCCTCGGTCTCATCTATAGCCGACTCAATAATCCGGATCTCGAAGTTCTCGAAGACCGTCTGACATTGTGGGACGAAGCGGAGGCGGCGGCCGTTCATGCCAGCGGCATGGCAGCCATCGCGACCACTGTGCTGACGTTTCTGCGGCCGGGCGACGTGTTGCTGCACAGCAGCCCGCTGTACGGCGGCACGGAGCACCTGTTCGGCCATGTGCTGCCGGAGTTTGGGATCGATGTCGTCGGCTTTCCGGCCGGGCCACAAGGGCCGAAGGTGGCCGAGCGAATCTTGAGCGACGACTCGATCGCCGACCGACTGGCGATGATCTTCATCGAGACGCCTGCCAACCCGACGAACGGCCTGGTCGACATCGCCCACTGCGCGGAGCTGGCGCGGCGGCATTCGCGTGGCGATCGCCAGGTAGTGCTGGTGGTCGACAACACGTTCTTAGGACCGCTCTTCCAGCATCCACTGAAGTTCGGGGCCGACCTGGTCGTCTACTCCGCCACTAAGTACATCGGTGGCCACAGCGACGTTATCGGTGGCGCCGTGCTGGGAACCGAAGAGCTGATCAACAAAGTGCTGGGGACGCGCACTTTCCTGGGAACGGCCAGTGAGCCCTGGACGGGGTGGTTGTTGCTGCGCAGCCTCGAGACTTTGAAGCTGCGAATGACCTCACAGATGAAGAACGCTCGTTATGTGGCCGACTTTTTGGCTGACCACGCGAAGGTCGACGAGGTGCATTACCTGGGACATATCACGGAGGAGCATCCGCAGTTCGATGTCTATAAACGCCAGTGCGTCACGCCGGGCGCGATGGTGTCGTTCGACATTCACGGCGGTGAAGCGGAGGCGTTCAAGTTTCTGAACTCATTGAAGCTAATCCATCTGGCCGTCAGCCTGGGCGGGACAGAATCGCTGGCACAGCACCCGGCGACGATGACGCATTCGGATATCCCGGCAAAGGATCAGCCGGCGATGGGGATCACGCCTGCGCTGATTCGATTGTCGATCGGTGTCGAGCATCCCGAGGATTTAATCGCCGATATCGCCCAGGCGCTTAACAGCGTGTGAGGAGTTGGTCGCCTCGTAATTAGTCGCCGTTGGCTGGGTGGTGGTTCGACTGCGCTGGATTGCCATTTCGCCTTCCACGGAACGCAGCGATCTGAGCGTGCGTCGAATCGCGTCGGCGTAGTCGACCTCGGGCGTCCAACCAAGTTCCTTACGAATCCGCGAGCCGTCGAACAACAATGGACGCGCTTCGAGGTAGATCAAGTCGCGAGAAGCGCGGCGCTCGGCGGTCAGCAACGACGCGGCGTGTAGCCAGGGGATGGGCATGGAGCGCAGCCGACTCTCATGGCCGGCCGCTTTGAAGGCGAGGGAAACGAACGCGCGTGGCGTTATGGTTGCGAAGCCCGGGGCCGTATACTCGGCCCCCTTGGCTGCCGGGCGACCCAAAGGCGCGATCAGCGCGCGCGCCGCGTCTTCGATGTAGAGGAACTCTCGGGCGCGGTCCAGGTCGCCGGCAAACCAGACGCGCCGCCCCGACAACGCTCGCTGGAAGACGCTGGCCATGCGGCCCCTGATCACCCCCGGGCCAAAGACTTCGGGCAGGTGAATCACCGTTCCGCCTTCTGCCAGGATCGCCCGCTCCAGATCCGCGCGCACCACGCCGCGCCGCGCCGGGCTGGCCTTCGGGTGGCGCGGCCCGACCCGTTCTCCCGGCGGGGTGAACCCGAAGACCGAGGCGTCGCCGGGCATGACGAATTGAGCGCCGGGGCGCAGGCTTTCGAGAATGAAACGCGTCGTGTCCCAGTTCAGCTTGTACTGCTTGGGCGGAAAGGCCACGCAATGGATCGCTGCATCCGCGCCATCCAGGGCCGCGGCGACCATGGTCCGGTCCTGCACGTCGCCTACGTTGATCTCGACGCGGTCGTCCTGGCAGCGCTCTTGGAAGTCGTCGGGGCGGCGAACTACAGCGCGGACGGCATGGCCCGCCCGCACTAGCATCTTGACCACCGCCAGGCCGATCGTCCCGGTCCCCCCCGTGACAGTCACTCGCATGTAACGCAACTTATCAAAGCCTGCCGGGTAAGGCGACAAACGGCTGCCGTGTTGACAGGGCTGGAGGGCGGCGGAGCCAGATCGTCGGGATCTCATGCCAGGCTGGCGCGGTTTCCTGGCATGGACGGTGCAACTGCTGGGCAGGTCCTGGGGCGCGATACGTGTTAGATTTCAGCGGGGTGGGCGGTGGATTTGGGGGTGCCTCCGGGACGGATCAAACCTAACAGGAGTTTGCTCCCTTGGCGGACATTCAAGAGAAACCACAGGTAAGGACCGACAGGCAGCAGCTTCCCGTGCTGCCGCTGCGCGAGACCGTGGTGTTCCCGGGCGTGACGGCGCCGATCGTTGCGGGCCGTGACAAGACCCTCCGCGCCATCGAGGCGGCGTTGACTGGTGAAGGTGAAGTGAAGCGGATCTTCGCCGTGGCGCAGCGCGAGAACGTGGATGAGCCATCGCCCGACGTCCTCTACAACATCGGGGTCATCTGCCGGATCGCCCAGGTCCAGAGATTCCCGGGCGGCCTGCAGCTTCTGCTCGAGGGTGACCGGCGGGCGACCGCGCTTCATTACGAGCAATCCAAGAACTACCTGGAAGCGGTCGTCACGCCGCTGGCCGACCAGGCTCCCCTCAACCCGGAGGACGCGGCATTTCAGGGTCTGTTTCGGGAGGTGAGTGAGAAGGCCGCAGAGTTGGGCCGTCACCGTGGCGTGCCCGAGGAGATCATCGAGCGGTTCATCCGCGCGGTGGAAGAGCCGAGCGCCTTGTCGGATCATGTTGCTTACTACATGGAGCTGGGCGCTTCCGACAAGCAGGAGCTACTGGAGACCACTTCGGTGGAGCTGCGGCTCCGCCGGATTCTCGTGCACCTTTATCGCCAGATCGCCATGCTCGAGGCGCAGGAGCACATCCGCTCCCGCGTGCAAGAGGAGTTGGGCGAGCGGCAGCGTGAGATCTACCTGCGCGAGCAGTTGAAAGCGATCCGCAGGGAGTTGGGTGAAGAGGACTCGGACGCCGAGATCGAAGAGTTGCGCGAGCGTCTGATGACGCTAGAGCTGCCCGAGGAAGCGCAGGAAGAAGTCGATCGCGAGCTGAGGCGTCTGGAGCGGGTGAACCGCGAGTCTGCGGAGGCACAGGTGATCCGCACCTATCTCGAGTGGATCGCCGACCTACCGTGGAACAACCGCTCCGAGGACAGGCTCGATATCGATGAAGCGCGGGTGATCCTCGACGAGGACCACTACGGCTTGAGCGATGTCAAAGAGCGGATCCTCGAGTTCCTGGCCGTGGGCAAGATGCGGCGCGAGCGAGCGACCAGCGAAGAAGAGAAGGCGAAGGCGATGGCCAGTGGCCCGATCCTGCTCTTTCTGGGGCCGCCGGGAACCGGCAAGACGTCGGTGGCCAAGTCGATCGCCCGGGCGCTGGGTCGCGAATACGTGCGCGTCTCGCTGGGCGGCGCGCGGGATGAAGCCGACATCCGCGGGCACCGGCGCACCTACGTCGGGGCGATGCCGGGACGGATCGTCCAGGGGATGAAGCGGGCAGGAACGAAGAACCCGGTGTTCCTGCTGGACGAGGTGGACAAGCTGGGCGTCTCGTTCCAGGGCGATCCCTCGGCGGCGTTGCTCGAGGTTCTCGATCCGGCACAGAACAACAGCTTCACCGACCACTACCTGGGTATCGGCTTCGACCTGTCAGAGGTCTTGTTCGTCTGCACCGCCAACTTCGGTCACCAGATCCCGGCGCCGCTGTTCGACCGCATGGAAGAGACCGAGTTCAGCGGCTACACGGAGCTGGAGAAGCTGGAGATCGCCAAGCGGTATCTGCTGCCGCGTCAGCGTGAGGCTTCGGGCCTGACCGAGGACCATTTGGCTGTCGGCGATGAAGCGCTATTGGCGGTGATCAACGAGTGGACCCGCGAGGCGGGAGTCCGGCAGCTTGAGCGTGAGCTGGGCAGCTTGGCCCGCAAAGCGACGCGCGAGATCGCCGAGGGCAAGTCCGGCACGATTTCGGTTGACCCCAAGAACCTGCGCGATCTGTTGGGCAAGCCGAAGGCGCATCCGGAAAAGATGCTGCCGGAGCCGCAGATGGGTGTGGCGACGGGCATGACCTACACGCAGGTAGGAGGCGACATCATCTTCGTCGAGGCCAGCGTCATGCCGGGCAACGGCCAGCTGGTGCTGACCGGACAGCTGGGTGATGTGATGAAGGAGAGCGCCCGGGCGGGCCTGACCTTCGCGAAGACCCATCATAAGCAGCTGGGCATTCGTGAAGAGCGTTTCAAAGACGTCGATGTTCACCTGCACGTGCCCGCGGGCGCTGTGCCGAAAGAGGGCCCGTCGGCCGGGATCACCATGGCGACGGCGCTGGTCAGCGCGCTGTCAGAGCAGCCGGTGCGTAACGACGTGGCGATGACCGGCGAGCTGACGCTGACCGGTCGCGTGCTGCCGATCGGCGGCTTGAAGGAAAAGGTGCTGGGCGCCTGCCGTGCCGGCATCTCGCACATCATTCTGCCGAAGGAGAACGAACACGACATCGAGGACATCCCCGAGGAGGCACGCTGCAAGTTGGAGTTCCACCTCGTGGAGACGCTGGAGGACGTGTTGGTCGTCGCGGTGCGCGGTGTGCGGCGCGAGGGTGGTAAGCTGGTGTTCGACGCGTCGCCGGACCCGGAGAACGTTCTGGTCGAGCAGCACTGAAGCCCAGCGCTGACCGAGGCAATACGAGGCGGGCGTCAACGACGCCCGCCTCGTCATTATTAATAAGAGTTTCTGGGGTCAGCCGATGCGCGCCTGGGCCGCTCCAAGGTCGCCGTCGATGATCAGCACCTCACCGTCCGCATGGTTCGAGTGCGTTATCGTGCGGATGCATTCCAACTCGAAGTGGAAGGTCGTCGTGCCATCCTCGTTGACCACTGCTTCCAACGCTTTCTCTACCACGATCGGGCTATCGCCGGCGGGGTCGAGCTGCGCGTCGAACTGCCGGCCATCGAGATCCGCCGTGATATCGACCACGGCGTCGGTGGCGGTGAGCCGCACCAGCGTGTAGGTCTGCGCTGGTATCTCGTCGACCGTCACCAGTGTGGCCGCTGCCGCTCCGTCAGCCAGGCTCACCACGGCCTCGCCGCTCTCCTCTGAAACGGTCAGCCAGTTCTCGCCGTCGGCCGAGATCTCGATGGTGAGGCCGGTGAACGTCACGTTGCCGCTGACGTCGGCGTCCGCCGGATCGCTCCGATCGGCCGCCGTGAAGCTGGCCCCGAAGTTCGCCGACGCCGACATCACTCCCAGCTCGCCGGTCACCGTCAGCATGATCTGTGAGCCACCGACCAAGCGCGACTCGAGGTCGTGAACCGCGATGAGCTCGATGCGGAGCGTGCGCGAGCCATCCTCGTTGATGATGACCTCGACATCCTTCTCCAGCTCGAGCGGCTGGTCGGCCGGCGTGCGGAACTGGGCGGAGAGCTGCTGACCGTTAAACATCGCCGTAATGTCGACGATGCCCTCCTGCGCCGTCAGCCGCGCCTTGGTGTAGTCGCCGTCCGGTATGTCGGTGGTCGCCAGCGTGGCTTCCGCCGCGCCATCGCCCAGCGCGACGACGGCT
>JBFJOD010000113.1:0-10577 GCA_041617795.1 Gemmatimonadota bacterium | reverse complement strand
GTCTGACCCGGGCCGAACTCAATGGGCCAGCATTAGAGCGCGATTCGAGTCCGACGGCCCGCGGCGTCAGGCGGCTTTCGGAGCGCTGCTTCTTGGCAGTTCGTCCGTGAGATTGCGTGACAAAAAGGTTGTGGCTATCCTCGTAGCGGTTCGCAGCTAGGTAGCGGTCGCAACTCCCCCCTTGGAATCTCCTGTCGGCGTTTTCACGTCGTCGCTCGTGCCGCGAGCCGCCGGCGCAGGTTGGTGGGCTTCACGATTAGCACGCGCTACCCGACTGATAGAGGATCTAGCTAAGCCGTTTGGCTTACAGGAGCGGTGCCTGCGGTGGCCCGGAATGTTAGCGGTCAACGGCAGCCGTCTCCGGCACAATCGGTCAATCTTCCATCGGTCCGGTTGTAGCCAATCGCCAGCACGAGTGATTCGAATCAGGTTCCTGAACGACGGCTGAAGATCTAAAGCATAAGTACGGAGGCTTAGGTGAATAGGCGCGAGCTCCTCGCTCTGACGGCAGCAGCGCTCCTCGTTCGTGGCCTGCTACTGTTTCTTCGCGCAGACTACTTGGACTGGGATGAAAGTCTGTACATCGTCGAGGCCCGCAATATCCTTGCGGGGTCAGGTTTGACGTTGAACGGCCTTCCCCACATCGCCCTCGGTCCATTTGTGCCCATCGCCACCGCCTTCACCACGAGCATAACGGGATTCGAGCCGTTCGTTGCACAGCGACTCCTCATGGCGATAGCCGGCGCTTTGCTAGTCCCTTCGGTTTGGTACTTGCTGCAGATCCACGCCGGCCAACGTATCGCGCGTAACGGAGCCGTACTCTTAGTCGGCTGGCTCGCGCTTATCGACGTGGCGCCGAAGCTTGGACCCATGTGGCGTCATCTCTACGCCGGCAGTGAGCCGGTTTTCTTGGCGCTATTGTTTGGCGGCTTCGCACTGGGTGAGGCTGGACTGCGAGGCCGAAGACTTCGTCGATACGCGTTCTACATACTGGCCGGTGTCTGTCTGGCTTCCGCGATGCTGGCGCGTCCTGAGGCGCTGGTAGTCGCCGGCATCTATGCAGTAGTGCGCACGCTACCTTGGTGGCGCTCCGAGAAAGCGGCAACAACCCTAACGGCTTTCGTCATCAGCGGGGCTACGGCGCTGGTGTTGGTAACACCTTACTTGGCCTATATGCGCCAGCATAGCGGTACGTGGATGCTAAGCGGGAAGCTAGAACCGACGCAGATCACCTCGGGGCTCTATCAAGAACTCGTCAGAGACGACCGGCACATGGGTGAGTATCTGCGGAGCTGGTGGGCCCTAGACGACAGCCATACGCAACTTGTGAACCCCTACTGGGGGACGACGGCGGCTTTGCCGTTCAAGCAGCGGGTCGCCGATTACCGACGCGTCCTTGCAGCGGAATGGACTCCGAGCGCGGATACGAAACTGCGCCGTCTAACGAGTTTGGGCAGCTACCTCGCCGTCTTTTGGGTCCTCGGGTTGCCTCTCTTTCTGCCATTTGCGGTTTTGGGGGTTCTCTGGCGCGACGGCGAATGGCAGACTCGCTTTCCGCCATTCGTGATGGCCGGCCTGGTTGCTAGCGTATTCACGTCGCTGGCGGTATTCGCGCTGCCGCGGTTCTTCCTCTATCTGGTTCCGGCTCTCGCGCTCTGGGCCGCGCGTGGTGTGCAACTGGTGTCGCGCTGGGTGCCGACTCGGAAGCTACTTGACCCGGATCGGGCCCTTACGGCTGGCCTTTTGCTGGCCGCACTCGCTGTGGCGGGCGTGCAGACGCTGGGTGTCGAGGCCAGCAACCTCAGGGGGGTCGGACTTCAGGATCGCCTGGCGTCAAAGCGGCTGGCTGAGAGCTTACCCTCGAGCGAGCCTGTCATGACCTGGCACCCGCGACTCGCTTACTGGGGTGGGCTGGATTGGCGCGCGCTGCCGGTGGCGTCGCTTGACGATGTGGTCCATTACGCCGCGGCGCGTGGAATCCGCGTCTTATTCTTATCGAGAGGTGGCTATTCGCCGCTCGTGCTCGAAGTGCCCTATGTGGTAATCACGATCACGGCTGAAGTGTCTGAGACTTTTCGCGAGTTACCGTTGACCGACGACTCCCATTCGCACCCGTCAACAAGGCTCGAACCAAGCGATCCGATCGCGGGGTTCCCAGCGGGTCGAGTGGTGCTGCGAGAATCCGAGGCGGCGGATGGCGATAATGCCTCGTAGCCGCAGGCCCTTCGCGGCCGCGACGTTCTGCGCTGCGTCTGCTGCGGTAGTTGCTGTGCTGGCGTTTGTGCCGTGGCCAGAGTGGCTGCCAACGGGTCAACCTGACGAGAACGCCCATTACTACCAAGTGGTGCTTACCTGGGTGTGGTGGGCGGTTCTCGCCGTCCCGATCGCGCTACTCCTAGCCCGCCGCTGGGGGGTAGCGATCGACGGTGTCTTCGAGCGTGGGCTTCAGAGAGTCGCAGAATTGCCGGTTATCGGCTATGCGACGACTCTCGCCGTCATCTTCGGCGTTGCCGCAGCGCTGCTTTCGAACGCACTGTTCAGCCACAATCCCCACATCACCGATACAATCGCTCAACTGTTTCAGGCCAAGATATTCGCTGGCGGCAGCTTGACGGCCCCAGCACCTGAGCAGATCGAGTTCTTCGGTGCGAGCCATCTAGTCGCGCATGAGGGCCGCTGGTTCTCGCAATATCCACCCGGGCATCCCGGAATGCTTGTGTTAGGAGTCATCGCAGGTGTTCCGTGGCTCGTGAACCCGCTCGTGGCCGCCGCCACGTTGGTGCTGTTGTACGGAGTAGCGCGCCGCTTGCTGGGCGAGATGGATGCGAAGCTGGCCGCGGCTCTCTTGGTGCTCTCACCCTTCGCGCTTTTCATGAGCGCCAGCTACATGAACCACGTGACCCACGGGTTCTTCCTGGTCCTGGCGTTGTACGCGGCGGTGAGAGCGGCCGAAGAGGAACGGGGGATCGGGTGGCCGCTGCTACTGGGCTGCGCGTTGGGGCTTGCGGCCACGATTCGACCACTGGAAAGTGCCGTGTGGGCCGGCGTATTGGGAGTCTGGCTATTGCTTCGGCGAGGTTGGAAACCAGCGCTTGGCGCTGGCGTTGCTTGTCTCACAGCTCTTTCGCCGCTGCTGGTCTACAACGCGCTGACGACGGGACACCCGCTGCGCTTCGGGTATATGGTCCTCTGGGGGCCGGGCCACGGCCTGGGCTTTCACACCGATCCTTGGGGTGAGCCCTTCACGCCGGTAAGAGCGCTCGGCGCCACGGCTCTGGACTTCCAACGACTCAACGTCTCCCTATTCGAGTGGCCCTTCCCAAGTCTGATATTCGTGCTGATAGCCTTGGCGCTAGCATTCAAAGGGCGCAGCAATGGCGCGGCAACGTGGCTCGCTGCCCTCCTGCTGGCGGCACCGATCGCGTATTTCTTTTACTGGCACCGGGATGGCTACCTGGGCCCACGTTTCTTGTATTCGTCGCTTGGCCCGCTGATTCTCCTCTCGGCTGCCGGTGTCGTCGCTCTGGACATACGGTTGGGTAGATGGCGAAGCGCGCTTCGTCTCCTCCTCATCGCTGGTGTGCTCGTAGTAGTGGGTTGGAAAGTGCCGGAGAGGGTCGGCTCGATCGCAGGGCAGTTGCAGAGCAGGAAGCTGCACCCCGAGAATGAGGCCCGGCGTGCGGGTATAGACCAGGCGTTGGTCTTCGTAAAAGTCGGCTGGGGCAGTCGGCTAATGGCCCGGCTGTGGGCATGGGGGATTTCCGCCTCCGAGGCTGAGCAAAGCTATCGGGTGGTGGACGGTTGCCGCTTGCAGTCCGCTCTCGACGAGGCGGACTCACTTGCCGCAGCGGGTGGAGATTCCTTGGCTATCCAGGCATCTCTCGCCAAGAAGCTGCAGGAGTTTCGGATACTGGAGCTTCCTGTCGCGAGAGATTTGCTGGCCGATCGAACGGTTCGTGTGGATACGACTCGCGTACTCGCTGAGGCCTGTCGAGAGCAGATTCTGCGGGACGCCGCTGGATTCACGGTGTACGGCACCCTTGTCTGGCGTAACGATCCATGGTTGCGCGAGGGAATTATCTTCGCGCGTGACTTTGGGCCGGAGCGCAACCAGCGTTTAATGCAGCGATATCCTGGTTGGGAGTATTACATCTACGCGCCACTATCCGGTGAACTGGGCGAACAGCCAGTCCTGCGTCCCCTGAGGTCGTCAGAGTCGCCTTCGGAGTCTACGTCGCAGGTGGACCGACCGCGACTTGGAAGAGGCGGTTAGGATCGTGGGCATGCACGCCGGTCGCGCTGGGAGAATCGCTGTCTCCCTAGCCGTTTGCGCCATTGTCGCGGTGTTGGGGGTCTGGGCGCAGAACTCGTCGCTGGTGGGTGTGAACTACGACGACGGGATCTACGTTCTGGTCGCCAAGGCCCTTGCTCAGGGGGAGGGTTACCGGCTCACGTGGCTTCCCGTGAACCTGCCGGCGATCAAGTACCCGCCGGTCTATCCCTTCAGTCTGGTTCCTTTCTGGCTCTTGAGCGATTCGCCGGAGACCGCTCTGGGAGCGATGAAGTTGGCCAACGGAGTTTACATCGGTTTGGCTGCGGGCCTTTTTGTTTTCTTGCTCAGCGATCTCGGGATCGTCAGGCTACCGCTGGCCGGTGTGCTGGCGCTGGTCGGCTTCGCCTCGGGTTCGATGATGCTGGTCAGCAGCGGCCTGCTGTCAGAGCCCCTGTATCTGGTGCTGTTGCCGCTGGCGCTATGGTTGATCGACCGCTTGACCCCCCAGTCTGGCCATCGCGAGGTCGCCATCGCCGCCGTGGCTGCGGGGCTCGTGGCGCTGACCCGCATGGTGGGTATCAGTCTATTGGTGGCGATGCTGTTGGCCGTGGCATTCCGCTGCGGCCGCCGGCGGGCACTGACCGCGGTCGTGGCGTCAGCGGTGTTGGTGGGGCCCTGGTTCGTATTCACCCTGAGCGCGGCGGGCGAGATTCCCGCGACGTTGATACCGAATTACGGATCTTATGCCCAGCTCTACCTCGCCAGCATCGCCGGTTCGCCGCTTGCGGCACTCGATATCGTCGCCACGAATGTCGGCGCCCTGTTGCAGACGCTGGGTGCCAAGTTCATGACGGGCTCGGCGTTGGCGCAGTCGCTGGCCGGTGGGCTGCTACTGGTCATCGCGCTCGTCGGGTCGCGGAAGCTGTTTCGGTCGGTGCCGGCGACGGCCTCATACCCCTGGCTCTACCTGGCGATAGTCTGTGTCTGGTCGTTCCCGCCGTTCCGCTTTGCCTTCGTTCTGTTCCCGCTGCTTCTGGCACTTGCCGCCGTCGGCTATCAGGAAATGGCTGCGCTGCTGGTTGACGGCAACGCCAAGAGGGCGGGAGAGACGAGAGTCCGCCGCGGGTTGGTGCAGGCTGCCCCGTTGATCGGGTTGATCGTCATCGGTTATCTGGCGTTTCGCGAGGCTCGTGCGCTCGACCGCCGCGTCTGGGACGGCTCGCAGATCCTTAAGTCCGAAGTGGGTGCGGAAGTTCTGAACTGGGTCTCGACCAACACCGACCCACGCGATGTGATCGCTTATGAATTCGATCCGCTGATCGCACTCCACACCGGGCGCCGAGCGGTTCCCAACAATTATGAGTCTGTTCACGTCTGGTACCGCCGCCAGACACCGCCGGTCGAGCCGCTGGCGCGATTGCTGCGAGATATGGGCGTTCGTTACCTGGCTGTTCGCCGCGACATCCCCGCCGTTGCTGAGCCCATCGATGCATTGGCCGGACGATATCCGAATAGCTTGTCGCTGATCCACGTGACGCCGGGTGGCGCGTTGATCTTTCGGACACACTTAGACGCGCTTCCCGCCGAGCCAGACGCATCTTCGAGCGAGATGCCCAAATGAGCTTCGACATTATCTAGCGATGCTGAGAGAAAGGACCGGGATTTCGGACCGACGCGTGCGGCTGATTGTCGTGGGCAGCGTTGTGCTCGCGGCCTTTGCCGTCTATGCAAACGCCCTCGCCAATGGGTTCGCCTACGATGACGAGTTCATCATCAAGACGAACGATCTGGTTCACGGTTTGGGTAACCTCGGACAGTTGCTGACCGCGCCCTATTGGCCTCAAGGGTTCATCGCCGGTCTCTATCGGCCGCTGACGTTACTGAGCTTCGCCGTCGACTGGACGATTTGGAACGGAAATCCGTTTGGATTTCACCTGTTCAACGTCCTGCTGCACGCGACCGTCAGCGGGCTGGTGACGCTGTTGCTGCTGAGTCTGTTTCCCTGGTGGTCCGCTCTTCTCGGCGGACTCGTGTTTGCCGTCCACTCCGTCCATACCGAAGCCGTCGCCAATATCGTCGGTCGGGGTGAGCTGTTCGTCGCGCTTTTCACTTTGGTCGCTTGTCTGGTCTACATGCGCGCGGTTAGGAGCAACCGGCTGTCGTTGGGTGCCACTGTTCTGATCGCCGTTTGCTATGCGCTGGCGGGCCTATCGAAGGAACTTGGGGTGGTCATGCCGGGCCTCTTGTTGGTGACGGACATACCTTTGATCAGCGCAGGGCAGGTGGGTCGGTTGAGGGATTATGTGCGGAAGAGGCTGTCGCTGTATGTAGTGCTGACGGGCGTTCTATTGCTGATCTTTGCTGTGCGCTGGCTGGCCTTGGGTGTTCCGCTCGAGAACCGGCCGGATCGGGTCTTTGCCATCGACTCGAGCTTCAGCACCCGGCTGTTCACGATGTCCCGCGTCTGGCCGCGCTATTTCGAGCTGCTGCTTTTCCCGCTCGATCTTTCAGCGGACTACTCGCCGGCGGTCATCCTTCCCGTCGATCATCTGACTCCAAGCGGTTTCATCGGTTTCCTGCTAGTGCTCGTAACGTTGACGGGTGCCGTGGCGCTGTTCCGCCGGGCGCCTGAATTCACGATGTCGGTGGCGTGGGTGGCTATCGCGCTCCTGCCGGTGAGCAACTTGCTGGTCATGGCCGAGATCGTGCTGGCGGAACGGACGCTCTACCTGCCGTCGGTTGCGGTTTCAGTTGTCGTGGCCCTTTTGCTGACGAAAGCGCCGCCAGCGCGTCGCCGCTGGCTGAATATCGCGCTGGTGGCCTGGTTGGTCGGATTTTCGATTGTGACGGTCCGCCGCAATCCGGTGTGGGAAGACACGTACACTTTGTTCGAAGACCTGAGACGCAAGCATCCGGAATCGTCGCGCTTGCTTTACGGTATCGGCACCCAGTTCTACGGCGAAGGCGATTGGGAGGAGGCAAAGAAGTGGTTTCGCCGGTCGCTGGAGATTTGGCCGCACCACGCGCCCTACAAGGCCGAATACGCTCTCTACCTGCTTCGTCACGATGAATACGCGGAAGCCGACAGCATGGCCGCCAGTGCCGTTCGCCTGAAGCCAGGTTTCGGCGAATACTGGGTGCTACTGGCGTTGATCCGCGCAAAATCCGGGAACTCCGCGGGCGTATTGAAAGCCGCTCAAGCCGGGTTGGCAGCGGCCGGCGAGGACGCCTCGTTGTACGCTTTGATGGTAGATTCTTATGCCACGGTTGGGGAATACGAGAAAGCGATCGAGGCTCAGAGGTCCGCGATGCGGGTTCGTCGTGGCGGCCCAACCTGGGTCGACTGGTTCGGCCTGGCGCGTCTCCAGGCGGAAGTCGGCGATACGGCGGCCGCCGTCGAGGCGCTGGAGAAAGCCGGCTCGGAGCCGAATGTCTCTCGGGCCCTGGTCGACTCGGCCGCCCGGGCCTTGAAACGGCTTCCGTGAGGAATGGCAAGGACTTAGGCGGCTGGGCCGTGGGTGGCGGCGGGGACTCCCGGTGACTTGCGCCTTGCGAAGACTTTTGCATAATGCGTCTGCGGAATGAGGAGCGTCCGGGGCCGGCGCTCGACGGCTGTCGCCACTAACGTATTGCGAGGTAATAGTTTAGGCGCTCGACGCCTGTTGTGGTCCCAACTTTGCCGTTACCCGGGTGGTGGCAAGGACTTTTGTTACACCCGCGGGGAATCAACAAGGAGGAACGAGATGTTGCGGAGTTCAAAAGGTTTCACACTCATCGAGCTTCTGATCGTGGTTGTGATCATCGGCATTCTGGCCGCGATCGCGATTCCGAAGTTCGCCAACACCAAAGAGAAGGCGTATATCTCAGCCATGAAGTCCGACCTGCGCAATCTAGCAGCGGCTGAGGAGGCGTACTTCGCAGACAACCTGTCATACACGACGGACATTACCCCTGGTAGCGGAGTGGACTTCAACTCCAGTCAGGGCGTAACCGTGACACCGGGCGCTGCAACCGGCCAGGGTTGGAACGCCACCGCCGGTCACACTGGTACGACCGTGACCTGTGCGATCTACTATGGTGGAGTAGCGGCCGCGGCACCGGCGACAGTGGAAGGTGTTGTAGCCTGCAACTAGGACTGGCTGGTCACAAAGACCGAGGGTGGCGCGGAGGGCAACCTCCGCGCTATTCTTTTGTAACCCCCCTGCCCCTCGCCGGACAGGCTGGCGAGGCCTCCACCCAAAAAAGAACGTGATATCGCGCCGGGATTCGGTGAAAGCGGTTGCCCCTCTGCGTCGCAGGTTGACGGTCGCCCTCGCGTTGCTGTTGACCGCGGCCCTCGGCTTAGCAGGAATCGCCGTGTTCCTCTGGCTACCCGTCGGTGCGCCACT
The DNA here is from genome assembly GCA_041617795.1 of Gemmatimonadota bacterium. Classification (GTDB taxonomy): domain Bacteria; phylum Gemmatimonadota; class Gemmatimonadetes; order Palauibacterales; family KS3-K002; genus JBFJOD01. The sequence continues at coordinate 1,916 of JBFJOD010000113.1, read as the reverse complement.
GGGCACGATCGTGCTCTTCCTGGCTGCTGTGTTGGTGCTGGACCTGGCGGTTTTCTTCCTGTTCGGCCAGCAGATTCTGCGACTCCTCGTGCTAAGACCTGTGAACGCCATCGTCGATGGCGCTGACGCTATCGCGCGCGAGGATTACTCGCGGCGCATCCGGGTGGACGGCGCTAAGGAATTCGCACGGCTGGCGCTGAGCGTCAACGAGATAGCCGAGAAACTCGTACAGAACGAGAGGCGCCTGACCGACAACATCCAGTCGCTCAATGACGTGAACCGGGCCCTCACCGAGGCGAAGGATGAACTGGTGAAGGCTGAGAAGCTTGCGTCGGCCGGGCAACTGGCGGCGGGGATCGCCCACGAAATCGGCAACCCGTTGGGCGCGATATTGGGGTACCTGGAGGTAGCGGAGCGCCGGCCAGCGATGGGGCAGGACCTCCTGGGAGACATGAGGCGTGAGGCGCGACGCATCGACAGAATCGTCAAAGGTCTTCTGGACTACGCGCGGCCGCGCCAGCCGGCCCCACGGCCGATCCAGGTCAACGAGGTCGTCAGTGGTGCGCTGGAGCTGGTGGAGGCGCAGGGCCACTTCAAGGAGATCGAGGTCGATCTGAACTTGAGCGAAGACGCGGGGATGGTGCACGCCGACCCGCACCAACTCGAGCAGATAATGGTCAATCTGCTGCTGAACGCGGCTCAGGCCTGCGACGGCGGCGACGGCCGGCTCATCAAGGTCAGCACCGACATCGTGCCGTACGAGGTAAGCATACCTCCGGCCCGCCGACGCGATGACCCGTCCGGAATCGACTACTCGCACCTGCGCCGTCTGCAGGCGCGGCGCGAGGGGTTAACACCGCCACCGTTCACCCCGGGCGTAAGACTCGTTCGGATAGCGGTGGAGGACAGCGGGCCCGGCATTCCGCTGGAGATCATGGACCGGGTGTTCGACCCGTTCTTCAGCACGAAGGTGACGGGCGAAGGGACCGGGCTCGGGTTGGCGGTATCGGCCCGAATGATCGAGGGGATGGGTGGTACGATACAGGTGGACAGCCCCGAAGAAGGTGGGGCTTGTTTTTCCGTTTTCTTGCCGTGTGCCAGAGATGAAGTGGATGACGAGGTCGAGGGAAATTAAGTGAAAGTAATGGTGATTGACGACGAAGCCGGCGTTCGCAGAACGCTGTCGATGATCCTGGAGGACGAAGGCTACCAGGTCATCTCCGCGTCGGATGGCAAGGATGGTCTGGAGCGCGCTCTCAAAGAAGAGCCGGACCTCATCCTCTGCGATATTCGCATGCCACGGATGGACGGGCTGGAGTTCTTGGAGGAATACCGTAAGAAGAACGGTCAGGCGCTGGTCATAACCATCACCGCCTACGGTAGCAACGAACTGGCCGTCGAGGCGATGCAAAAAGGCGCCTACGACTATTTACCGAAGCCGTTCACCACTGCCGAAGTCGTTCTAACGCTGCGCAAGGCAGAGGAACGCGAGAAGCTCAGACGCGAGGTCACCCGGCTTCGCCAGCGGGTGAAGGCCGACCAGCGGTATCCGGAGATCGTCGCTAAGAGCGGCGGGATGCGCGAAGCGGTCGAGCTGGCGACCAAGGTCGCCCAGCACCCTTCTACGGTTCTAATCACGGGCGAAAGTGGGACAGGCAAGGAGCTGATCGCCCGGCTGATCCACGCCGCCAGCCCGCGTGCGGGACGTCCATTCGTGCCAATTAACTGTGGTGCGATACCCGAAAACCTTCTCGAGTCTGAGCTGTTCGGGCATGCCAAGGGCGCCTTTACCGGGGCTCATGCCGACCGCGCCGGACTATTTGAAGAGGCCGACGGAGGAACGCTGTTCTTGGACGAGATCGGCGAGCTTCCTTCGCAGCTCCAGGTGAAGCTGCTGCGGGCGCTTCAGGAAGGAG
>JBFJOD010000112.1:0-10619 GCA_041617795.1 Gemmatimonadota bacterium | reverse complement strand
GTTCGGCATCGACATGGCGACCTCACCGTCGATGGTGAGCGCCGACGGTGCCTCCGCCTCGACGCCGGGCAGGACACCAACCACGCTGTTCAGCCAGCTCGGTCGAAAGTTCAGGCGACCGGACACACCGCCCAGCTGCACTGCGCTCGGCTCCAGGCCCAACTCCGGACGTGTTTGCAACGTCTTCTCCGATTGCGACAACCCGATCAGGTTGAACTCGCCGCGCTCACCCAGTCCGTATCGCGCCTGAAAGCCAAAGACACCGGTCGGGGCCAACTGGAAGAGTGGCTTTTGCTCGAACGTCACGCGGATTCGAGCTGACGGGTTGTCCTGGAACCAACGCTCCGGTTCCCGCAACTCGATCTGGCCGACGTCGTAGTCGATCGTATAGTCCTCGCCGCGAAGCAACTCAACATTGTCGATGACGAGCCGCTCACTCCCTTCGCGGACTCCTCCGGCACCCAGCGAGATACTCGATAGGAAACCCTCGAACTGTTGCCGATAGCTGATCGTCAGCAGGTATAGGTTCGAACCGCGCCGCACCTGATCGTTGGATTCGTCGTAGATCGTCGTGTTCTGATCGCCGAGACCAAGCGGAAACGACTGACCGTTCAGCGGGTCGCTGACGTCGCGCAGTGGCGGCGGTGAACGGAACGGCTCCAGTGTAGGCGGTACGATGTAGGTTCCCATCGGACCTGCCGTGCCCTCCGAGCCTGTCGCGTCGATCGTGTAGATCTGGGAGACGTCGAGTCGGTTGTCCGTGGGGTCGTCGTCCAATCCGAAGATCTTCAGAAACTCCAGTTGCGTGCCGGACGGCGTGGCCCGGAAAGTATTCCCTACCTCCGGATCGCCTTGCGAGATTGTCAGCTCGATACTGGTTTCCACAACGCCGGGGCTTGCGGATACCCGATAGATGTGATGCATCTCGCGACGCCAGGTCGCCGTCCCCGGCCGGTGGTTCACACCCTTGATCAGCTCGAGTCGTGGCGGTGGGACGTTATCCGGATCGGCATTGTGCGCGTCCGAGGCCGCCTCCGCGGCGAAGGTTCCGATCTCGGTCCCGTCGTCGGCGATGTAGGCGATTGCAAGTCCCTCGGCATCTGCCAGCGTGTTGCGCAATTGCAGCCAGAGACCGCTTCGATGCAGGATGTAGTCCTCACCGTTGACCAGGGGCCTGAACAAACCCGTCAGCGTATCGACGGCCACCGTATCGACACCCAGCCCGGTGGTGAACGTGTCGGTTGCCACGGCGACCGCAGTGATGAACCCTTCCGGAACCTGCGCACCCGCCCCAATGCCTAGGATTTCGTAACGGTAGACCTTGACGACCGACGATGGGCGCAGCTCGTCCGGTGCGTCGAAGGCCACAAGCTCCTGGATATCGATGTGCGGATAAGCTGACAAACGTTGTGGGTTGAACAGGAAGAAGAAGCGGCCGCGCTCATAGTCCGCATCATCGAGGATGGTCGTCGCCGTCTGCTCGAACCCCTGCCCTCCGCCGCCGACCTGAAGCTCTCGTGTCCCCACGTCGCCTTTCTGCTGGGCCCAAACGGTTTGGAAATCGATCGGCCCCATCTGGCCCGTTGCGCGGAAACCGAAGTTGCCTGCCGGGATTCCCTGAGTCAGATAACGGCTCTGTGGTAGCGGGAAGCTGACGTCTCCGACTTCAACCCGCTGCACGATCTCGTCTTCGAGGCCCTGGTAGAACACATTGATGTTGTTTGCCGCGTCAAACTCACGCCGGTTGTCGTAATCGACGTTGACGTGGATCCGCTCGGAGATAGTCCCGCCAACGCGCGCTCCAAATTGAATGTCCGGCTTGATTGCCGGTATCAGTCCCGGATCACAGTTGAACTGGAGCGTGATGTCGCAGGGCCGGAAGCGGTTCCAGCCGCCACCCAGCTCGACGCGCCCCTGGACGGCGAGCCCGAGGTCGGCATACTCGTCGAGGACGTCGGGCAGAATCTGCGGCACGGTCGGATCCCGTTGGGCGGGCGGCGGCGCTACGATCTCCTCGTCCTCTTCCCCAACCTCGGCGCGCTCAACGGGTGCGGCGACTTGCGCGGCCGTATCAGCCGCAGGCCTGGCGATTCGGCTTACAACCGCCAGCGGTCGATTGACTCGCCATAGTTCATCCCTCCAGCCGCTGGAGCGCTCCCGCAGGTCCGAGGCCCACGAGTCACTCCAATCGCCAACCCGCGCTCGCAGCTCGGGTCGCTGTCGAGTCGGATCCGGGAGACGCGACACCAGCTCGATGCGAAACGGAAGCGGCATCCGCTTGAGACCGATGGCCAGGCCGCGAGGCACCTGTGGTTCGCCGGTCGTATCGCCGCGCGCGGCGACCCCGGGCGGAGTTGTGTCTTGGTCCGCCGGAAAGCGTGAGGAAGTGTCAGCTGCCAGAGGCTCGCGAGCCCGGGTGGTGTCTTGGGCGACCCGGGTGGTGTCCTGGGCGACCCGAGCGGTATCCTGGCCAACCCGGGCGGTATCCTGGCGGACCCGGGCGGTATCCTGCAGAATCTCAGCGCGAAGCGGCCCAACGCCGGCGCGTTGAGCGTCGGCCGACGACGCCCGCGGGGGCCGGATCTTCAAGGCTGAGATACCTCCCGCTTGCCGGGGAAGCCAGCCGAGAGTCAAAATGACGGCAGCGCCGCCTACCCAGATTAGCCTCAGGCGCACCTTTTGGCCGAGCAGGTGTAATGATTTGGTGGACTTGACCTTTGACTCTAGATAGTCGTGAAGATACTCAGGCGCTACATACTTCGCGAGCACGTCGGGCCTTTCGTGGCGGCCCTCGGCGTACTTACCGGCCTCATGCTACTCAACCAACTCGCCAAGCGTTTCGCTGATTTGGTGGGCAAGGGGCTTCCATGGTACGTCATCGGCGAGGTGTTCGCCCTCTCGATACCGTTCATCGTGGCGATGACCATGCCGATGGCGGTTTTGGTCGCCGTGCTTTACACGTTCAGCCGCTTGAGCGGCGACAACGAGGTCACCGCAATACGGGCGGGCGGGGTCAGCCTGTTCCGCTTCATGGTTCCCGTGCTCATCGCCGCAATCGGTGTCGCTGCTACGATGGTCTGGTTCAACGATCGCGTGCTGCCCGAGTCGAACCATTCCCTGAGAAAACTGCTGACCGATATCGGTCGCAAACAGCCGACCTTCGAGTTACGCGAGCGCGTGATCAACGAGGTGGTGCCAGGGAAACTGTTTTTGCAGGCAGCACGAATAGACCGGATGCGCAGCGTCTTGGGGGACCTGGTGATCTTCGACCTGGGTAGACCCACCGCCGACAGGACGATCTACGCTGACTCCGGCCACATGGCTTTTAACGAAACACAAACGGACCTGTATCTGACGCTCTACGACGGATCGATGCATGAGCGCGATGCCGATGATCCTGCAATGGAACAGCGCACCCTCTACAGTAAGCAAGTGATACGTGTTGAGGGTGTGAGCAACGAATTAGAACTGGGCAAAGGCACCGACTGGCGCGGCGACCGGGAAATGAGCATCCGGATGATGCAGGAGGAAGTCGTGAAGCGTCGCGAAAACCTGCGCGCCCTGAGGGACACAACTGCGGAGCTCATTGCTGGCCTAACGCCGCTGCGGGAATCTGTCCTGGACCGTGAGATTCCGAGACCCGCAGATTCACCCGACGTCAGAAGCGCAACGGCGAACGACGTGAAGTTTCGCGTGGCTGCCGAAACCAAAGATTCACTGCGGCGCGCGGCCAGGACCGCAGAAAGACTGGCGGCCCGGCCCCCCTCAAGCGCCCGAGATACTACGTCAGCAGGGGAAGCGGCGGCGACCGAAAAGCCGACCATCCAGGAGCTCAGACGCCGATTTGTGCCATCCCGGCGCACCGGCTGGCCGCCGGAAGGCGAGCCGGTGGCCTTTGCTGCGCAACTGCGCAGCGAGTTTCAGCGCTCTGCTTCGAGGGTGGAGTTACAGCGGCGCGAGTTCAACCGCTACTCCGTTGAAATCCAAAAGAAGTTCGCGATACCGGTGGCCGCGGTGGTCTTCGTTCTCATCGGAGCACCGATCGGTATCCGCTTTCCGCGGGGCGGAATCGGGATGGTCATCGGCGTCAGCCTGACGGTATTCTGCGTCTACTACGTCTTCTTGATTGGCGGCGAGGAGTTGGCGGACCGCGATATCGTCTCGCCGTTCTGGGCGATGTGGGCACCCAATGTTCTGTTCTTCTCGATCGGTTGCATCGTTCTGAACCTGGTTGGCCGCGCCGGAACACGCAGAAAGAACGGTCAGCGATTACGCTTCCTACCACAATCAGATCGAAGACCGCCAGCAGCCAACAACGGTGAGGGTGAACCGGCGTGAGGACTCTCGACCGCTATGTTGCGGGACTCTACATCAAGGTCTGGTTCATCTGCGTCTTCGGCGCGCCACTCATGTTCATGATCATCAAGCTGACTGATGATCTGGATAACTACCTCGCGCGTGGCTTGACGGCCCAGCAGGTTTTCTTGGCCTACGTCTACGATTTCCCTTACCAGATGTCGCTTTCGTTTCCGGTGGCGAGCCTGTTCGGCGCGGTTTTCGCCGTCGCGTTGATGAGTCGCAATTTCGAGATTACCGCGGCCAAGGCGAGCGGTATCAGCTTCTACCGCATCATCGCACCAATCATTGTCTTGGCATCAGTGCTCAGCGTCGCCGGCCTCGGCCTGGGAGAACTGGTAGCAGTGACGAATCGGCTGCGCGCCGAGACACTGGGCGAACGCAGCAGTTCCAGCCGCGGGATCCGCACGCAGTTCGTCTTTGGAGCGGACGGCGGGCGCGCCTATAGCATCAGACGACTGGTCGCCGCCACCGGCAACATCCAGCATCTGGTAATCGACCGCGAGGGCACCGGACCGAGTTATCCCACGTACCGGCTCCATGCACCGGCCGTACAATGGTCTGAGGATCGTTGGCTGTTGCTGGGCGGATACCTGCACTACTTCCCAGGCGCCGATCAAACCGTGACGTTCGCGTTCGACACACTTCTCCTGCGCGATTTTTCCGAATCACCGGAAGACTTGCTGGCCGAACCGAAGGACCCGGAGGAGATGAACTACGGCGAACTGGGAAAGTTCATCGACTCGATCGAGAGATCAGGCGGCGATGCGCGGAAGCTCATCGTGGAACGCAATCTCAAGATCGCGCTTCCGATGGCCTGCTTGATTGTCGTGCTGTTCGGATCAGCTCTGGGTATGAGCACCGGCCGGCGGGGACCCGCACTGGGCGTGGGCGTCGCCCTCGCCACCGTGCTGCTTTATCTGATCTGCGTTCGCATAGCTCAGGGGATGGGCGCCGGAGGCGTCATCCAGCCGAGACTGGCGGCGTGGCTGCCCAACTTCCTGTTTTTGGCGCTAGGGCTGGGACTGCTGGCTCGGACCAAGACCTGACCTCTACGCCGTCTGGGTAGCCGGCGCCGGATTCCTGAGCAGCGAGCCGCCCTTGGCGCGAGCGTCAGCCTGCGCGAACAGCTGGCGTGACTCCGAACCGTCTTCCGGAAAGCTAGCGTGGCCGACCTGCAGCTGATCGGCAACGAATCCACGCCAGGGTTCAGAGTCCGAGATGAGGGTCGCGAGGAGTCTCTGAATCGCGACTTGAGTGCCTTCCGGGCCGGTATCAGGCAGTAGGATTCCAATGCCGCGACTATCGAGAATCCCCAGAACGTCCAGCAGGCGGCAACTCTCGCGGGCCCGCTGTGCCACCTCCTGAAGAAGCCTCTCGTCTGGCGGATCCAACTTCAACAAGGCGACTGATAGCGAGGTCTTGCGGCGGCGTGCGCGTTCGAGCTCGCATTCCAGCAAGAGAGCGAACCCCAGCTTATTGTAGCAGCCGGAAACCGCGCTCTTGAACTTCTGTATGTCGGTCGCTTTCTCTCCACTCAGGAATCCCAGCTCACTTCTCCTCCGCACCCGCAGTGGACCCTCGCTGATGGCAACAGCCTGTGTCAACGACTCAAGATAGTAGAGCTCCCGAGCGCGCCGGGCGGCGGCTGAAAGCTGCTCGGCAAGTTCGCGCGCAGCCTCTTTGCCCTGACCCGGTTCGAAGTTCTCCAAGCGTAGCACGGCGAACCGCAGTCCCAGAGCAAGGTCGCGCGCCGTGTTGGCCGCTATCGCGCGCAAGTCCTGGGCGGGTGCTCTTTCGACTTTCGTGACCATGGGCTTGTGCTCTCCTACAGTAGGGACCCGGAGTGTCGGGACCGGTCAGCGTTCAACTGCTTCGAGGCCGGGCTCCAGCTCAATCCACACCAGGAGCAGCCAAAGGATTCTGGCGCCACCGCCGGATCGGCCGGACCCTCCCCTATAATCGACGAAATAGGCTCCAACTTCGTCTCACAGCGCGGACACGTGAGCGAAGCGCCGCCTCGCAGTGAAGAGCGCAGACGGTCACTCTCCTCACTCGTGAATGGCACCAATGAAATCGTGAATTCGTGGTCCTCCGGCTCCCGCGTACAACGGAATAGAACACGTGACCCGGCCTGACCACCGTTGGCAAACTCGCGCTGGCCCGTCACCAGTATTCCCACGCATCCTGGTGTCGGGCAGTTGATGATCGCCGCTCCCGATAGGAACTCGCGGCGAACCGCATCGGCGATGGGCGTGCGAACCGCGTCGGCCGCTGGCTGACCGACTTGACCAGCTGGCCAGCCGAGACGGCCCGGGTCATCCTCTCGGGCTGCCCAGCGGCGCCTCATGCCCACAGCGTTGAGACGGCTCCACATAGGTGCGTTTTGCTCTCCTTTTGCTGATTAACCGCAACGGCTTATGTTGTACCGCTACCTGAACCTTAAGCACCGCCCGCTGGCCAGCGACCGCGCGCCCGTTGCTGATACCGGGCTGGGCGTCTCCGGCCCGCGGGAGACCCAATAGTTCTAGGGCACGAAACCTGCCAATCGAGCGCCGCGGGAGCCGCTCGCGTAACTCTAGCCTTAACAGCTACTTAGGAGCATGAGTCAAATCAGGGCATCCTTTACCGACCCGGACAGAACGGCCAGAGCGCCGCAGGCACTCGGTCATTGTGACCGGGCCATGAGCGAACCTGGCAGCGAGCTCGTTCAGCCTCAGCGGTCTAATCTTTTATCGGTCAACGAGATAGGAGAGTGAACGCCCTGGTGGTTCGACGGCCTGAAAGCTGCAACGCCAGAGTTCTCGGGTCAGGCTGTCCTCGCGGTGAGGACGAGCCTGGATCCCGAACTGCTGCCTGCGGGCAAGCGCTCTAACCTACAGCGGCTTCTGCGGATGAGAGGCGAAGGCGATCTAACAAGCTATTTGCTCGGCGAGCGGAGTGAGCTCCGGGCACTGATCGAAGCCATCGCGGCAGGCGGGAACGACAGTGAACGCGAGCGGGCCGCAGTCGAGTACCTGCTTCTTCTTGCCTCAGCGCGTTTCGCGGCGCGGCGCGAGACACCCGAGCCGCACGCCCTGGCGCAGATTCGCAGCCGTTACGCACGCATCTACACCCGCGACAACACCGAGCATTCGCGAATTCTCCGCGAGCTTCATGCTTCGCTCACCAGCGGATCAGCCGTCGCCATCATCACCGCCCTCAAGTTGCTTGGTTTGCACCACCGCCGGGAGGGCAGTTTCCAGCTGGCGCGCGCCTCTCTTTCCGTGGCGGTCGAAATCGGCGGTCAGCTTCAGGACCCGATCGAGCAGCTCAACTCGCTGTTTTGGCTGGGCGTCGTGGAACGCTACCTGGGGAACCTCGACACAGCTCAGGCGATCCACCATCAGCAACTGGAGAAGGCGCGCGCGTGCGGGCACCGTGGGCAGGCCATTCTAGCTCAGGAAAATCTCGGTCTTGTCGCCCTGCGTCGCGGAAGGATCGCCGAAGCTCGCAACTTGGCGATTCGCGCTCTGACCGAGGCGGCCACGCTCGAAGACCGGGAGCTGGAAGGTTATTGCTACCACGCGCTTATGGTAATCGAGATCGAGTCCGGCCGGCCGGGTGAAGCGGCCGCCTGCGGCTGGGAAGCCTATCGTCGGTATGAGTCGACGGATCAGCAGATGCGCGCCTTACAGGATTGCGGCGTAATTCTCTACAAATCGGGGATGCTAGAGGCGGCGCGCGCCGCCTTCGAGTTGGTCCGGGCTGGCCACAGCGATACTGCCTCGCGAATTCGCGCGGCGACAGGCCTCGCTGATGTAGCCGCTGCAGAGAGCAACCGCACTCAGTTCATGCGAGTCGTGCAGGAACTGCTAGCGGAGGACGCGATTCGCTCTCTGCCCTTCGAGCTGCAGAGTGCCTACCGAACGATCGGTCGTGGCTACGCGCGCTTCGGGGACTTGGGGATCGCCCGGCAGTACCTGGAAGCCGCGCTCAAGGTTGCGCTGGATCGCGGCTACCAGAGCGAAGTGCCCGCGATCAAGGAACTCCTGGCTGACTTGGGGGCGGGTCTGAGCGCTTTCGAGCAGACCCCGGCACCTGAAACCGAGCGGGCGCGGCTGGTGGAAGTCAGCCGCAGTGTGCTAGCGGAACGGGCCCGTGCAATCGCCTAGGGCCCGTTCCGGTTTGGCGAAACTCCGGCTATCGCTTAGCCGGGAGTGCAGTGCGGCCCACCTGTCGTCGGGCAATCTGCGGCGGCGTCGGTCGGCAGGTCCGAGCAGCCCACACTCAGGGCAGCAATCGCCAGGATGGCAAAGACGAGACGCACGTAGCGCATACGTACCTCCTGCATGGAAAGGGGGGATCGGCTCTCGCCGGACGCCGCGTCTCCGCGGCACAACCAATATGCAAGATGCGCTTGGAATCTCTGGCGCGCCTTATGCTTTTGTGTCAAAAACCTATGATTCTTGGCCAAAAGCGCGGTTTGAGTCTCAGCTTCGGGTAGCTTTCGGGTTCGGATGGACTTACCATGGTGACTGAGCAGCGACGACCAGCCAGCCCGCCCCGCATTCTGGCCATAGAGGACGAGCCCACCATTCGCCGGTATTACGAGCGGTTTGGCGCGGCTTATGGATTTGAGATCATTTTGGCGCCGACCGGGACGGCGGCTCTCGGCATCCTAGAAGCAGGTCACGACTTCGATGTCATCCTGCTCGATGTGCGTCTTCCGGGTGTCAGCGGCAGAGCGCTTTGGAAGATGATGGAAATCAGCCGGCCCGAGCTGTGCCCGCGCGTGTTGATGGTCACAGCCGACATCATGAGCGAGAGCACCATGCAGCTGATCGAGGAGAGCGGTTGTGCCTTTCTGGAAAAGCCGTTTGCCACAGAGGAATTGCGTGAAGCAATCATCCGGATCCTCCGCCTTTCACGACACGATCCTGGAAAAGACCACTATGCGGGTTGAGCCCAGACCCTAAGTCGAGTCGTCGCGTCCAGCGCCGCTTGTATCTGCACGCCATTCCGCCGCTACTTCATCGAACTCCCGCACCAAGGCTTGTCGACGTCGTGCCAACTGGCTGCGCAGCTCCCGTCTCCCGAGCCCGCGCCAGAAGACCTGCGCATCTTCACGCACGGTACTCCAGCGGTCGCGCCACCAGAGCGCGACCAAGCCCACGACCGGCAGGGCAACAGCGAGAACGAGGAGTGCCTTCAGGCCGAATATCAACCAGGCGATGACGAGCCAAAGCGCGTAGGTGACGGGGAAAACGAACAGTGCCGTCGCCAGCTTGACGGTGGCCACCGCCTCGTAGGGCGGCTCGTACAGGTGCAGAGCCAGGCGCGGCGAGCTAAACGGCAGGTACCAGACGAGCGTTCCCAGCAGCGCCAGTGGTAGGCGCAGCAACAGCGACAGGCCGTGGACAACCGTGTAGCGCAGCACGCTGCTAGCCGGGAAGCGTTCCGGTAATTCACCCTGGCGCACTCCAAGAAGCGCCAGGCGCTGGCGATATGTGCGCACCGAGGTGACAAGTCGGCGGTAGCGGTCTGGGTCCGTTATTGACAGCCAAGCCAGCGCCTTGGCGAAGGTCTGCAGTCGTGGCAGCCTGGGTGCCAATCCTTCCCGGCTGCGTGGTTGAGCCCAACCTTTTTCTGCCGCATAAAGCGAGTCAGCCGTCTCGATGAGCGCCAGGTCCTCGCGGGCGGGCAGGTTCAGGGTGACCGTCTCGAGGGCTACGCGCATCGCGCCGGTCAGCGACTCGACGGCAGCCCACTCGTCGCGCTGGCGGCTCTCTAGCCAGGCGGCGACTGCCAGTGGTCGACCGACGGCGGCGGCCACCCGGCCACGAAACGCATGTTTGCGGCGATAGGTCAGGCCCACCGGTACCACCTGAAGGCCAAGCTGCCAACCTCCAGCTTCTTCCGCTTCCAGTGCGAGGCGGGCCGCTCCGGTTTTGATGCGCGCAAGTCGGGCCTCCGAGTGACTGAGCCCCTCGGGGAAGATAAGCACGGCTTCACGCCGGAGGAGCGCGTCAACCGCCTCACGGAAGGTGTCTTCATTTCTCCAGGTTTCGCCGGGGAAATCCTGCGGCCGATACACAGGCAGAGCGGAGAGACCTTCGAGGATATGACCGAACAGCGGTTGCTCAAACAGCGGAGCACGCGCCAAGGGGCGGACGCGTCGTCCGGCGATCTTCATCACGACCAGGCCATCGACAACACTATTGGGGTGATTTGCTATGACCAGAACCGGTCCCGCTGGAATGGGCTGACCGACCCGGCCCACC
>JBFJOD010000111.1:0-10802 GCA_041617795.1 Gemmatimonadota bacterium | reverse complement strand
CGAGCGGATCGTCTAGGGCCATGGCGCGCTCGGCGAGCCCCTTGAGGCGTCCGAGCTCGCGTAGAGTGTCGGCGAGGTAGCCAGCGCTCATCGGATCGTCGCTCCTGGCCCGTCTACCGCTGCCGACGGACGGCCGGGCAGGCGACTTGCCGCCGGTAGCGGCTACACCGTGGCCCGGCGGATCTTGCGCTTGAGGCGCTTGATTTTGGTGCGGACTTCTCTGAGCGCGGCGGCGTCCCCATTCTTGAGGGCGGCGTCGCGCCGCGCTTTCAGATGACGGATCTGAGTTTTGATCTTCTTCTTGTTCAGGCCGACCACGTCGTGGTGCTCGTGGGCCTCGATCCCCAGCGCCTGACATAGCGCCGGCAGCAGTTCGTGCTTGTGCATGGTCGTGTAGCCGCGCACTGCGTCGTGCTCGATTTCCTTGGCGATTTCGCGCAGTTGGGCCACCGTCCTGCTATGCAGTTCATCGTAGGTGTAAGCCATTAGCCGCAACTCCGGGTTGTAAGGTTGGCTGGTCAGCAGGATAGCCATTGTCCGTCCGCCGGGCGCGGAAGTCAAGGCGTGTCTGGAGGCTGGAGGAACTTGTCCGGCTGCCTTGCGCGACGGCGCGTGCCCACCGATATATCGGGCCTCGGGCAGCCGCACCACCTGCCCACCAATGATGTTGCCTTTTTCCACTCGAATCGGATGATCGAGATGCGGTCAGATGTTCGCGGTGAATCGGGTCCCGCGCTACAGAATGTCTGCGGCTTGCGCGAGGCTGATGGCGAGCTGTGGTGTGAGGGCGTCCGGCTAGCGGAGATCGCGGCCGCCTTTGGCACCCCGAGCTTTGTGTATAGCGAAGCCACGATTCGCCAGCGATACGCGCAGTTTGCGGCTGCGTTTGACCAGGTATCCTGCCGTATTTGCTTCTCAGCCAAGGCCAATCACAACCTCTCAATCCTGCAGCTGATGCGGGAATTGGGAGCGGGGTTGGACGTCGTCTCGCTGGGCGAGCTTTACCGGGCGCGGCAAGCCGGGTTTGCGGGACCCGAGATCGTCTTTGGCGGTGTCGGCAAGCGGGTCGACGAGTTGGAGGCGGCTCTCAGCGCGGCTGTTCTGATGATCAACGTCGAGTCAGAGGGCGAGGTCCGGCGGCTGGATAGGCTGGCGGCGAAGCTGGGGGTGCGGGCGCCCTTGGCTGTGAGGGTGAACCCGGGGGTCGAGGCAGGGAAGCACAGCTTTACCCAAACCGGGCACTACAAGACGAAGTTCGGTGTCGCTTGGGAGGACGCCGTTGGGCTGTACCAGCTGATCGCCGATCTCCCCAATGTGGAGGCGGTGGGAATCGATGCGCACATCGGCTCCCAGATACTGTCGGCTGAGCCGTACCAAAGAACGTTGCAGCGGCTTGACGTGCTGCTGGCCGATCTGGGCGCCCGCGAGATCAAGCTCGAGTATCTCGACATTGGCGGCGGCTTCGGGGTTGCCTACGAAGGAGAAGAGGAGATCGACCTTGCCTCCGTGGCCACGGTGGCGGCCGAGGTCGGCTCGAAGTTCGACCTCACCTGCATCGTCGAACCGGGTCGCTGGCTGATCGCGCCGGCTGGTCTGCTGCTAACTCGCGTGCAGTATGTGAAGAAGCTTGGCGAACAGACCTACTGCGTCACCGACGCCGGCTCCAACGATTTTCTCCGGCCCAGCTACTATGGCGCCCGTCATCCCATCGAGGCGGTCCGTCGTGGGGCGCCGGCAATCGTGGCCGATGTGGTGGGCCCCGTCTGTGAGACGGGCGATTTCCTCGGCCGCAACTGCAGCCTGCCGGAAATCTGCGAGGACGAATTGCTGGCCGTGCTCTACGCCGGTGCCTATGGAGCCGTCATGAGCTCGAACTACAACTCGCGGCCGCGCGCCGCGGAAGTGCTGGTCAGCGGAACTGATTTCCGCGTCGTGCGCCGGCGCGAGACCCTCGAGGATCTGGTGGCCCCAGAGAGACTCGACGGCTAGCCGCTGCTTCACCATCTTGTCAGCCATTCGCGTGACAGGCCCCAACGCTCGGAGAGTCATGAATAGGGGGCCGGCCTGCGCCGGTCGCCCGCAGAGGATTCCCGCATGAACAAATCGCGAGTCACCCCGCCCACGTTGGAGCAGCCGCCGACTTTCTACCGCTGGGCTGTGCTGGTCGTCATCAGCCTGGCGATGTTCGGCAACTACTACGTGTACGATGCGGTCAGCCCCATCGCCGACCTGCTCAAGGAACAGCTGGGCTTCTCCGACACCAATATCGGGATGCTAAACGCGATTTACAGCTTCCCCAACATCATCATGGTGCTGATCGGCGGTGTGATCATCGACCGGATCGGTGTCAAAAAAGCAACGCTGCTGTTCGGGGTGCTCTGCTTTCTGGGAGCGATCGTCACCGCCGCCACCAGCTCGTTCGCCGTGATGGCGGCTGGGCGCTTGATCTTTGGCCTCGGTGCGGAGTCGCTGATCGTCTCGGTCACCACGGCTATCGCCAAATGGTTCAAAGGCAAGGAGCTGAGCTTCGCCTTCGGCCTCAACCTGACCATCGCCCGGCTCGGTTCCTTCGCGGCGCTCAACTCACCCACCTGGGCCCGGCCCGCCTTCGACAGTTGGCAACTGCCCTTGCTGATCTCCGTGGCCTTCGGCGCGTTCTGCGTGGTTGGCGCGGTGATCTACTGGATCATGGAAGAGCGCGCCGCGGTCCGTTACCAGATCGGCGAGGCGGGGGAGACCGACCGGGTCGTGTTTTCCGACCTGTTCCGGTTCGGCAAGTCCTATCTGTACGTGGTGTTGCTGTGCGTGACCTTTTATTCGGCGATCTTCCCGTTCCAGACATTCGCCATCAAGTTCTTCATCGAGGCGCACGAAACCACCCGGGAATGGGGCGGCTTCCTTTCGAGCCTGATCACGCTGTTCGCCATGGTCTTCACCCCGCTGTTCGGCTACCTGGTCGATCGCGTGGGGCGGCGCTCGCTGTTCATGATGTGGGGATCGGTGCTGCTCGTGCCCGTCTACTTGATGATGGCGTACACGGACATACCGTTGCTGGTCCCCATGGCGATGATGGGTATCGCCTTCTCGCTGGTGCCCGCGGTGATGTGGCCGTCCGTCGCCTATATCGTCGAGGAAGGCAAGCTGGGTACGGCATACGGTCTGATGACGATGATTCAGAACATCGGGCTGTTCGGATTCAACGTCATGATCGGCCAGGCCAACGACATCGCCGGTGCCAGCGCCGCGAACCCGGGTGGCTATGCCGCCGGCATGTGGATCTTCTCGATCCTCGGTTTCCTGGGTTTCCTGTTCGCCTGGCTCCTGCGCCGGGCCGAATCGGGGCCGGACGCCCACGGCCTGGAGACCATTACGGTAACCTCCTCGAACTAGCAGAGGCGCGGCTTGGTCACGCGTTACGCTCGCTATCGGCATGCGGGTCGTGTCGCTCACGGGATCCTCGAGGGCGATACGATCCGCCAGCTTTCCGACTCGCCGTTCTCCGCGACCGCACGACCGGACGGAGTCTCCCTTGGCTTTTCCGAGGTGGAGCTGCTAGCACCCTGTCAGCCCTCCAAAGTCATCGCCGTCGGTCTCAACTTCAAAAGCCACCTCCGCGGCCGGCCCGCTCCCGCTTATCCGGGCCTCTTCGCAAAGCTGCCGACTTCGGTGATCGGACCGGACGACCCCATCGTCATCCCGCACGATGCCGAGCGCATCCACTACGAGGGCGAGCTGGTGGTTGTGATCGGCAAGACAGCCAGGCGCGTCCCGGTGAGTGCAGCCTCCGATCACATCTTTGGAGTGACCGCCGGTAACGACGTCAGCGAGCGAGTCTGGCAGCGCAGCGATCTGCAATGGCTGCGCGCCAAGGGGTCCGATACATTTGCGCCCATCGGCCCGCTCATCGCCGCCGGCCTCGATTACTCCGACTTGCTCATCCAGACGCGGCTCAACGGTGAACTGCGCCAGGCCGAACGCTCCCGCGATCTGTTATTCGATGTCGATACGCTGGTCAGTTATGTCAGTCGCTACATCACCCTCGTCCCGGGTGACCTGATCTTCACAGGCACACCCGGCACGACGTCGGCCATGAAGCCGGGAGACCTGGTCGAGGTCGAGGTCGAAGGAGTGGGAGTTCTGCGCAACCCGGTCGCTCTAGACGAAGACTGAGATGAGCGCTCTATAAAGGTTGGCGGCGGGGCACCCAAGCCGGTTCCGCCCTGCCGCGGAAAGGAGCTGTGGCAACGACGCTGGGCACCCCGCCTCATGGGAGGAAGTAGACGTTGCAATGTCTTCGCAATACAAGACCCGTGCCAACAAGAAAACCGGCGAAGCGCAAAGTATTCCGGAGATCAGCAAGTCGATTCAGCGCCTGCTGGCGCGAATCTGTTGCAGGCGCAACGTAGCTTGGGCGCTGCGTCGAGCAGGACTCGCCAGCGCTGAGGGCGATTGCCCTCTGGCATCGCGGAGCCGGTTGCGTTATCATGTCGGGCCATTGTCGTGGACATCACATTGACGCACGGGCCTGCGCACCGGCGGCTTGCTGCGCGGGAGTCAGTCAGAGAGCCAGGTAAATGACGATTACAGGGGCTTCTACAGAAGGCGCGCCGCAGTTCCAGGCTGAGGCTCGGGAATACGACGCCGTTCTGGTGATGTCATTCGGCGGGCCCGAGGGGATGGATGAGGTGCTGCCGTTTCTGGAGAACGTGACCCGCGGCCGGAATATTCCGCGTGAACGCCTGCTGGAGGTGGCCAAGCACTACGAGCGTTTCGGCGGCGTCAGCCCGATCAACGCTCAGAACCGGGCGCTGATCGCGGCGCTGGGTGCGGAGCTGCAGGTGCAAGGACCGCGGCTTCCCATCTACTTCGGCAATCGCAACTGGCATCCACTGGTGACGGATACGGTGAGGCACATGCGTGACGACGGGGTAAAGCGGGCGATCGTCTTCGTCACCTCAGGATTCAGTTGCTACTCCGGCTGCCGGCAATATCGGGAGGACATCATCCGGGCACAGGAAGAGGTGGGGGAGGGCGCTCCTGAGTTCGACAAGCTTCGCATGTTCTTCAATCACCCGGGTTTCATCGCGCCGACGGTCGAGAACCTGAAGTCAAGCTTGGCCAGGATACCCGAGCGACGTCGCGCCCAGGCACACGTAGCGTTCACTGCCCACAGCATCCCGCTAGCGATGGCGCAGGGAAGCGCCTACGAAGAGCAGCTGCGAGAGGCCAGCCGACTGGTTGCCGAGGGTGCCGGTTGCGACCGCTATGCGCTGGTCTATCAGAGCCGCAGCGGGCCGCCGCACGTTCCCTGGTTGGAGCCGGATATCCTCGACCACATGGATGAGATTGCCGGGGCCGGTGTGCGCGATCTGTTGATCGTGCCGATCGGCTTCATCTCCGACCACATGGAGGTACTGTTCGATCTGGACATCGAGGCCGCGGAAAAGGCGGAGCGGCTGGGCATGACGATGATTCGCGTGCCGACTGTGGGGACCGCTCGGCCGTTCGTACGGATGCTGCGCGAGCTTATCGTCGAGCGGATGACGGCTGAACCCGAGCGACGGGCGCTGGGAAGCTTGGGCCCGTCACACGACATCTGCCCGGTCGATTGTTGCTTGGCTGGGCACCGCGGAGGACGCCCGGAGCGCCGTTAGAGGCAGGGATCGCAGGGCGCGGGATCTTGCGGTGCCGCGGACTGCGGGTCGCGGTGCGCGGCCCAGGCACGGGTCCAGCTTTCCGCGAAGAGAAAGACGATCAGGATCCAAAAAAGCCAGCTATATTCGGACACGCCACGGCTCCAGCGGTTAAGGCGTTACGGCGTCTTCAGTAAGCATCAATACGATGCCCAGCGGCTTGGGGTTTCGGCCTTGTTCTGGCCTTTATTTCTTAGACGCAGTCAAGACCCAAAAGGTTTACCCGTCAGCGCCGTGTCACGGTCGAGAGGGAATGCATGCGTCTTTCCAGGCTGATTACTGCGGTCGATGCACATGCAGGTGGCGAGCCGGGCCGCGTCATTGTGGGCGGCGTGGTCGATGTGCCGGGGGAAACGATGTTCGCGAAGAAACAGTACCTGGAGCGGCACGCTGACGGACTGCGCCGCTGGATGCTGCGCGAGCCGCGTGGCTATCCCGCTCTGTGCTGCAACCTGATACTTCCGCCGACCCGGTCGGACGCGCATGCCGGATTCGTGATCATGGAGCAAACTGAGTACCCGCCGATGTCGGGGAGCAACACGATCTGCGTGGCCACGGTGTTGATCGAGACGGGAATGGTGCCCGTCCAGGAACCGGTGACTAGTCTGGTGCTGGAGGCGCCCGCCGGGCTGATCCCGATACGCGCCGAGGTGTCGAACGGGAAAGTGACCAGCGTCACGTTTGAAAACGTTCCGGCGTTCGCCGTGCACCTGGACGCGAAGATCGAAGTCCCCGAGCTGGGGACGGTTAGCGTCGACGTGGCCTACGGGGGGATGTTCTACGCCATCGCCGATGCCGAGTCCCTGGGGCTACGCCTCGTTCCCGAAGAAGGGCAACGAATCGTGCGGTTGGGAGAGATGATCAAGGCGGCCGCCCGCGAGCAATTGACCGCCGTGCACCCGGAGAACGCCGAGATCGCTGGGGTGACGATCTCGCAGCTGTCGGGGCCGCCAAGCCATGCCGACGCCGCCCGCAAGAATGCCGTCGTCGTGTCGACCGGCAGGCTCGATTGGTCGCGGCCGGAGACCTGGACCGGTGCTTTGGATCGCTCGCCGTGTGGGACGGGCACCTGTGCGCAGATGGCGGCGCTGCACGCGAAAGGCGCGCTGCAAGTCGGCGAAGATTTTCACCACGAAGGGATTCTGGGAACGATCTTCACGGGGCGAATCGTCAGGGAGACGCAGGTCGGTCGGCACGCCGCGGTGGTGACCAGGCTGAGCGGCCGGGCCTGGATCACCGGGATCAGCCAGTACGTACTAGATGCGGAAGATCCGTTTCCCGAGGGGTATACGGTCGGCGATATCTGGGGGACACCGGGCAGTTGAGCGGCCGGTCGCCTGTTAGAATGGCGCCCCGGGTCATGGGACTTAGATTGCGACCCCAGAACACCCAACTGATTTGAGCAAGGAGAGGATTGTGAAACGCCTCAGTGTTGCTTGTGTTTTCCTGCTTGTCGCCCTCGCCGTTCCGGCCTACGCACAGACGGACGATCCAGCACTGCTCAGCCTCGAGCGGATCTACGCGTCCCGGGATTTTCGCGGCGACTTCTTCGGCCCGGCCGAATGGCTCAGCGATGGCTCGGGTTACACGACGCTGGAGTGGTCCCAAGAGGTCCAGCGCGCCCGCGACATCGTCCGCTATGATCCACAGACCGGAGAGCGGCAGGTGCTGGTGCCGGCCGCGAAGTTGGTGCCGCCGGGTGAGGACGGCCCCCTGTGGATCGCCGGCTATTCGTGGTCGGAGGATGGGCGGAAGCTGCTGATTTTCACGAACACGCAGCGGGTTTGGCGGTTGAACACCCGGGGTGACTATTGGGTGCTCGACCTCGAGACCTCGAAACTGCAGAAGCTGGGTGGTGACGCCGAACCCTCGAGCCTCATGTTCGCCAAGTTTTCGCCGGACGGTAGCCGGGTCGGCTACGTCCGCGGGCACAATGTCTACGTCGAGAACCTGGCCGACGGCCAGATCACGGCGCTGACGAGCGATGGCTCGGAGACCCTGATCAATGGAACGTCCGACTGGGTGAACGAGGAGGAGTTTTTCCTGCGGGACGGCTTTCGCTGGAGCCCGGACGGCCAGCGCATCGCCTACTGGCAATTCAACACCGAAGGTGTCCACCATTTCACGTTGATCAACAACACCGACTCACTCTATCCCCAGCTGACCAGCTTCCCGTATCCCAAGGCCGGCGAGCGGAATTCCGCGATCCGTTTGGGAGTGGTGAGCGCTGAGGGCGGCCCAACGACTTGGCTAACGATCGAGGGCGATCCGCGCAACCTCTACGTCCCGCGCATGGAGTGGGCGGCCAGCTCGGATGAGGTTGTATTCCAGCTGCTGAATCGGCTCCAGAATACCAACCGGGTCAGCTTGGGCGATGCGAAGACGGGAAAGGTTCGGACGATCCTCACGGAGCGCGATGAAGCTTGGCTCGATGCCGTGGATGATCTCGAGTGGCTGAACGACGGGAAGAGCTTCAGCTGGGTCAGCGAGCGTGATGGCTGGAGCCATGTCTATGTCGTCTCGCGGTCCGGTGACAAGGTTCGCCTCGTCACGCCCGGGAAGTTCGATGTCATGGGCATCGAGCAGATCGACGAGAGTGGTGGCTGGCTCTACTACATCGCATCACCTGACAATCCGGCGCAGCGCTACCTGTATCGTTCGCGCCTTGACGGCCGTGGGGCACCCCAACGCCTGACACCGGCGGATCAGCCGGGGACGCACAGCTACGATATCGCGCCGGACGCAAACTGGGCCTTCCACACCTATACGCGGTTCGGAGTTCCGCCGACCATCGAACTGGTTCGCTTGCCCGGCCATGAAGTGGTGCGAACGCTGGTGGACAACGCCGAGCTGCGAGCCAAGGTCGACGCCCTCAAGAAAGGGCCGGTCGAGTTTTTCCGTGTGGAGACCGAGAACGGTGTGGCCCTGGACGGCTGGCAGATGAAGCCGCCGGAGTTTGATCCGGCGCAGCGGTACCCGGTCCTGTTCTACGTCTACGGCGAGCCGTGGGGTCAGACGGGCAGGGACGCGTGGGCCGATTCGCGTTACCTCTGGCACCTGATGCTGACGCAGCAGGGGTACATCGTGATGACGGTGGACAACCGTGGCACGCCATCGCCTCGCGGACGGGATTGGCGGAAAGTCGTTTACCGCAAGATCGGTGTCATCACATCGGCGGATCAGGCGGCGGCCGCACGGGCGATCTCCAAGTGGCCCTACGTTGATGCCGGGCGGATCGGTATCTGGGGTTGGAGCGGCGGCGGGTCTTCGACGCTGAACGCGATGTTCCGCTACCCCGACATCTACAAGACGGGTATGGCGGTCGCGCCGGTTCCGGACATCCGTCTCTACGACACGATCTACCAGGAACGCTACATGGGCTTGCCCCAGGACAACGCGGAGGACTACACGCAGGCGTCGCCGGTTACGTTTGCGGACAAGCTGGAGGGTAATCTACTGATCGTGCACGGGACGGGTGATGACAACGTTCATTATCAGGGAACCGAAGCGCTGATCAACGCCCTGGTAGCGGCCAACAAGCAATTCACGATGCTGGCTTACCCCAACCGCTCTCACGGCATATACGAGGGCCGGGGCACGACCCTCCACCTATACACGTTGCTGACGAACTACTTGAAGGAGCATTTGCCACCCGGTCCGCGGCCGGGACCGGTCAGCACGCGTTAGCCTCCGGTCGCGACCGAACTGTGAGCTCCTCCGTCAGATTGAGCGGCCGCGTAGCCTCCGTTCTGCCGGTCACTGCCCGGGGAGCTCGCAGTTTTTCGCGCCACTACATAGACCGGATACTCCGTCACCTGTAACACGCGCTTCAGATTTGCGCGCAGCTTGCTCGATTCCGTCTCCGGTCGATAGCGGCCAACTTCGAAGGCTTCGAGTTCGACAGGCTGTCCATCGAACAGCTGGTGCACACGTTCCGGCGTGAAGGTGTGCGGGTGTCCCTGGTCGATGTTGAGACGCGAGAGCGTGCGGTGCACGTAGAAGCCGGGTCGCGTGCGGCAGTTAACGGTAAGGTAGAGGGCGCCGCCCGGGCGCAGGACCCGTAGCGTCTCTTTGATCACCGCATCGACGTCCTGGACGTGGTCGATACAGTTCTCCATGATCACCAGGTCGAACCGTTCGTCGTCTAGGCAAAGGTCTTCGCCAACCCCTTTAAGGTGCATGACGCCGGGGTCGCGCAGTTTCCTCAGCGTCTCGTTGTTGGCGTAGTAAGCTTCGAGAGGATCGACGGCGATTCGCTGGCGCGCCGGCAGAAAGGTCAAGATCCCGAGCGGTCCCCCACCGATCTCGAGAACGCGCGCGTTGTTCTGCACCAGGTGCCCGAGATCGAGCGCCTTCAGCCGTTTGGTCAGCTTCTCGGCGCGGTGCTTATAGAATGCGAGCTTCGGGGAGGAGCCCTTTTGAATTCTATCGGAGACCGATTCCCAGAACTTGCGCTCGTACGTTTGGGCTTGCCGCCAACGCGTAATAGTCGCCATCGCTCCTGTTTCTCCACCTGGCTGTGGACTAAAACTCCCGCGGTGGGGGGACGCGGGTCAGGGATTGCCGGGGACTGTTCCGGAAAGCTGGCCTACACGCCAACTTTAGCCGGGGGGAAAAAGCCCGACAAGCGGCAAGGACATTGATCAAGGTGAAGCAAGAAGCAGGCCCGACAGTGCCTGATCTTTTCGGCGGTTCTAGCAGGATGTGCCCGACCCGTTCGGGGAGGTCGATGAACCGTCGGTGCACAAGCGTCGCGCCTCTGCAACATGGAGTCGAGAGGTTTCCGACGCAAGCGGCCAAGCCCACTTGTGACCAAGGCTACAGCGCCACCGGCTAACGCCGCAAGCGGAGCTGGGAGATAAAAGGCCCCGGTCGAACGTTGAGGAGGGACCTGACGAGAACATCTATCAGCTCACCCTACCGACCGGGACCTGTTTCGTAGTCTCAGTAACAAAACTTAGAGGGCTTGGGGGCCTAAAGTCAACGGCGTCGGATGCGCCCTCTGGGCGCCGTTGCTGTGGCTTGTGCCGAAGGAACGAACAGCAATATTGAGGTTCCAGCTCTGTTAGTCTGTCTCCCACGGTAGGTAAGACAATTGCGTGTGCTCAT
>JBFJOD010000110.1:0-10981 GCA_041617795.1 Gemmatimonadota bacterium | reverse complement strand
TGGCTTCCGCGCCGTCTGGGGCGGACAAGTCCGCTGGCTCACCTTCTTGGGATTCGGCGACGACGGCACCCGCTTCGACATCGACTTCAGCTGGGTCTACTGACTTTGATCACCTCGCGCAACCGTAACGCTAGCTCGAATCAGGTCGTGACGACGCTCAGGAGCTTCCTCCTCCTGACGGCGTTAGCGGTGATGATGGCTGCCTGCGGAACCCGTACAAGCGTCCCACTCCGCCCCGAGCCGGTCCCCTACGCCGACACCCTGCCGGGCCCGCAGCCACGCGAACGCGGCGCCGCTGAGATCGTCAGACTGCTGGAATCTTCGGTGGGTGGCGAACTGGGTTCGACGTTCAGCCTGCGAAACTGGCTGGGCGCCGAGCATGAGGCGCTTAACGTCACTCGCTTCGACGATGTCGTGAATTCCGCCTGGTTCGAGCACCGCAACGCAGAGCGGCGCCTGACACCACGGGAGGTAGCGCGCGGCGCGACGACGGTCGGGCCGGATACCGCCCGCACCCTCACCGTCATCGCCGGCAAGGCGGCCGGCATCTCGCCGGGCTTCACCGTTCGTGACGCCAACGGCGAAACCTTTCTGTTCAAGTTCGACCCCAAAGGCAACCTCCACCTGGCCAGCGCCGCCGGCGTCATCTCCTCTCGATTGTTCTGGGCTGCCGGTTATCACACACCCGAGGACTTCATCGTTGTCTTCGACAGCGCACAACTCGTACTCGATCCCGAGGCAAAGCTCGACACCGGCTTTAAGGTGCGCGCCATGACGGTGGCTGATATCCAAGCCGTCCTCAACCTGACGGACGCGCTGCCGGACGGACGCTTTCTAGCGATCGCCAGCAAGTTCGTGCCGGGCAAACCGCTTGGGCCTTTCTTCTTTTCCGGTGTACGCAAGGACGACCCGAACGACTACTACTACCATGAGTACCGGCGCGAGCTTCGCGGCCTTTATGTTGTCGCGGCCTGGCTGAACCACGTCGACATGCGCTTCGCAAACACCCTAGACGTCTTTATCGATCCGCCCGGTTACGTACGCCATTACCTCATCGACTTCGCAGCCACACTCGGCAGCGGAACGGTGCGCTCGCATAACCCGCGCGAGGGCACGGAGTACAACTTCGATCTTTGGGCTTCGCTTGGCAGGATCTTCAGCCTGGGTTTCTTCAAGGTCGGTTGGGAGGGGCTGGATTACCGTGAAATACACCCGGCGATCGGCTGGCTTTCGGTAGACAGTTTCGAGCCGGGGAATTGGAAAGCCAACTGGCCGAATCCCGCATTCAAGCGCAGAACCGTGCGGGATGGCTACTGGGGCGCGAAGCTAGTGGGCTCGTTCAGCGATGAGCAAATCGCTGCGGCGGTCGCTGAGGGATATCTGCCGGACGCCGCGGCCGAGGCACTGACTCGAATCTTGATCCAGCGCCGCGAAAAGGTTGTCGCTTACTGGTACGCCAAAATCGCGCCCATCGAAAACGTGATGGCGCAACTGACCAACGACGATGGGGCGATCCTCGAAATAGCCTTCGACGACCTCGGGCTGACAGCGGGGCTCTGGACATCCGCTGACACGCGCTATGCTTACAGCTTCAAGGAAATGCAGGCTGGCACGAAGCTGAACGGCGAAAGTGACGCCGGCCCGGGGACGCGTCAGACTCTTCGCTTGCCGCTGAAATCAGTGCCGCAACGAGGTTCCTCGGCGGACGAAGCGGACGACTTCGCGGCCCTGCGTCTCAGCGTTATCCGCTCCAGAGCCAGCCGCCGAGCCGCCACCATCTATCTGCGCTGGAAAGGGCCAGCAGTGGGCTACGAGGTCGCCGGGCTGGAACACTGAACGTCGACGGGCTGGTACCGCTTACGAAAATATCCGCCTGACCCCAACAACGCGGCCCGCCAGCGACCGCTCGAGCTCGGAGTCGCCCTCAAGATCGTCAGGCATGACCTCGCCGTTGCTTTCCGCCGCATGAAGGATCGCTGAGCCGCCCAATGACAACGCTACATGACTGATCCGTGGCGACTTCGAGCCTCTAAAGAACAACAGATCACCCGGCCCCACCTCGGCGTACCCCTCTTCGTGCTCGATCGGCTCGCCGATTTCGACTTGTTGATGACTGTCTCGCGGCAGCAGGAATCCGTGGAGCCGGTACACCGACTGAACCAAACCGGAGCAGTCAGCGCCCCAGCGCGTTCGCGCGCCCCAAACGTAGGGGACGCCCATCCATTCTTTCGCCGTGCCGACAACCGCTGCGCCGCTCTGGGGAAATTCCTTGCCCAGCTCCTCCCACTCGACCACACGCCCTTCCGCGATCCGGCCGACGCGGCCGTCGGGCAGGTGAACCCGCGTTTCTTCCACCGCAACCCGCGCGCCCCACGGTAGCCTGACGATGGTGCGTCCCGATTCATCCGTGAGCACGGCATCCAGGACAAAGGCCGGCCGGCCACCCACATCGTCCCACCAAGCCTCGGCCTCCTCAGCCGTACGCAGGATCAAGCCGCCGGAGTGAACCCAACCCTCGTAGTTGTCTTCCCCGCGGATGCGGACCCAGCCGTCTCTTCGTTCTAGAACCGCCAGCCCTGAACCCAGCAATTCCTCCGACACCAGCTCGGCCCGAACATCGGGCATCGCCCTGACGGGGGTCAGTGCAGCCCGCACTAATGCGCGATTCCTGCCAACTGGCTCCTGTGTTTGGGAACTCATAGACCGAAGTATGTTTGCGCTTGTATAAAATCCGCAACCCGGTAGTTTGCTTTGCCGCCGACCGAGATCGCAGAAAGCTGGATTATTTCTTGGCCAACAGACAACAGAACCCGGCCACCGCTCCGTTAGGGTTGACCTACTTCGCCCTCGCCGTGCTCATCCTCATCTGGGCGTCCAACTTTTCGGTCGTCAAGTTCGCGCTCCGCGAGATGTCGCCGTTGGCGTTCAACGGCTTGCGCTATACCCTCGCATCACTGCTTCTCTGGCTGAGCATCAAGGTCGGCGGCCGCGGGACGAACATCCCACGACATCACTGGCCAGCGCTAATCGGGCTCGGCGTCCTCGGCAATACCGTCTATCAGGTCTTCTTCATCTTTGGGATCGACTGGACGCTGGCCGGTAACTCAGCCTTGATGTTGGCGGCAGCGCCGATCTTCACCATGCTACTGTCCGTCATCTTCAAGCAGGAGCGGATCGGCTCGATGGCGTTGTCGGGAGTGATCATCTCGGTTGTCGGGATCGGGTTGGTCGTTTGGGGTGGCACCCGGGCGGTCAGCTTCAGCGCCGACACGGTGCGCGGCGACCTCACGGTCCTTGCCGCGGCTGCAGCCTGGTCCGGCTACACCGTAGGCTCAGCTCCGTTGGTGCGCCGCTACGGAGCACTGCCAATCACGGCGGTTACCATGTGGATCGGCGGCGTCGGTCTGCTCGCCGTCTCGATCCCGAGTTTTCTATCCCAGGATTGGGGCGCGGTGCGTCCCGTCTCGTGGCTGGCGCTCGTCTACAGCGGCGCCTTCGCCATCGCGCTGGCTTACTTCATCTGGTATTACAGCGTCCACCACATCGGCAACACGCGCACCGCCGTTTACACAAACTTCATTCCCGTGGTCGCACTGGTCATCGCCTGGCTGACCTTGGGCGAGGTGCCGACCTGGCTGCAAGTGGCAGGCGCCGTTGCGATCGTTGGTGGAACCATCCTGGTGCGGCTGGGCAGGATCGAACGGTCAGCGGTCGGCCGCTTCCCGGCGGAGTAACCCGAGAAAACTTCGGGACCTAGCGTTCGAGGTCGGTGAAGCGCACCAGATCCATGAACTGGAAGCGGCCGTCGTGGTGCCAGTGTGGTGATGGCCACGCGGCCTGGCCGACGGGGACGATGCGCGTGGCCCCGATCGCCCCCAACTCTACGGCAAGGGTCTCCAGCTCTCGCTCGGTTGCAGCGATCGCCACCGTCTGTAACCGGCGGCCGACGACGGCCAGCGCGGCGAGCGCGTCCCCCAACCGCTCCACCGCCCGAATCTGGATGACACGATTCAAAGGCGAAGCGTCGAACTCCAGTCGCTCCTCGACGATCACCGACCATTCGGTTCCAGGCTGACTGGCCAGCACGGTCGCGCCCCGGACCTCTGCCTGTGCCCGCAGCTGATGAATCAAAGTGGATTCGCCCGGGGACATCATTCCACGCGGGATGTCTCGCGACAATTCGTCCAGATGTGTTGCGATCTGTTGAGCGAACTCGAGAGCACTCACCTGGCCGCCGCGCTCCACATAGACCACGTGCGGCGACACGCAACCTTGCTGATCGAAGTTGACGACATCCAGCGCGATGCCACGCGCTAATTCGCCTGTCGCCTCCGAGTTCAACATGCCGCGCGCCAACAGCGCGGCGCCGACACGGTTCGGATAGCCAAGAAAGCGCACACCCGGCGGCACGCGACAGGCGATGCTGCCGATCGATTCATCGCTGCCATAGGCGATCACGGCGCCAGCCTCGGAGAACGCGATCGCTTCCAGATCCTCAGACCCACCGGGCCAGTAGCTCACTGCCAGACAGCGGGCAAGTTCCTCATCGTCTTCCGCCAGTGCCCGCGCGAAGCAGACGGCGAAATACGGCTCGCCCGCCGCCGTCTTACCGAAGCTGGGCGACTTCACGCAAAGCGACCGCACGAGACTGCTCACGGCAACGCCCGGGATGTTGCCGCTGAAGATGTGGACCGTCAGCTCCGGACCGAAGGCTCGCTGATATCCTCCCGTCTGACGCGCTTGAAATGCGTCCAGCACGTCCAGCGCACCGAACTCTCCTTCTAAGCCTTCGCGCAGCGCTCGGGCGGTCCAGCCTTCGCTCATCCGTTCCAGCCCAACCGCGATCATCTGCTCCGAGTAGCCGGTCAGCCCCGGGAGCGTCGCCACGAGTTCGTCGTGAAGGAGATCCTTGCTGCTGGCTATTCGGCCAGCCACGTTCTCGATACTGGTCAAAATCTCGCGCACGGACCGCGTCGCCAGCACTTCACGGCCGGTTCGCTTCAGCTCGACCAATAGCTCGCGCAACGTGTGCGGCGTTAAGACCGGCACGCGCATCGGCACGTGGTCGGGCCCGAAGGCACGATCTCGAGTCTCGAGCTGCCCTGCCAAGCTTGGCAGCCAGAAGCCGTCTAACGCTGCGCTGTCAGCCACTGGTCCATTGCGATCGAGCACCCCCGCAACTCCGAACCGGTCGCACGACCCAGAATCTCGAAGCCATCGGCACCGGCAATACCGAGATCGTCGGTCTGGATAGCCATTACCGAATCCAGATTGGCAAGATCAAAGTGACGCAGCACCCCGACCTGGCCGGCCGGAAGCACTTCGAGTGTTTCCGCATCGACAACCTGCGTCTGGACCCAGGGCGGCACAACCTTGTAACGCTGCTCCGGCGAACGACCCAGCGCCCGTTCTCGCAGGACATTGTCATAGAATTGGG
Organism: Gemmatimonadota bacterium; assembly: GCA_041617795.1. Classification (GTDB taxonomy): domain Bacteria; phylum Gemmatimonadota; class Gemmatimonadetes; order Palauibacterales; family KS3-K002; genus JBFJOD01. The sequence goes on along the minus strand of JBFJOD010000110.1, from coordinate 5,544 downwards.
AGCACATCTCGGTCATCCCATACTCGGCCACGCAGTAGAACTGCGACAATCCAAGATGGACACCAAGCATCTCATAGAACTCATCCCTCGGTATCGCTCGACCCTGGCCCTTGAAGCCGCCGGTTTCCATCAGGCGTGAGCCGGCCGGTAGGCTGAATCGACGATTCCGTTGCTTGAGTGCCTCGAGCAGGTGCAAGAACGCAGCCGCCGTACCCAGCAAGACCAGCGGCCTCTCTCCCGTTTCGCTTGCCGCCAACTCTGCAAGAAGCGGAACCAATCGCAGACCCGCCTGGTCAACGAAATAATCGCTGCCAGCTGCGCCAAAATGAACCCGAACCTTCTCAAGCATCCAGGTCAAAGAAGAGTCAGGCGCGAGCCTGTCCGGAAGCGCCAGGATGATCGCCCTCAGGCGTGCGCCATCCGGAAGAACATGAGCCTGGAAGTTCTTCAGGGCGGAGGTCTCATAAAGACGAAGGTCGCGGACGTAGTGCTGACCGCGGCGCTCGGGACCCTGGCTGGTACCGCTGGTGCGGAAGACGATCTCGGCCTCGGCCGGGTCGCCGCAGATGAGCGCCGCTTCCTTGAAGGCGGCGGTGGGCACGGCGGGGATGTCGCGCCAGCGTTGAACCGAATCCGGCGTACGGTCGCGCCGCTCGCAGTAGCGGCGATAGGGCAGGTTGTTCTCGAACTGGTGGCGAAAGACACTCAGCGCCAGCTGCTGGAACTTATCATCTTCGATCGGAGGCCGAATGGGGCGCCCGATGAGCGTCTCAATTTCTAGCCGAAGCTGCTCGTATCCTTCCATCGCCGTTCATAATAAGACGCCGGAGTGATAGGAATAAGGCCCCGACGGCCAGGCAAAGAACGAAAACGCATGCGACCAGGCGGATCGCTCGGGAAGACTATACTTTGGTGAAAGTGCGCGATTAGCAGGTGTACTACTTGCTCTCTTGCGGCTCGTCGTCGCTGGTCCGTGAAGGCTCGCTGATCCGGCGGCTCTTGGCCGCCGTTTCAGGATCAAACAGCAAGGCATCGAATTGGTCAGCGTACAGCTCATCGGTCGGAGCCTGAAGCTCGACACCTTTGTCGGCGGCCTGGCGAAGCTCCTGCGGCGTAAGCAAGGCGGCGAAGACGACGGGTGTCCAACCCGCCGACTGAACATCCGCGCTTGCCTCGCCTTCCCTGACTTTCCCGGCGGCTTCCGTGGCGCCCAGCTCCGCCAGCTTCTCGGCCAAAAACTCACGGAAATCCGGCCGCTCGACGTACTGCGCCATGAGCTGAAGATGTTGAACGGCCAGCGGCTCGAGTTCGGCCTCGATCGAGGCCGCGGTGTAGGCATCAATATGCTCCCGGGCGATCTCCAGGAAACCTTTGCCCAGGCAAAGCCAGGCCAACGTACGGCGCGTGCGAATGACCTCAGGAACGACCCGAATGATCTTTCGGCACACAGCCATGGCGTTGTCGTACTCGCTGGACTGAAGATAGGCATCGATGGCGTCGCCGTACTTCTTGAGCGCGCTTTGCCGGTCACTCCTGTTCAAGTAGAGATCGCCGGCCCGGTTGAGCAGTCGCGCGGCCTCATAGTGGTGGCTGACTCTCTCGAGCTCCTGCTCGATCCGTTCGATGTCGTCGCTGGCCACGACAGCAGCTGACGACGCTGGCGGAGTGGGACGCCGCTCCGAGCCGCCGAACAGTTTCTTTAGGAAGCCGAGCATTACTGGCATAAGAAGCCTATCCGAAACAAATACCCCCGAATACCACGGGGGACACGCATCGCTTGCGGTGCCGTGAAACTGGCGCTCAAATTAGACTGGCTCGCTTATAGGGTCAACAGAGGCTCGTGCCGCTTCGGGCCCGCGAAAACCACGGGCAACCTCAATCAGGGAGAGAGCGATGCACGTAAGTATCGAATACTGCGTCGTTTGAAACTACGGACCACGCGCCGCCAGGTTGGCGGACGAACTGCGCGCCCGGTACGACAGTATAGAGGTTGATCTCATCAAGGGGAGCGGTGGTGCCTTCGAGGTGCGCCACCAGGACAAGCTAATCTTCTCCAAGCACAGCGCCGGGCGATTCCCTAATGATGAAGAGGTTTTCAAGGCTCTGGACGCTTCCGGCTAGGCACGAGCTGAAAACCGCCTATTCCCAGTAGTGTTCGGGCTCATCCCAGGTCTCGGTCCAGAAACGCTCTTCCTCCCGGGCGATCTCCTCGAGGTCAAGCGCTTTCTCCGGCACCTGCCGCTCGGTCAGACTCCCACGCTCGATGATCTGGCGGACCATATCATCGGTCAGCCAACCTCGCTGCGGCAGTGACTTGACGCGACGCCGACGCCTGATCGCGATGAGCCCGCCCAACAGCAATAGAGCTAAGATCACAACGACCAGAACGGCGCTGAACCAGTGGTAGACCGACATGGCTATCCGAACGACAAGACGGGAGTCTGCGTCACGCTCGACATCTTATTATTCCGGAATTGCGACTCCGTTGTCAATCACCCGCAACAATCCGTCAGCGCCTTCCGGCCTGTTTACAAACAAACTCGCGGTCCGCCGGGCGGCGGAACAAGGCGGCGCGATTGAGTTCACGGGGCGGCGCTTGCCTGTCGACCCTCTGTCAGGGCAGAAACTCGACAACCAGAAACGTATGGCTGCGTTGGAATTCGCCGTCCAGGTAGAGCTCGACATCCCAACGCCCCGTCTCGGAGAGGGCAATCAGCTCCAGCGTGAACACCGTGATCTGTTCGGCTTCCCGCCTGGTGATGTTAAGAACGGTGAAATCGACCTCGTCGCCGGTAGGATCGAACCAGACGGCCTCGGCCTCGTGGGGTGGATCGAGATCCTCCCAGTGGACCCAGAGGTTGACCAGCTCATCTGGCAGGAACGTATCGGTGATGCCCACCGGGACGCCGTCGATCACAGCGAGGGCGAGAACGGACTCGGCGACGCGAGATCCGGGCAGGGGTCCGACGACGATGCCGGATGCGCTCTCTTCGTCGCAAGCGCTGAGTACCGGGGCAAAAGCAAGAATCGCCAGCAAAGCTCGCAGCTTAATCACATCTAAAAGATGTGCCCCGTCGTGCCAGCGCGACAGTGCCATCCAAAAGTGATCCATGTCGGGTTTCTAACGTGACCTTGGCCGTGGAATTACGGACGTCGCTGACCGACCTTGATGGCGGGCGTTCGCCACGGACGCCGTACGGACCGCATAGCCGGCGGCTGGGGGAGGTACCCGCTTCGTTTCCTACCGATTTGACTGGCTAGAAGTGCGTGGCTCCAAGCAGTGGACTGGGAGTCCCGTACCTCTTCCCAGCCGCCGGGCGCGGTTGGCGCCGGGGCCCGGCTGACAAGAGGCTAGCTGCTAGCGTAACAACCTCTTGAGCTCTTGAGGAGCCGTGTCCGCCAGTTCCGGTGGCTCGCTCCTCGGAACGTACATCGGATTACCCAGCCCTATCGCCAGCGTGATGACCACCTGTAGAACGATGAACGACGCGGCGACGGCGCGCAGCCAGGCCCGCTGGCCTAGCAGGTTCCGCTCGAGCCAGAACGCCACCGGTATACAGGCGGCGTGCAGCACGATGATGACGTGCCAGCCCTGAAGCGGGACTGGTGCGAGGATCGCTACGATTCCGACGGACAGCAGGAACGATAGGGCATAGAAGCGGATCCAACTCCGTCGCCCGTCGCCCGGGTCCTCGTCCGCACTCGACCGTCTGAAATAACTCCACGACGCGACCACCGCGATCACGATCGACACCGCGGCGACGGCGGCAAGCACGCCGACCCCGGCAGCTAGAATCGATCCGCCAGCCGAATCGCCCAGCTCCGCTTCTACAGTGCCCGCCACCTGGCGAATCCTGCGGCCGATGTCCAGCGAGCCGAGGCGAAACCAATACAGTGACCCCTTCACTAGATTGCTGACCTCTTGCACCACCGGTGGCAAGTGCCCCCACCGCTGCGGCGCGATTCGTGGTAAATCCCCGCGAACGAAGGCCACAGCGGTCGAGATGAGCGTCAGCGAGCCGGCGACGAGGCCAACGAGAGCTCCTTTCAGATCCAGCCGCACCTTCTTTTTCCAAAGCAGAATTGCCGTCGACACAAGAAGCAATAGGAACGACGCGTGGACCTGCATCGTCATGACGATCGCCGCGACGAGGACTGCACTGGCCAGAAAGCGTGGTCGTTCGCGCAGCCGATATGCGGAAGCCAGGTGGACCGCTGCGGGCAAGAAGACGAAGCCCGGATTCCATAGGAAACCGGCGTGGTAGAGGCGCCAGGGAGACAGCCAGTAGATGGCCAGGAAGAAGACCGCGGATCGCGGCCCGAGCGCCTTCGCGAGGGTCGCGCCGAGCACCGCCACGGCGGCCAGGTGCGTGACTCCGATGAGCAGCGCCGGCGAGCGGAAGTCGAACCAGAGCCTCAGTGGGACTCCGATGAGCAGTTGTAGCAGCGCGCCGGGTAATCTTCCGCCCCCGCTCATGTGGATGGCGAACGGATCCAGTCGACCGGTCTCTGCGAAGTCGAGACCCAGTGTCAGCAGCATTATCTGATCGGTCATCACCGACTGGCGCGACCAGAGGAAGAACTGCAGCGCGATCCCGACGACCAGGATGACGGACGCGGCGATCCATAGCTTTCGCTCTCTGTGCGTCTCGGGCATCGAGACTCCGTAAGTGCTCAGCGTTCGGATTGGGCAGATCAAGATACCGCGATAGCGACCAAAGAAGATGTCCTTTGGCGGGCCGGTGCGATAGGGCGATTCTTGGGGACTGCACCTGATTCGGCTAGTGGAAATCGTGGCTCTCGATGACGTCGGCGCCAGCCTGCGGTGCGATCGCCGTGATCCGTCGCGCCTGCACGTTTACCACATCTTGCTCGTTCTGAGCGATCCCCTCGATCAGTAGCACCGGCGAGCGGACGATCGTCTTGCGGTAACGCTGGAAGAGGTCGGAGTAGACGATGAAGTTGGAGAACCCGGTCTCGTCCTCCAGCGTGATGAAACAGACGCCCTTCGCGGTGCCGGGCCGCTGCCGGCAGATCACCACGCCCGCCACCTTCACCCGCTGACCGCTGCGCACCCGCAATAAATCGTCGGCGGAGAGCACTCCGTTGGCGCGCAGCGTCGCCCGCATGTGCTCCATCGGGTGACCATGGGTGCAGAGCCCCGTGGTCATATAGTCGGCGGCAATGAGCTCGACGGGCGTCATCTCACGCAGCTTCGCGCGCCCGTTCACCGCCGCTTCATCTTCCGACTCCACCGGCGCCAGCGGCCGGGCGGCCAGCCGGGCAAGCACCTCCCAGAGGGCGGAGCGTCGCCCCGGCCACAACGTGTCGAAAGCGCCGGCCTCGGCCAGCGTCTTGAGCGCCGGCAGCCTCAACCCCGAGCGCCGCACCACATCCTCCACCGACGTGAACGGGCCGCCCGCTTCCCACGCCGCTCTCAACTGTTCTTCCGCCTTCGAGCCCATGCCGCGCACGTAACGCAGGCCGATCCTCAAGGCTGGCGGGTCGGGCGGGACGGGAGCCCCTCGCCTTATGTCGCAGGTG
>JBFJOD010000109.1:0-11207 GCA_041617795.1 Gemmatimonadota bacterium | reverse complement strand
TGCCGCGTGGTTGGCCGCGCACTTCATCATCGCTGCCAGTTTGCTAAGCTTACCGGCTTATGCATTACCGTCCAGCGAACAAGTCCGCAACATTGATGTCCTGATCGTTCTCTATACTCGATCCTTCTCACATACCCTATCGCGCGAGCAACTGGAAAGAGTCCACGAGGAGGTCCTCGAATTCATCGAGTTCTACCGACGTTCGGCTGGTTCTGCCGTTGAGTTTCGCGTGTCACTCCTGCAAGTCGACCGCGAATTGGCGCTATCGGACGTCTCTCAGGTTGCGCCGGGTCGATACTACCTCTCGCGCGAGGACATCGAGAGCGAACTGGTTTCGCTCGGCATGCTGGACTACGACTTCGATGAGGTGATCGCCCTCTACGCTTGGAACAATGCCAATCCGGCAGGCGCCGCCTTGGCCTATGGTGGCGGTGCGGTCGGGCCGGACGGCAACTTCCTGGGTGACGCCGGCTATAACTCCATCGGTGTGTTCGCCTGGGATCCCGGCCGCATCTCACAGATCATGATCCACGAAGTATTGCACAACATCGATGATATGTTCTCGATGAGTGGCATGCCTGACGCGTTCTTAAACTCTGACGAGATGAGCCGCAACATGGCAACACTCGTCGGGGAGCGTCCCGGAAGCTTCCTCCCGCACTATAATGATGACGAGATGACAAGTTATGCAGAGCGGGAGCGAGCGAACAGAGCGACGTATCCCTGGTCGATGCAACTAATCTACTACGGCTGGATGCTCGAGCGAACGGCTCGTGAAGACTGGATGAAGCTGGGCTACGGACAACTCGTCGATACCTTACGCGCTACCGGGTCCCGGCCGCTCTACGATCGGATCTTCATCAGCCGGGCCAACGATGAAGTCTACTTTCCGGTCAGCGCGGGCGACACCGCCAGGCCGCCGACGGTCCGGGTGCGCGATAGGCGCGTGCAGCCGCGCCGCCGCGCTTATCAGCACACCGACTTCGATGGGAGCGTCCTGTTCGACGGAGTTTATTACAGCTCGTGGTTGGGCATGCCGCGCGCTGGAAGGCGGTTGACGGTTACGGTGGACGGGGCACGAGCGGAGATCATCCCCCTGGGTATGGGGGACATGCACGCGCCCGCCCGGGTTGTGACGTCTACAGGCCCCTCAGATCCTGGAGGTCGTGATGTCGCCGCTGAAGGCAAGCTTCTGGTGGACATCCGCGAAGCGCGCTTCGCGGGCGGCGGTCCTTTGGCTGCTGACGCCAGGCTGAAAGCTACGGGCGCGGACGCCGAGCCAGCGGTCGAGATGCTCGGCCCCGGCCAGTTCGCCCTCGCATTGGACGCTTTCGAGATCGGTGTCCACCGCCTGACGTTGGTGGCCGAGGCGCCGGGCATCGTCTTCGCTCCGCGGGTTGTCGAGGTGGTGCGGCGCCATCCCTGGGTAATCCGAGCCGACAGCCAGCTTGTCGCCTCGAACGGAGCGCCGTTCGCGGTGACGGTTCGGGTGTCCCGGGACGCCGGCGCGAGCGGGGCGCGGGTGACGGCGACGCTGGCCGGCCGCGAAGTGCGGCTGGCGGAGCTGGAAGATGGCCGCTACAGCGTGGTCTTTGCGGAGGGGATGCTGCCGGGCTTGGATACGATCCGCGTGCAAGCCGAGCTGCCCGGTGCTGCCCCGGGAGATGTATTGGAGACGCTGATCCCGGTGTACTTTGAGGCGCGCGGCTGGATCGAGGTTCCGTCGCGGATCGAGGCGCGGGCTGACGAGCCGTTCGTTCTCGAGGTACGTCTACGTGATCGGATGGGGCGCGTCGTGAAAGGGGCGGACTTGCGGGTGGCGGCCGTGGTGGGCGACCAACTTCTGATGCTGAGAGACGGGCAGGGCTCGGGTTTGTATCGGCTCACTCTCACTTTGCCTGCTGGTGACCATCGCATCTATGTCATCGGACTGGATGGGAGGTACGAGCGCCGTGTGGTGTCGCTGCAGGTCCGCTAGGGCGGCGTTGATGTTCGGAGCGGTGTTCTACGCGCTGGCCTTTGCCATGGAGCGAGGGTCGGGCGTCGCCGCGGCGGACCGTGAAGGCGTGCCACCCGATACTGCTCGAAGCGGCGTCGCCTTAGCCCCGGCAAGGACTTTCGACGTGAAACTCGATGGCGTGCTCGACGAGTGGGCGGAGGTGCCGATTTTGACACTCGACTCGAACAGCCACCTGCTTACCGATCCGACGCGTTACGGTGGGGACGGCGACCTGAGCGGTACGCTCCGCTTTGTCTGGGACACGCTGAACCTTTACGTGGCAGGTGACTTCGCGGACGATAGCTTGGCCGCCGGTGCCGCCTGGACTAGCGATCGTGTCAACTTCGTTTTCGATTTTCACAACGACAATCACCCGCTGAGTTATGGGGGTCAGGCACCAGACGCGACGCGCTGGCAGCCTGATGACCATTGGCTTTATGCCCACATCATCGGCGATGGCGAACCACCGTACCCTGTGATGCGCTTGGGAGCCGATTATCACGGACCGATCGAAGCTGCCGCGCTCCAAGCGCAGCGCACGCAGCGCGGCTGGACGTTCGAGCTGAGCATGCCGTGGGCGCAGCTACCCGAGGCCCAAGCTTTCATCGGTGCTGTTTCCGGTTTGCAGATCTTCGTCAGCGACGGTGACGGCCGAGGTCGGCTGACCGAGATCATGTGGAGCGATCGCTGGGCTTATACCGAAGACGCCGGCCTCCAGTGGGAGTTGTGGAAGATGGGGAAGCTCGTGCTGACGGGTCAGCGGCTGGCCCCGGCGCCAGCGGCTCTAAACCGTTGAGCGCCGACGTAAGATGCTCGAGCATCTGAAGCAGTTGGAGCGGACAGACAAGCACTACCTCGGATCGGGCGGCGGTATCATCTTCGCGCCCCGCTTCCCGCGCTGGCTGGATTGGCCGGGCTTTTGGGATGAGCTGGACGTTCACCACTTCCAGCTCGCCCCGGTCTTCACCGTCAGCTTCCTGCTGACCGATGAGACGTCGCCGGGCCGCCCACTCGCGTTGCGCCAGCAGAGTCGCGTCTGGACGCCGGCCGAATTGGTGGCCCGGTATGAGATGCAGGAGCGGCTAACCGGGGAAGAGCACCGGAGCGTCCTCCCGGGCGGTCAGATCGAGTCGGCGTGGCGGATCACAAACTCTGGAACAGAAAATCAGACACTTCTAGCCGTCGCCTGGACAATCCAGGAGGCTGGCGCTGTCGATCTGTCGACGGTGCGGACAGCGGCTGGAAGAGTGCGTTTCACCCGAGGGTTGGTCGACCGGCGCGGCCATTCCCTACCGACACGGTTCGCTTTGCAGGTCCCGGACGGTTTTGCCGGGGCAGCCTATCTGGCAGAGCCTTCGAGTCTCGAGCCGCGCTGGGAGCTGACTCCGTTCCCTGAGAAGTGGCGTCAGGGCGATTGGACGGCACGGCAGGTTGAGGGGACCAGCGATAAAGGCATGCTCTACGCCGCCGTGGCCGCGCGTGTTGAGCTGCCCGCCGGCGGTCGAGCCGAAGTAACGCTGCTGGCGCGGGTCGAACCGCGGGGCCTGAAGCCGTTGCCGTCGCCAGCAAGTCGCGAAGCTGCCGTTAGGGTCAGCGAGCCAGTGCCGCTGGCCGCTGGCGAATCGCCCGCAGCGCCGGCGGAGCCGGGGTCGGAGAGCCGCGCCGCCTGGTCCGCGTACTTCGAGTCGCTGCCTCAGCTCAGCTGTTCCGATCCGTTCATCGAGCGCTACTGGTACTACCGTTGGTATGGTTTGCGGCTTTGCGCGCACGCTGGCGGCGTGGGAAACCATGTTTATCCCGGTTGCTGTGAGGGGACCGGCTACTTCCACGTCCCTATTGCCTACAGCGCTCAGTGCCATGCGCGAGAGCTGCGTTGGCTGCGAGAGCCCGACCGCGCCCGCGGAGTCATCCTCAATTTCCTGGTCCATCAGAAGCAAAGCGGTGGTCTACACGGACGTGTCTATGTCGATCGGCTCGAAGGCACCGACTTCTACTTTGCCGATTGGGGAGGTGCCGTGTTGGCGGTGGATGCCGTGCACCCGGATCAGGGGTTCCTGCGCGCCGTCCACCAACCCCTCGCCCGCTACGCGGACTGGCTTGACCGTAACCGTGATGCCGATCGCACGGGTCTCTACGACGTGATCGATCACTACGAGACGGGCCAAGAGTACATGAGCCGCTACATGGCGGTGAGCCCCGACGCCGACAGCGCGACCTGGGGTAACCGAATCCGCCTCAAGGCTGTCGATGCGACGGTCTACACCTACCAGCTGCAGCGGGCCCTGGCGGAAATTGCCGGGCGTTTGCAGGAGTTCGGTGAGGCGGCGCGCTGGACCGCCGTGGCGGACCGCACGGCGACCGCGGTTCAGGAGCTCATGTGGGATGCGAAGTCGTGTCTGTACTCGGACGTCGACCCACGAACGCTTCGCCGCACAGGTGTTAAGGCTGCGGTGTGCTTCTATCCTTATTTCACCGGTCTGGTGAAGGCCGAGCACATAGCGGGACTGCGGGAACACCTGCTGAACCCTGCGGAATTCTGGACGCCTTACCCGGTCCCATCGACCAGCGCCGACGATCCCTACTTCAGTACGGACGCCGAATGGAAAGGGAAACGCCACAATTGTCCTTGGAACGGCCGGGTCTGGCCGATGGCCAACTCACACGTGGCGGAGGCGATCAGTCATGCGGCGATCGAGCACGACCCAGCCCTGCGTGAGCCGGCCGCCGATTTCATGCGCAAGTTCATCAGTATGATGTTCCACGAAGGGGATGCGGCTCGGCCGAATTGCTATGAACACTACAACCCGGAGACCGGTCAGCCGTCCCTATACCGTGGTTTCGATGACTATCAGCACTCGTGGGTGAACGACCTGATCGTCAAGTACGTTGCAGGTTTTCGCCCGGCGGCCGGCGACGCTTTTGTCGTCGATCCCCTCCCGTTTGGCCTGGGGTCGCTGGAGCTTGTGGGCCTGCCGTTCCGGGGACGGCAGATCGGGATCGAAATATCGGCGGAGCGGTTCAGCGTGTCCGTGGACGGTGTGGCGGCGGCGGAGTCGCGGCTTGGCCAGCCGGCCAGGGTCACGCTTTGATCTCAGGTGCTATAATCCGTGGTACGCTGGAATGACGATCGACTCGAACCGGGATGGCCAAGATGAACGGTTTCAGAAAGATCTCTGTCTACCTCTGGTACTTGCTGGGCATCTTCGTCGGACTTGCCTACGTGCAGGGTCCCTTGGCAGAAGCGTTCCGCGACCTGTCACCGCTGACCTGGACCTCCGCGGTCAGTCTGATCAAGGCGATCGTAGGCCTGGCACTGATCGGTGGGGTCTTCTATTTCGTTCACCAGGCGACCCGCGCCTATGCTGACTCGCTGAAGGCGGCCGCGCCGGAAGGAGTCCCGGCGAAAAAGCGAACGGCCGAGCATTTCGCCTTCCCGGCGCCCGTCACGGTCAACATCGCGGCCTGGCTGCTGTTCATGAGCGTGTTCTTCCTGGTTGGACTGTTCATGGCGCTGGACAGCGACACGTTCTTGGGCAGCGGCGAGTTCCGCTACCTGACGATAACGATCTTCGCCGCCGGGATCGGCAGCATGATCACGACCATCCTAGGATACCTGAAGCACGCCAGCGTCGATCAAGACTTCGATCCCGCCTTTTCGCCCTGGTACATCGCGCGCCCGATCATGGGTGTGCTATTGGGGGTTGTCTTCTACTTCGTCCTCAAAGGCGGATTGCTGGCGACGATCCCGGATGCTTCCAATGTCGAGATCAATGAGTTCGGGCTAGCCGGTCTCGGCGGCCTCGTCGGACTGTTCAGCAAGAACGCGATTGAAAAGCTGCGCGAAATCTTCAACGTCCTGTTCCGGACCGAAGACGCGATGACCGACGAGATCATCAGCCGGCTTCCGGAGGACTTGGCCGGGCGGGTACGAGACCACCTGAAGAGCTAGTGGTTCTGTATCGAAGCGACGGCGAGCTCGGTGGCGGATATTCTGGCCGCTGTACTTGCGGCCGAACCATGCCCTTAGTGACGGCAGGATTTCAGAACTTGAGCTGGTGTTCGACACTAGTTGTTTCAGTTAGAAGACTTCCTAGATGTCGATAGCGAAATGCCAGCGGGTACCGGCGGCTTTCGCCTTCTCGAGTATAACCAGACATTCCTCGAGGTCGGAGATGACCCCCTCCGCATGCTTCAGGGGCCGCGGGTCGTCACGAAACCTCTCCAGAAGGGTGCGAGCCCATACTGCGCCCTCGTCGGGATCAAACCACTGAGTGGGATTCGCGCCCGCGGCGCGCGCGAGCAGACGTGGCGCTGATCCCTCCTCGTAGGACACGAAGTCGTCCAATCGCTTGAGGCCGAGCTTCTTGGCGGCCTTATTCAACCGCCGGGCGTCCTTGGCCAGGAACTTGCCGTTAATGAACGGATCGAATCCGGGATCCTCACGATCGAGCACGATAAAGTAAGCCAGGCTCATCTCATTTCGACCGGTGCAAGGTTTCTTCGTTGATCGTCGTGTCGAGCAACTCCCGGCAAGCGCCGCAGAAAGACGCTTGCTTCAGGTCAACATCCTCAACATAGGTCGAGGCCTTCATAACGCAGCGGTAGTCACGGCAGTGAACGAGTCCGAAAGCGTGCCCCAACTCGTGAACGACTTCTTTGACCGTGCGGGCCAGGGTCATCTCCTCGTCTGCCGGTAGCCCGTAGTACTCATTCTTGAGACGAAAGGTCGAGACGACGGCGCCGTGGCCGTTTAGCTGCGCCTGGCCGAAGACGAAGGTGAGAACGGGCACGAACAGGTCGAGCTGGGTAATGCCGACGATCTTGGATCCGTCCTCCGGCAGATGCCGCAGAAGGCCGGCGAGTATGAGTGTGGCGTGATACTGGTTGCGCTCGGGAGCGTAGTACGGCTCCAGATCGACCGTGATCTCGGTCTTCATCAAGGGGTGACCGAGAACTTGAGCTACGCACGGTGCCAGGCTGTCTGCCCAGGCCGGTGAGTACTCACTGAGAAAGCTGACGTAAACGACGTCGCTCACGCCTCACGTCCGATTCCATACTTTCGCATCTTATTGTAAAGTGTACCCCGATCGATGCCGAGCACACGTGCCGCCTGCGTGACGTTCCCATCATGCTCACGCAGCACACCCTCGATGTGGTCCTTTTCCAACGCCGACAGAGTCCGCTCGTTCGGGTCGCTGTTGTTTGCCTCCAGGCGCAGTGGCAGGTCGGCTGGCACGATTTGCGGCTCACGACCGATGACCATAGCGCGTTCGATGGCGTTCTGAAGTTCGCGGACATTGCCCGGCCAGCGGTAGCTGACGAGCAGAGCTGCCGCTTCGGGACTGATCTCCTTGGTCAGCTTGCCCATGGCGCGTGCGTACTTCTCAACGAAGTGACGCGCCAGGAGCGGGATGTCATCGCTTCGTTCGCGCAGCGGCGGCAGCGGAACGCTGAATACGTTGATCCGGTAGAAGAGATCTTCTCGGAACACGCCATCCTCGACCAGCTTGTCCAGGTTCTTGTTGGTCGCGCAGATCAAGCGGAAGTCGGACGAAATCTCCTGATTGCCGCCCAGCCTGGTGAAGCGTCTTGTCTCGAGAACGCGCAAGAGATCGATCTGCATTTTCGGGCTGACATCACCGATTTCATCCAGGAAGAGTGAGCCCCCATCAGCCAGTTCGATCTTGCCCTTCCTCCGGTATTGCGCGCCGGTAAAAGCGCCTTTCTCGTGGCCAAACAGCTCGCTTTCAAGCAGTGTCTCCGGAATCGAGCCGCAGTTGACGGCGACAATCGGGAAAAACCGTCGCTTGCTTTTGCCGTGGATGGCCCGGGCGATCAACTCCTTTCCAGTGCCGGACTCGCCGAGGATCACAACCGTAGAGTCCGTCTCGGCCACTGTGTTAATCAACTCCAACACGCGCCGCATCTTCAAGCTGTTGCCGATGATCGGAGCGCTCAGGCTGAGTTCCGAGACCTTCTCCTTCAAGCGGACGTTCTCTTCCGACAGCTCCTGCTGACGCAGGATGTTGCGAACCAGGTTGGAAAGATCGTCGGGATCGACGGGTTTGGTAACGTAGTCGTAGGCGCCTAGCTTCAGGGCTTCAACCGCCGTCTCCACCGATGCGTATGCAGTTAGTATGACGATGGCCGAACTCTTATCGATCTCGCGAATGCGCTTTTGCAGCGTGATCCCGTCCATACCCGGCATCTTGAGATCGATCACTGCAATGTCGTAAGGGCCGGTCTCCATCTTCATCAGTGCGCTAGTCCCGTCCGGCGCTGTCTCCACTTCGAAACCGTCTTCGCGGAACCACTCGCCCAACGATTGACGAACGGATAGCTCGTCATCGACGATCAGAATCTTCCTCTTCCTCATCTGCCGACTCGCAATTCTAGCATTGAGCGCTTACCCGGCTTGGCGTCTGCGGGATCGCGCGGCAGTTCAATAGTGAAGGTGCTTCCCTTTCCAACGGCGGATGCCACGCTGATCATACCCTCATGGCGCTTGACGATGCCGTAGACGACGGCCAGACCCAAACCGACGCCTTTCGTCTCGTCTTTGGTGCTGAAGAACGGGTCGAAGATCCGTTCGCGAACGTCTTCCGGGATCCCGATGCCCGTGTCCGAGATGGTGAGAATAACGCGTGACCCCATGTCGGCAGGCGACTCCGAACTCCGGACTGTCAGCAGACCGCCATCCGGCATCGCTTCGACAGAGTTGATCATGAGAGCGATCAGTGCCTGGACGATTCGATCCGGGTCGCAGATTACAAGGTCATCCGTAAGCTCGAACCGCGATATGGCTTCGACGCCGCCAAGCTCTATGTGATGGGCCACCAGCTTCAAGGCACGGTCCAATAGGTCGTGGAGGTGGACGGGCTTGAACTCCGCGGCGTGCTCCCGCGCAAAGGTAAGCAAATCACGCACAATCTCGCCGCAACGCATCGATTCTGATCGAATTAGCTCTAGATTGTCGGTGACCTGCTGTCTTTCCGACCCTGCAGGCAGTAAGCGGTTGAGACGCTTCGTCACGAGTTTTGCGTACGTTACGATGCCGGAGAGGGGATTGTTCAGTTCGTGTGCCACCGTTGCCGCCATCCGACCGAGTGACGCGGCTTTTTCCACTTGCATCATCTGGCTGTGGAACTTCTCTAGCTCGGCGGTCTTTTCACCTACCCGCTGTTCCAGCGTTTGTGACCATGCGCGCAGTTCAGCGTCTGCGGTCTTCAAGCTGCTTGCCATGTGATTGAACGAATCGGCCAACTGGCCGAACTCGTCAGATCGATTCAGATCGATCTGCACATCCAGGTCGCCCGCCCCTAGCGCTTCGGTGCCGCGGCGTAGCTTGCGGGTCGGCAGATAGACCGCGCGGTAGATGATTGTTGCCATTACGAGCATGGCCATGAAGATGATCGTAACAGCCAAAGTGAACGCCTGCCGGCGAGCAGCAGCAAAAGCCAGATCGACAGTCTGCATCGTCAGCTGGACATCCAGGACACCGAGTATCGACTGGTCAGCGGAATGGGCGTGGCAATCAGCGCTCCAGCAACTCTGCTCGTTATGAATCGGCGTGATCAGACCGAGCACGCGGTAATCGCTTCCGGGCTTGCGATAGATTCGGGACCGCTCCTCTGTGGTAACGGCCGTAAGTGGATCTGATGAAGCATGACAGACATAGCAAGCCTCGGCTCTAAGGTCGACGGTTGAGTTGATCTCTTCGCCGACGTTCGAGAACGTGATAACGCCTTGCTTGTTGTAGATCCGGATTGCCTCGATGCCTGGCTCGGCGCCTGTCGATTCGATGAACTCGTGGGTGCGCTCCCGCTCGTTGCGCAGCATACTGGAGTAAAGGCCTTGGCGAAGCAGGTCGCCGTGACGAGCGGCCTCCGCCTGCGCCTGCTGCTCCAGAATACGGCGCTGCATGGAATTACCGACTCCCGCATACACCGTGAACATCAGCACGATGGACAGAAATAGTACGAGAAAGAGCTTGAAGCTGAGAGTGGGCAGGATGCGAAAAAACTGGAAGATACAGCTCATGATGTCATCCAATCGGCCGCCTTTGTGGTTGGGGCCGAGGACGTAGCCTAAATCTGCAGATGAAACAGGTCGTCGACAAGCGTCTCGAACCTATCGCGCCCCAGCACCTCCTCGAGATCCAGGTTGATCTCCCCACCGTCTGCCAGCGTTACTCCAAGCGCCTGCACATCGGCCGAATGAAGTGCAGCTCGCAGGTAGTGCTTCACTAGCTGGATCTTTCGCAGGTACCAGACCAGTGTGTCCTCGCCGCGGTAGAGCCCGGGAACGCTAGCGAGTTCCTCGTCGGGTGCCATGGTTAGTAGCCATTCACCGCTGCCGCAGGCCGGGCGCGGCCCCTTCAGCCGCTCGACGTACGCATCATTAACTGCGTTGACGGTGCCGGATAGAGGTGCGGTCAGGGGGACCGCCAGGCGGCCGCGGGTTAGCCAGCCGCAGGGCTCGGTACGTCTGGTCAAGACGCCGATGTGAGGCAGGGTGATGTCGTCGATGGGAAAGAGCATACGCAAGAGATTGCAATCGAGCCCGATCGCGATGTTTCCGTCATCCAGCTGATGCAGCCAGAAATGACTTGCCGAATAAGGCCAATCGAGGTGAAGTTCGCAGCCGGCACCGAGGCGATAGAGGTAGCTGATCACCATTTCATCGACCGCGCGTTCTGTCGGAGATGCACGCAGCGTATTGCGCCCAGCGGAGCACACTTGGTCAAGCTCGTTGCGGTCTCCCGGCCTGCCACGCAGCGCATGATACAGCTCGCAGTGTTCGCAATCGTAACTTCGGTCGCAGAGTCGGTAGCTCAGAACACCGGCCAATACCCAGATACAAGGTAGCTCGTCTCGCTCACCGGTGATGCGCGCTTCCATCGTCGCCTCCGGCCTAATAGTGCTTACCCTATGCGTCCCGCGAAGCCGGCTAATCGCTGAGTAGCAGCTCACGAGCCAGGTCGTCCCAGTGATCCGGCGCGAGGATTCGGGCAAATCCATCAACCGGGGCACCGCCGTCGGGCATCACGATGCCCAGTTCGCCTGCCTGCATCTGACGCAGCCGCTCCGTAACCTCGTCGATCCAGGAACGGGCCAGCTCACCGGACAGCAAGTTCCGCAAAACAGCACGTGGCTCACGTGCCCGGACCTTCAACAACCAGCCACGGTCGTACGGCTCTCTGTTGGCC
>JBFJOD010000108.1:0-11334 GCA_041617795.1 Gemmatimonadota bacterium | reverse complement strand
TCATGTGCAACGTCTTCAGCTTCACCTTGAGCAGCTTTAACGCTTCCAGCGCATCCAGTTCCTCTTCTCCGCGATGCCTGCGAATCGCGTTCAACGCCGCGGTCAAGAACTGAATGCTGCCAACACCCGGAATCTCCACCGGATACTGGAAAGCCATGAAGACTCCCTCGCAAGCTCGCTCCTCCGGCTCCAACTCCAGTAAGTCACGGCCCCTGTAGAGAACTTCGCCTTCACTGATATCGTAACCGTCACGCCCCGCCAGCACTGACGCCAGCGTGCTCTTCCCCGAGCCATTGGGTCCCATGATCGAATGAACCTCACCAGCGTTGAGTTCGAGGTTCACTCCCTTGAGGATCTTCTTTCCTTCGACACTCACATGTAGATTCTTGATTTCAAGCATTTATCTTAATCCCACAGATTTACGTTGTTTCCCAGTTGGATAACTAGCCGACGCTTCCCTCGAGACTCACACTCAGGAGCTTCTGCGCCTCCACGGCAAACTCCATCGGTAGCTCCCGAAAAACCTCTCTGCAGAAACCTGCCACGATCAGCGATATAGCGTCTTCAAGACCTATCCCGCGTTGCTGACAGTAGAACATCTGATCCTCGCCGATTTTCGACGTGGACGCCTCGTGCTCCATCTTCGCGGTCTGATTCTTCACCTCGATGTACGGAAACGTGTGAGCTCCACACTTGTCGCCGATCAACAGCGAGTCACACTGCGTGAAGTTCCGCGCGTTCTCCGCACCCTTCATGATCTTCACCATGCCGCGGTAAGAGTTGTGACCCCGGCCGGCCGAGATGCCTTTAGTCACAATCGTGCTCTTTGTGTTCTTCCCTATGTGGATCATCTTCGTTCCGGTGTCAGCCTGCTGACGAAGATTTGTCAACGCCACCGAGTAGAATTCGCCCAGGGAATTGTCACCCTGGAGGATACAGCTCGGGTACTTCCAGGTGATCGCCGATCCAGTTTCGACTTGCGTCCACGAGATGTGCGAGTTGCGACCCTGACACTTGCCGCGCTTGGTCACGAAGTTGTAAATGCCGCCCTTGCCTTCTTCGTCACCCGGATACCAGTTCTGGATGGTCGAGTATTTTATGGTGGCATCGTCCAATGCGACCAGCTCGACAACCGCCGCGTGTAGCTGGTTCTCGTCGCGCATCGGCGCGGTGCAACCCTCCATGTAGCTGACGTAGCTTCCCTCGTCCGCTACGATCAGTGTGCGCTCGAACTGACCGGTCTGGGCAGCATTGATCCGGAAGTATGTCGAAAGCTCCATCGGACAACGCACGCCCTTCGGCACGTAGCAGAACGACCCGTCGGTGAAGACCGCCGAGTTCAGCGTCGCGAAAAAGTTGTCGGTGTGCGGAACAACGGAGCCAAGGTACTTCTTCACCAGATCAGGATGCTTGTGAACGGCCTCCGAAAAGGAACAGAAGATGACCCCGTGCTTCTCCAACTCCTTCTGAAAAGTGGTCGCAACCGAAACGCTGTCGAATACGGCATCGACTGCCACCCCCGCTAGCCACTTCTGTTCCTCGAGCGGGATGCCGAGCTTTTCATAAGTCTTCAACAGTTCCGGGTCGACTTCGTCCAGACTGTCCGGCCGCTTCTTCGGCGCCGCGTAGTAGCTGATCGCCTGATAGTCGATCGGGCCATAACCGTACGGCAGAAAAGCCCAATCGGGCTCTTTACCCGCATCGTAAAGCTCGCGCCAATGCCGGTACGACTTGAGCCGCCACTCCAACATCCAGTCCGGCTCATTCTTCTTGGCCGAGATGAACCGGATGATGTCTTCGTTCAGCCCCGGCGGCGCGAACTCCTGTTCTATGTCGGTTACAAAACCGTACTTGTAATCGCGTTGCGCTAGGGCCTCAATCGTCTCTGCCGTCGTGCTCATAACCACAGTCCGTTGTAAAAGTGTAGGACAACAAACATTAGCCCGCCGCCACCGCTCGCTGCACCCAAGTTGGCCTTGCCGTAACTACCACCAGGCCAGACCCTTACCCCACCTCTCCTCTCCGAACGATAACAATTCCACTTATTAAAAGTCGTTATCACTTGCGGTTGAATATAGGCTAGTTGAAACTGAATTTCAACCTGGCCCCCAAGCCCGCCAAACCGCATGAAACCCCGCGCCTCGCCATGGTTTTCCGCCCCGCCCTACGCCTCGGGGAACTGGCCGCGGCGATCGGGTCCCCCGCCGGCGCGCTACTGCGAGCCGCGCTTACTCCCGGCTGACGTCGGACCCTTGTTGGGCCGAAAAGGTATCACTGGCAAGCATGGCTCAAATACTGCAATTTTGTTGAACGGCCACCGACACCCAAAAGACAAAACCGTCTCGAACCTGTCTGCCGGGCACCCTTTCCGGTCTGAGCGCAATGCGCTCTTTACCACGAGACACCTACATCTGATAGGAGAGAACCTGATCTTGAAGCAGAGTGTATCGATGAGATCGCCTATGCGAAGCTTGATTCTCTTAGCGCTATCGCTGGCCATCGCAGAGCCGGTCTCGGCTCAGAGTGCAGCTTTCCCCCCACCGCTCTCCGACGCCGAGGCGATGGAAGTGCAGGCGGCCATAGCGGCGATGAAGAAAGACCCGCGCGGCCCTTATCTGCGAATTCGCTGGTTCTGTAACGACGGTACCGTGCAACCGCCCGCCGGTTCGCCCTGTTCCACGCGGGGCGGCGGCGTGCAGTACGCCGAGTTCAACGACAAGGCCAAGCGTCTGGCAGAGCTGCACATTCATGTCGGCACGATCCTGCAAGCGTTGAGCAACGACGATCTGTTCGACGCCGGCCGTGACCACTATCGCCTGAAGGAACTCGTCCTCAACGATTACCTCGTTGGCATCGATGACGGCTGGGTGCTGCGCCGGGCTCGGTTCTACAGAGGCGCTCGTCAGATCGAGGATGAGGAGGTGAGGAGTCAGGCGTTTCTCGAGTCGCTATTGTCGAATCGGGAATGGACGTCACGCAATTTCTTCTTGGCCGGGCAGCTCGTGGCTACGATGCCTCACACCGCGGTTGCGGAAGAGCAGTCTACGGCCAAAATCCGCAATCTCTCAACGGAAATCGCCGACCTCGATTCAGCCTTTCTGCAACTGCGAGTCAAGATTCACTCCTTCCCGTCCCGGGAAGATCTGCCGGCAGTCGAGGCATACCTCGGATCTAGGAATCATGCGCCAGCGGTAAAGGAAAAACTCACTCAATTGCGCGATGAGCTTCGTCGCCAATATGACGCCCGCCGCAACGTCGAGGCCCTGGCGCGCTACCGACGGCGAGTGCCCGCCTCATTCGCCGAAGAACTGCAGGCCCTGCAGCGAAGTTATGAGCAAGGGAATCTGGGCCTGGCGTTCTCGCAGATCGCCGAGTTGGGGCCGAAGCTGCGCCACGAGATTACCCGGAGCACGAATGGCAAGAGCAACCTTGTACTGATGGACTTGCTCCTGACACTGCAGGAGCAAGCATTCGTTATCACCCAGGACCTAGAGGCTGAGCGCGTCAGGCCTACACCGCGCGGCGAGCGCCTGGGATTCCTCTCGAAGCATTTCGCTATTGCGCATTCAGTCGGCTTTCTGTCGACGCGTGAGCGCGCCGCGTTGGACATGGAGATCGCCAGGATTCGAGCGGCGCAATCGCTGTCAGCCCTCGAATATCGCACGGCACTGAGTTACCTGGCGCGCAGCCTGGACTGGTCGCTCGCCACCGCCCGCAGCGTGTTTGGACCTGTGAACCAGCGCTACTTGCAGTTCGAGCCTCAGGCAGCCGGTTTTCTCGACGCAGTCTTGCGGGCATCGACGCTATTGCCCCTTTCGCTGGAACTGGGTCGCTTGAGCGCCGATGCCGACCGGGTCCTCGGTGCGTCGCATCATTTGCTCGGCAGCGAGGTCAGTCATGGGGTACGCGGACTCAACCCGGGTGTCGCGATGCGAACGTTGGAGATCACGGCAAGCGACAACGCTCACCCGGAATTCGAATCAAACAAGATTTATGTTCTTCCGGAAACCACGCCCGAGATGCGACCCGTCGCCGGCGTGCTGACTCTCGACGCCGGTAACCTGCTGTCGCACATACAGCTCTTGGCACGGAACCTGGGGATACCCAACGCCTCCATCGCATCGTCTCACTTGCCGAAGCTCCGCGCCTACCAAGACAAGGAAGTCTTTTACGCCGTCTCTCCGTTAGGGTGCGTTCTGCTGAAAGATCCCACCCGGCTGACGGAAGCTGAGCGTCGGCTGATCGACGAGGGTCGCGAGGCAAGAACCACGAAGATCAAACTGGACACATCGCGCCTGAAACTCGATCAGATCGACCCCATCCCCCTGAGCTCTCTGCGCGCCAGCGACTCGGGTGTCCTGGTCGGGCCCAAAGCCGCGAACCTCGGCCAGTTGGCCGCCTATTTTCCCGGCCAGGTCTCCGACGGTTTGGCGCTTCCGTTCGGCATGTTTTATCGGCACGCCAATCGGCCCTTTGATGCTGACAAAACGGTGCTCGAAGAGCTTGAGATCGCCTATTCCAGAGCGCGCGCAATGAAGGCCGCTGGCCGCAGCGAGTCTGAGATCGACGAGTACATGTTTGCACAGCTGGCCAGGGTCCGGAAGGCGATTCTCGAACTTGAGTGGCTGCCCGAGACTCGCCAGTCGATCGTCACCGCGATCGGGAAAGTCTTCGGCGACAAGCTCTCCCAAGGTGTCTTTGTCCGCAGCGACACCAACGTAGAAGACTTGCCGCAGTTTTCAGGGGCTGGTTTGAACCTGACGGTTCCGCACCAGCGCACGCTCGATGCCGTATTATCCTCGATCAAACGGGTCTGGACCTCACCGTTTAGCGAGCGCGCCTACCTCTGGCGAAAGCAGATCCTCGAAGACCAAGGACGCATTTTCCCATCGGTACTGCTTCTCCAAAGCGTTCATTCAGAGAAGTCGGGCGTTCTGATTACCTCCGGCTTACAGGCGGGTGGCCGAGAGCACATTACGATCGCCACGGCCGAAGGAGTCGGTGGCGCCGTAGAAGGCGAGGATGCCGAGACTGTCCTCGTGGATCGCGCAGGTTCGCTGAAGCTGCTGTCACAGGCAAAGGCACCTTACCGTCGAGCCCTGGTCACCAGCGGCTCGGGCGGCTCGGTGATGGTGCCTGCGACCATGCCGAATTACCTGCTGAGAGAAGATGATGTTCGACAACTGCTCAAAGTCGTCGACGAGTGGGAAAAGCGCTTCGCCGCAGCCGATCGCGGTGCGGTCTGGGACATAGAATTTGGCTTCGTCGATGGCAAACTCTGGTTGTTTCAAATCAGACCGTTCGTCCGGTTTCGCAGCAGCCAGCTACTCGAGCGACTCGGCATGCTCGATCGCGACATCCTGGCGCGGGCGAACCGGGCCATCTCGATTCAGGAGGCGATATGAGGAAGCTTGGTTTCGCGGGGGGCGCTGCACTCTTGGCGGTTGTCGTGGCGGGAGCGGCGCTACCGCCTGGTCGCTATCCTCTCGACGGCTACGAGTACACGGGAATTCGGCGCCTGCGGGCCTACCAGCTAATCCAGGTACGCCAGATGCCGGGCAATCTCCGGCTGCAGCCGGGTGCCCTTCTGCCGTCAGAAGCGATCCGCCTGCGCTTGGCGGAGGTCAATGAGACGTTCGACCTGAATCGTGACACACCTCTGGATCCCGAGCTGCAGGCCAGCCTCGAGAAGATCGTCGGCAGCCGGCACGCGTCCTACCGCATTGCGCTCCTCGATATCACGGATCCGCAACAACCGCGCTATGCGGCGATTCGAGCCGACCAAGGCTACATCCCCGGCAGCGTCGGCAAGATCCTCGTCATGACCGCGCTATTCAACGAGCTGAAGAAGCTGTACCCAGACGACGTGGAAGCACGGGCCGCGCTGCTGCGAAACACGAAGGTCACGGCCGATCGATTCGTGATACCGAACAGCCACCAGGTCCCAGTAGTGGCCGAGGACATGAGCGGCGTGATTCATCGTGCCATTCGGGTTGGTGATGTGTTTACGCTCTGGGAGTGGGTCGACCACATGGTCTCTCCCAGCTCGAACGCGGCAGGCTCTGTCGTCTGGAAAGAGGCACTCCTGATGAATGTCTTCGGCCGCGATTACCCACCCTCCCAAGAACAGGAGGAGGAGTACTTCCGCATAACTCCGAAATCCGAGCTGACCGACCGCTCGATCCGGATTATCGAGGAACCGCTGCTAGAAATCGGGGTCGATACGGCCGGGCTGCGCCAGCGTACTCACTTCACAAATACTGGCTCGCGGATCATCCCTGGGAAATCGAGTCATGCTACGCCTCGCGAATTGGTGCGCTGGCTGCTGAGATTGGAACAAGGCCGTGTCGTCGACCGCTGGAGTAGTCTCGAGATGAAGAAGCTGCTCTACTTCACGCGCCGCCGCTATCGCTACGCTTCCTCACCAGCGCTGGCTGACGCTGCCGTCTACTTCAAATCTGGTTCCCTGTACCGCTGCAAGAAGGAGGAGGGCTACGAGTGCGGTCAGTACAAAGGCAACGTCGAAAACCTGATGCACTCGGTGGCTATCGTCGAGTCGCCGGCGACTGGAGAGCAGCAGCGAGTTTACATGCTATCAATGATGTCGAATGTGCTGAAACTCAATTCAGCAGCCGAGCATCAGGAGATCGCCACCCGCATCGAGCGGTTTTTGCAAACCCTGCACCCATGACCGGCGGGGTTCGCAGGCGCCGGGTTACCCAGGGTCGGGCGCAGGTCTGGACAGAGGCACACCCACCGTTTTAATTGAATGCTGGGCCCTACCGGAGCGCGATAATGCTTCCGGCTGGGCCGCTTTTGCGGTAAAGGAGAACTGCCGCCGTATGTTAAATAGCCGTTTCAGCCCTTCAGCGATTGCAGTGGCCATAGTCACCCTCATCCATCTGCCCGTACCGGCAAATGCACAGGTGACCGCCGCGGCAGTCACGGCAAGGTCCGCTGCGAGCGAAACCCTGGTTCTGCCGGCCAAGGACCCAAAGCTGCAGGCCGCGCTCGACGCCGTGCTCTCTCAAGCACCCTTCAAGAGCCTGGTCGCTAAGCAGCGCTTATCCGTCGCCCTCGCCGATTTATCACAGCCAGGTGTTATCCGCTATGCCGGCGTGGACGACGACCATATGCGGTATGCCGCCAGCTTGCCGAAGATCGCCGTAATGCTCGGTGTTTTCGATCAGATCGACAAAGGAAACCTCGAGTACACTCCGGAGCTCCGTCGCAAGATGGAGTTGATGATCCGCAAGTCATCGAACCGCGAGTCGAGCGAGCTCATCGAACTCGTCGGCTTCGAGGCGATCGCCAACGCCCTCGAGGATCCGCGCTACGAGTTGTATCACGAGAATCGCGACGGCGGCCTTTGGGTCGGAAAGGACTATGGTGGAGACCTCGGCCGTTGGCGGCGCGACCCCCTCCACGCAATCTCTCATGGCGCCACCGCACGCCAGGCCGCCAGGTTTTTCATCATGCTCGATCGCGGTCAACTGATCAGCCCCTGGGCCAGCCAGGAGATGAAATCCATCATGTCGCGCCCGGAAATCAAGCATAAGTTCGTGCTCGGGCTTGCGAGCCGGCCACAATCGAGAATCTTTCGCAAGTCGGGAACCTGGAGGGAGTGGCACTCGGATGCCGCGTTGGTCGAGCGAGACGGCAAGAAGTACGTCGCTGCCGCGCTGATGGAATCTTCCGCCAAGGGGGTCTTGGCGCGCCTGATCGTCAAGCTCGATGACCTGATCTACAAAGCGGACGGTATCTCCTCCGCTTCTGTCATCCCGCTGTTCGACGATCTGGTCGACGTCGACGACCGTTAGGTCCGCGGGCAGACCGCCCGCTCCCACACCTGGCAATAATCAGGTACGCTCGGGATCCGGGCTTCCCTGTTGCCTGCGCAGCAGGCGTGCGAGGTGAACGAACATTCCCTCGGCGAGATTGAAATGATCTTTCATCAAGTCGAAGAAGTCATCTCGGGCGATCACCAAGACCCTTACCTTCCCTACGGCGCGCACGGTAAGCTCACGCGGCCGCTCATCGATCAGCGTCAACGTGCCGACCGTATCGCCGCGCTTAACTGTGAAAGCCCTGTCGCCGCGGCGGCTGGCCTCTACTTCCCCAGATAGAATCAAGAACATCTCCGAGCCTGGATCGCCCTCACTGAACAGAGTCGCCCCCGTTGCGTACTCGCGTTCCTGCGCGATGGCTGCGATCTTGGCCAAGTCCTCGGCTCGTACGTCCGAAAAAATATCGACCCCGCGCAGGAAATCCGCACGTTCGACTAATTTCAGCATCATCGTCTCGTCTGGTCTCAGGAATATCGCTCGGTAAGGAACCCCGGCACGCGGCAAAGGATGCAGATGAAATGGAGGCTTCACCGGCACGGCCAGCTCCGGGATTCGCAGCCCTCCGGCCGCGCAGGCAACTACCGACAGCCAAGGCTCGTCCTTTTGCCGGGCTAGCCGCTGCAGAATCGTATCTCGCCTCTGAAACTCTACGCGCGCGAACAACGTCGCTCCACGCTCCGCTCGCTCCCTCACCGTGAGCCCAGGGTCCGCCAGCGGTCCAACAACCCGGCGATGGCCCACCGACAGCGTACTGTCCAGCAGCTCGAAACCTGCCGCGCGAACCGCTTCGCTGGAAGATAGCAGTCCCTGATAAGCAGCGAGGATGTCGCTTTGCGGGTACATCAACCCAAGGATTCGCGTCACCCGCTCTAATCCCCGGCGTTCGTGTTCCGCCAGCATGTAGCCGATCAATTCTTCGGGATCGATCAGTGTACGATCCGCCGCAAACTGGTAGCTCCTCCGCAATTCGATTTTCAGGGCGCGCTCCAGGGGGTCACGATCGAAACTCAGGCCGCCGTAATTGCGTCGCATACGGTTGAGCGCCTTCAGCGCAGAGCGCCGCACGATCACCGGCCGCAGCCGCGGTAACAGCTTGACTAGCGTGTCGACCGCCGACTGATGTCGCGTCTCGTAGAAGACGGACGGAATCGCCATGCGGACCTCTAGAGGCACATCGGCGCTGCGCAGGTATATGGCCAACTGGTCGATTACCTCCGGGCCGCACGCGGCAAGTGCCAGACCTGCCGCGCTGCGCGCGTGAGCGCAGCAGAGGTGAGCGGCCAGATCCGGCACCAGGTCCCGTCGCCGCGCTCGTGCCGCAGCCCGCATCGCCGCCAACTGTACGCCTATCTCGGTATCGTGGATCAACGCCGAGAGCGTATCTGCCGTTTGCGGATGCTCATCGATCAGGCCCAACGCCTCCGCCGCGCCCTTTCGTTCGCGAGTCGCGACCGGGCCGTTCCGCTTGTTAGCCATCTCCAACAAGGTGGCGCCGGCGACTGCCTGTTCTCCGATATTCCCGTGCCGGACGACTGAGGCCAGAGCAGCTGCGCGCACCTCTGGTTCCGATGCTTCCAAGAACTTCTGTAGTGTTTCCGAGTCGGCCGCCGAACCGTACCGACAGATGAACCGCACGGCCTCCGAGCGGACAGCGATCGAGGAGTCATCCAGCAGTTCTTCAACCATGTCGAGGTAATTGCCCGGCGCCTCAAGATCGCGGGCGTGAGCGTCGTTCAAGATACGCAGTGTAGCCGACCGCACGCGTTCAGCCGGATGATCCAGCAGACGGTCCGCCCGTGCGATTACTTGTCGGTCATCTATCCCATCGAGCAGTGTTAGGGAGTAGATGATCGCCTTCTCATCCCCGCTCTCCAAAGCCTGGACGAGATCCGTGCGTGTGCCAGCGTCGAGGTACTGAACCAGCAGTTCTCTGGCCTCGACATCTCGTGTACTGATCAGCCGGCGCACTGCCGTCTTGTACTCGCGCCGCATGGCTACCGTCGTGATCAACCACAAGCCGACGATCGCCACGGCCATGAAGCCCATCTCGCGCAAGCCAAACCCTAGCAGTTTGTTGCCGACCAGCACGATAATACCGGCTACGCCAGTCCCACCCCGATAGACGACCAGATCGATCAACGGCTTGCCACGGTATTTCAGATCCGGTGCCATCGGCAGGAACAGCAGCTCGCGAGTCGACTGATCGAGCGAATAGCGCAGTGCCCCTGCTGTCCCTTGCGCAAACGCCGTCGTCCACAATCCCGGGTGAATGATGATTCCAATCGAGCCCGTCAGCAGCCCCAGTGGCAGGAGCAGTAGCGCAATTCCAACCCCGAACACACGCAGAATCCAACTGGTCAGCAAGAACTGGATAATGACGGACGCCGTATTCAACAGAATGAAGAAGCGGCCAATGAACGCCGTCTTGGCATCTTCACCGGCGACGAATAACTCGATCGCCTTGGCAAACTGCCAATCGAGAATTGTCGATACGACGATTGTAAAGCCAAGTATGTAAGCGATAGTCCGCAGATGCGCGGATTCTTTTAGCAGCTTCCAAGCACCCGGCGGCGGCCCCTGCCGTTCCTTGCGCACTGGCGCCGCCTGAACCGGCACCTCCAGTCGATCGATCACCACCAGCAGGGCGGAGCAGAGACCCAGGAGTGCCGCGCTAACCAGAAGCAGTCGTTCGCTACCTAGCAGCGTGGCAAAGGCACCGGAGATGCTGCTGCCGACGATGCCCCCGATGATTCCACCCGCACCAATGACACCGAAGACCCGTTTGGCCTGAGGCGTCGTGAAGAAATCATTAGCCACCAGCCAAAACTGCGATACCAGTAATAGCGGATAGAGCTTGGCCCAGATGTAGAAGGCACCGGAGCTGAGAATCCCGCCGCGACCGAGGATCCACCAGAAGAGTACGAGGTTAGAAGCCAGAAAGAGGAAGGTGCTCTGGATCAACATGCGCCGCGTGATGCGGTCAGCAAAACGTGAGTAAAAAGTGATAAGAAAACCGACGAGGATCGCGGTCGCGATGTATACGTAGGGGAGGTTGTCGGCGCCCAGGCGCTGAATGAAAAGCGAGTTGCGAACAGGTTTTATGACGTAATAAGACGTGATCACCAAAAAGAAATAGAGCGACAACAGCACCACTTTCAGCCGTTCGCTCGGCCTTATATCGATAACAGCGACGAGCCGCTTGCGAATCGCCACCGACCACGTCACGGCTAACATAGCTCGCAAACCCACGCGATCAGCACAATTGCCTCGTCGCCTCTGAATGGCTTAAACCCGTCCACTTTGCCATGCCAACACCCTTGAATTGCAATTTGGCGCCAACCATGCGGCCCGGCGCCGGAACACTTTAGCAGTTGTCGCACCTGCCGTGCCAAAGCCAGCGATGGCAACTAACTTACACGACCCGGCATCCTTGACCAGCGGTGAGTCAAAAAGTAACTAAGAGTCACGTAACCCCGAGGACTTCATA
>JBFJOD010000107.1:0-11366 GCA_041617795.1 Gemmatimonadota bacterium | reverse complement strand
GATGAGGTGGGCGTCGCCGGCGGCGTGCGCAATCTGCCGTGGTTGTTCACCGGCACGTTAGTCCTCATGCTCGTGGCGCATCCGCCGTTCGCCGCTTTGGTGGCGAAGTTGCCACGGATCAAATTCGTCTCCTACACCTACCGCTTCTTCATTGCGAACCTGCTGATCTTCTTTGTCGCTCTGAAACTGGCGCCGGAAAGCGCAAACATCTGGATCGGGCGCGCGTTCTTTTCCTGGGTCAGCGTTTTCAACTTGTTCGTTGTCTCGGTCTTCTGGGCGTTCATGGCCGATATCTTTGGCAGCGAGCAAGGGAAGCGGATCTTCGCCTTCATCGCGTTAGGCGGCACCCTGGGGGCGATCGTCGGGTCCGGGTTGACGGCGAGCTTGGCGGAGCCGGTCGGGCCAACCAACCTCATGCTGATCTCGATCGTCTTCCTAGAAATTGCTGTACAGTGCGTTCGCCGATTGTCAAAGATCTCCAGCTTGACGGTGCAGCCCGAATCCCAGCCCGCCGAAACGGGGCCGCGCGTCGGCGGACTGCCGGAGACGGAGGCTGGTCGCGGTTATCCGCCTGGCGTTGCGTCGGCGGAGGAGCCGATCGGAGGGCGTGTGCTGGCCGGCATCTACGGGGTGCTGAAATCGCCTTACCTGCTGGGGATTTGCGGCTACATGCTGCTGTACACGGTTATTGCGACCTTCCTCTACTTCCAGCAGGCGGAGATCGTCGACCGGCACTTCAGCGACCGCGCGGTCCGCACCGCCTTCTTCGCGAAGATCGATCTGGCAGTCAACGTGCTGGCGATATTCATGCAGGCCTTTGTCACCGGCCGGCTGATCAAGTGGCTGGGTGTGGCGGTGACGCTGACGCTGTTGCCGGCTGTCTGTGTCTTCGGTTTCTTGGGGCTCGGTATCTGGCCGACGATCGCCGTGTTGGTCGCATTCCAGACGCTGCGCCGGGCGGGCAACTACGCGGTGGCGCGGCCGACCCGCGAAGTGCTCTACACCGTCGTGACCCGGGAAGAGAAGTACAAGGCGAAGAACTTCATCGACACCTTCATCTACCGCGGCGGCGACCAGGTCGGTGCTTGGTCGTACGCGGCGATGGGCTGGCTGGGCCTCAGCATGTCGGCCATCGCCTTCGTGGCGGCGCCGATCTGCGCTCTCTGGCTGATCGTCGGATTCTGGCTGGGCCGGCAACAGGCGGCCCTCGCCCAACGGCAGACCGGACCCGCCCGAGCCGTGCAGCCGGCTCCGGCCGTCTCCTGACCTACTTCACATCGATCAGCAGGCTGGCAGAGATGTGGCTAAGGGCGAGCGAGTCGCCCTCACCGCCGCCGCTGGCGTCTCGCAGGTACAGCAGAAGCCGGTAGCGCTCGTTCTCGACCGCCAGAGATGTCTCATCCGGACCGAACGCCTCGCCGACCTCCTCTTTGTCTTTCAGGTTGAGGAGCATAGGGCCTAAGTCCACGCTCAAACGGTCGGTGCCGGACGGCGGCCCGACATCGAGAACGGTCCCTCGTAAACGCAACTCCATCACGGCGGTGGCCAGAGCATCTCCCTGCTCGGCGAGCACGGTGCGGAAGCGGACGGTATCCGGTTTGAAGCGCTCCGAAAGGGCGTAGAAATAATCGAAGCCGTCGAGTGATAGCGGATTGGGAACGGTGGCGCTGACGGAGAAACCTTCGGGCGGCCGCATCCAGGGGCTGATGTACTTGAGGCCCATCTCCTCCATCGCGCGGTTCGGCCGCGGGCTCTCGGCGAGGACTTCGGGCCTGGCATACCAATCGCTGATACGGTCTAGCCCGTGGAGGTTGTAGATATAGTTGACGATATTGCTGATCTCCTGCCGCCGCTCGAACTCGACCCGCTTCGGAGTCGAGTCGATGACACCGCCCACCATCACTTCTTCAGCGATCAGTAGCTCGCGCAGGCGGTTGAGCTGGCTGCGGCGCGAGGTGGCAGTCGCGCTCCAAGGGCCGACGGCTGAGAGCAAGGTCACGACGCACAACGAGATTGGGATGATCCGGATGTCCTTCGCTCTCTTGAAGGTGAAGTAGAGCGTGATCCCCAGCAGCCAGGCGGTGGCCACCGCGACCAAGTACCGCTTCTCTGTGATTCCGTACTCGCCGATCCGCGTCCAGATGGCGATGCCGATCAGTACGATCAGCGGGTAGAGCGCCCAATAGAAGATCTTGGAATAAGTGACGATCCAGGCGTGCGCCGCCTGCTGCCGTATCGGGTGAACCAGCAGAAGCGCCAGCACCCCGGTGACCGCAACACCGATCACCGGATAGCCAACCCAGCCCTCCGGCAGGTTCCACTCGACGAGGATCTTGCCGGTGTAGATGTAGAGAATCAGCAGGTATATCACGACCAGCGGAATCAACGCATACTGGGTGAAGATGCGGAGCCCCGTGGGGTAGTCGCGTACCTCTTGCAAGCTCCGCAGATCGCGCGGCACGCCGGCCAGGAAGAACCAGGTGTTGTAGACGAAGGCGACCCAGAACCACAGCTGCGCGTAGATCTCGTCGTCGAAGTCGATGTCAAGCAGCGTCTCGCACGCCGCGATCGCCAGCGTCAGCCCGATGAACAACACGACCGAATAAAGAGCGGCCAGCGCAAAGCGCAGGAAGAGTATCTTGTTGTACTGCCAGAACGCGTTCTCCTCTTCGGGTCGACCGAAGTACGGCGCGAACGAAGCGATTAAGTGGGCAGCGGCGATCAACAGCAGGTACGTCGTAACGTCCGCGCCTTTGACGGGCGCCGGCAGAATCAGGTAGTAGCCGACCAAGGCCGCCACGCCGGTCAGTCCGGCGACGATCTGAGTTCGTGACGTCCAGTTCAGTCTTTCACCCAGCACCCGCAGCCAGAAGAACAGCGGGATGCCGAGGATGCACACGATCAGCACCGGGACGAGGGCATCCGCTCCGAGCTCGGAATCGAAATCGATGTGAGCCAGGTAGGTGGCGAAGATGGCGGCGCCGATGGCCGCGAGGATCACCAGCGGGAAACGCTCGAACGTGATGCGGGCCCGCTGCAGCAGCTCGGTGATCGAAATGAAACGGCGCTTCGCGCCTTTCTCAGAGCTATCCATGGTCTACCTCACCTGCCGCTGAATGTCACGGATGATCTTCATGTGATGATGCGTATGGACGCCCATCGTCTGGAGCCACTGGAGTGGGGTCAGGCCGCCGAAAGCGAAGTGATCCAGCCGGTTGCTCGATCTTCCGATCTCCGGCAGCACATCGTCTAGCTCCTCGATCGCGGCACGCGCCGCCTTGAGATTCTGCCGCACGCCGTCGACGGAGACTGGCCCGGGGAGAGTGTAGGCGGGGGCCTTGCCGGCCCCCCGTGGGATCCAACCCGTGAGCAGGACGAGATGGCCGATCAGCGTGGGTCGCTGCCTTGAATCGATGGGCTCCGAGCTGAGGATCTTGCGGATCGCACCGGTCATCGCCTGGTTGGCGCCTGCCAGATGATCGAGCTGCTCGGCGACGCTCCAGGCGGAGACCGAGTCGGCCCGGGCCTTCAGTGTTTCGCTCGGGCCGTTCGCGAGTTCTTCCAGCCGCTCCGCTTGACGCACGATGCGCGCATAGGCTCGTCGACACCGTCTTGGCGCAAAAGCGTCTGACTCCATCGGCTAGCCTAACGGGATTCCTTGCCGGCCAGATCCGCCATGCGCTCGACCGACTCGATCATCGCTGACTTGACCTCTTCCAGTGCGGCAGCACCCGAGCTTGCCGTCGCGGCGTTGTTCAGCTGTCGCACCAGGAACATGAAGTTGTCGACCTCTTCCCGCAATTCGACGAAGCGGCGCTCGCTGGTCAGAATGGGATAAGCCGCATAGAGGAATCCGGCCATCACGACCAGCAGGCCGACCATGACGGTGGCGTACCAGGCGAACAGATTGTCCAGGAATAAGAAGCTACTCAGCACGATGAGCGTGCCGAGGACCGCGGTACCCAGCCCAACATATCGGTTGAAGAGGCGGCGCCAGCTCCCGGTTCTTGCCATGAGTTCCTCGTGTCTGCGGAGGCGCAGTACAACCGTGGACTGCTTCGGAGAACGTAGGGGAGCGCACCGGCCACCGCTACCGACGCCGCAGCTGTCCGGCGTCCGCCGACCGCCGTCTCAACCGTCTTCGTCTTGCGTCGACTCCGCCAGCGCCCGAGTCTCGAAGCCAGGCGAGGCGCGGACCTGCGCCGTGATTCCCTCGGCCAGCGCTGACAGGCGTTTCTGGATGCCCCGCGCCACTCGTTGCCAGACCAGCCGGCCGCCGACATAGGCCGCGCCCCACACGCCGGCGATCGCAGCCGCCTCAACCAGGAAAGCCGCCTGCAGCTCGGTGCCGACGATCACCGACGCGATCATCGCGATGACCCCCGACCAGAGGTAAGTAAGACCTGCCGGGTTTCCGTAGCGACCCGAGATGCTGATCCGCGTTTGGCCCTGCTTCGGCGTGATCTGCACGTGTGTCACCCCACCGGCCCAATCGGTGTCGCGCCACTCTACCGAGTCGAGTACATCGGTCACCTTGCCTTCGCGGCCCATCACGTCTCGGATTACGCGCACCAATTCCCCCAACTCGGCCTCCGGCAGCTGTCCGGCCACCGCGCGGCGCAGCTGATACGAGGTGGGGGCGCCGAGAGTCAGCGAGGAACGCTGGGACCGCTCGGCGGCGAGCGCGCGGGCCGCCTCGACCACCAGCTGCGGGTCGATACCCGCCTCGGCGGCGATCTCCTGGATCTCGGCCAGCGATCTCCCCTCACCCGCTGGGTCGCGGGTCTCGAGCTCCGCGGCCACCTTCAGGATCAGAGCCATCTCGCGATCGCCGTAGCGGCGGTCGGGAGCGGTGGGGTCGTTCATAAGGCCAATCTTAGCGGTCGCTGTGGCAGACAACAACGTGAGGAGCGGGGGTGAACCCGACCCACGGATTATGCACGTTTGTCTCGTTTATGCCGATTTACATATACAGATAGTCGTTTATAGGTGCCTTATATCGTTGCTACATGGCTCATTACGTCGATTCACTTGACATATGTCTGCCTCCGTGCTATCATGCTGGCCATTGATGTTTGCCTGAGCGATGACGGACCGCGGCCGGGGAGGGTGCAGATGGCCAAGCTCTTTACTCTTTACGGGCTGGCGCGCGAGCTGGGGGTCAGCGTTGAATCGTTGCAGCGCTGGCTGGACGACGGGGTAATCTCGGTGCCGCGCCGCAACGGCAGTGGGGTGCGCGTCTTTACCGAAAGGCAGGCTCTCGAGATCCGCCGGACGCTAATTGCACGGCGGGTCGGGCGTCTGCGCTCTTACTCCCGGCCGCTGATCCCACGTCCCGGTTAGACCGGTCTGCCCCGCAGCATCCGACACGATGCAAGAAGGGCCCTCCAGTGGAGGGCCCTTCTTGTTTAGCGGTCTGGCTTCAGTCCGGCCAGGGTCCGGTTTACGAGCAATCGTCTGCGGAAATGGTGATCTGCTCGTCGATGTTGACGGAGACGTCCCGGCCGCCGTCGACGCCCTTGAGGATACCGCTGACGCGCAGCTTGTAGTTCCCCGCCTCAGACAGCGCGAAACCGTACGGGTATATGACGGCACGCTCACCGAGGGTGCTGTTATTCCCAACGTGGTTGTCGGTGTCACCGTCTGGGGATGAGGCTAGACCGTTGTGGATTCTGCCGACCCAGGCGTTGTCGATCAACTGACCCGCCGGTCCGTTCGATCCGGCGTTGCCGTTGTACAGGAAGTCCGTTCCATACTCCATGGTGTAACCTAGCGGCTCGGACCAGACCATATAGTCGGCGGCGTCGTACAGCGTGGCCGCGAGATTCTGCAACCTCGCGCTGCCGTCCGGGTTGGTCATGCTGTGGGAGGTCTTGAACGTCCAGGGCGCGTTGCGCTTGGCGTTCAGGCTCTTGACCGTCGACTGGCCCGCTAGGTAGCCCTCGAACGATACCTGCGCTGGCTGATAATCCTCCGACTGCAGGTCCCAGGCCGTCTGGGCGGCGACCGGGTTCGTCGCGCCGGCGCTGATCAAGTAGGTGTAGTCGAACTTGAAGTTGCCGTTCCCGTTCAGACCCTTGACCGTGAGTGACTGGGTATAGGATGAATGTTGCGCGGCCACGGCCAACGTACCGCCCGACCAGAACGTGCATTTGTTCTGGCTGACGATGGGGCTGAGCTTACTCACATCGGCTGCGGGCGCTGCCGGGGTCGCCGGTCTATTACTCTCCGCGCAGTTGGCGCCGCTGGGGCCGCCACCTGTGCAGGTCGGTGTGGGCACGACGCCGTTCCAGGCGTTCGCAAAGTAAGTCCGCGCGGTCGGGCGGTTAAAGGCCCAGACTTGCTCCGAGTTGATCACGAAGTCGCCGGTCAGCTCGAGGGCGAACATCGCAGACTGGGCCGTGCTGGACGAACCCGCCTGGCTGAACTCCGGCCGCGGCGCGGTGATGTCCTGTTCTTGCCGATCGCAGGCGGCCACCACGAGAGCGGCGGCCATCAAAGCGGTTAGACCGATTCTCTTCACTTCTTCTTTACTCCTGGAGAACTAGGTGGGTCGACCCCCACCGGGGTGCACGCGAGTGTCGCAGCGTGCGGCTTACCATCGATCGCTTGGGCGGGCGTCGACGATGGGCAACTACGCGAGGGTTCTATGGCAACCGGCATGCCAGCCGCGACCTAGGACCTAAGTGCTTGCAATCACACGCGATACCGGGAGAGCCCGGCCAGGGCACATCGGGTCGAACGCGCCGAATCAGGCAAAAGCCTTATGGCAGGCCGATGATCGGAGTGGGGAGAAACGCTACAGCGACGTCGCCTTCGGCAACGTTGCGGTAACACATCTACCCGGATGTGGCTCGCGGACCT
The DNA here is from genome assembly GCA_041617795.1 of Gemmatimonadota bacterium. Taxonomy (GTDB): domain Bacteria; phylum Gemmatimonadota; class Gemmatimonadetes; order Palauibacterales; family KS3-K002; genus JBFJOD01. The sequence goes on along the minus strand of JBFJOD010000107.1, from coordinate 4,502 downwards.
CTTGGCGGCTCAATGCCGGTGCTCTCGCACGCTGCGAAGATCGTTCCGCTTGGCAAGAACGATTGGCGATTGAGCAGAAAGATTTGCGCGTGATCGCGCTTTGGACCGCCGTCCCCCAAGCAGCCAGGCGACCACGGCGAGCAGGATGGATCCCCCGGCGATGGCCGCGAGCAGCTCGCCGCTGACCGGCAGGAAAAGGCCGAGCGCGGCGAAGAACCAGAGGCGGGGAAAGCGGCCCAGGAACGTGGCGACGAGATGTTTGCCAACGGGATAGCCGATCAGCGGCGAGAGAAAGCGTACCGACCAATAGGGCAGGGGCGACCAACTGCACAGCCAGATCGTGAAGAATGGGGCGCGGCGATAGAGGCTGCTCAATCGGGTTAGGAACTTGCCCTCGCGGATTCTACTGAGCGAGTCGAGCTGGAGCACACGCCGGTATAGATGGTAGTTGAGGAACTCGACGTACAACGTGCCGGCGATGCCGAGGGCTGCGATGAGTACCGGCGGATACAGCCGGCCGAACAGCATCAGCACCGGCTCGTACGTGGCTGGAAGCAGCGGTGCCCACGGTCCGTTGATCCAGATCGTCATCAAGACGAACCCGGTCAGCACACCGGCCTTCGGGTAGTGAAGCACGGCGGGTATGGCGAGGAGCGCGAGCAGCCCGCTACCCCGGACCAGTCCATCCCAAACGACGTTGCCGTAGCGCCGACCAAAGATCTCTGCGGCGCGGCGCCTCAGGCTGGCGTGTCTTACCTGCCGGTCAGACACGATGCTCGGATAGCTCTGCCGCATCGATCCCCGCGGGAAGAGAGTGGCCGAGATGCTGGGCCGCGAAAGCGAAGGCGTCCGTCGTTCGCACGATTCCAGACGCTGGCTGATTGAGGGCCATCAGGCAACGCATATGTGAAGCGATCAGGCTGCCATGGCCAGAGCGGTGCTCGGGTGTCTCCCAACGGTCTCGAAGGTCGGCGCCAGGCTCCGCCACCACCGCGATATCGCCCGCTCGTGGAGATCGGAACAGCTGGAGCAGTTGAACCGGGGCGTCCGGGTAAGGTCCATCAAAGCTGGTGGTCAGCCAGTCGCGTTCGCTCTGCACGGTGGGTGAGGCGCCAACTCCCAACACGTCCGCTGTCTCAGGCGCGTAGTGAATAAGTCCATCACCGACCTCGGCGAGGCGCGCGCGCCCATCGCGCGACAGGGCGACCAGCTCCGCTCCGTCCGTCAGCGCGACCAGCGCCACGCCAGGCAGTTGCGCCAGGAATTCCGGCAGGTCGTGCGGTATCCCGTGAACTCCGCCGTATTCGATGTCGCTGAGGCCCCAGCGTTTGCGCCGCGGTACTCCCGGATTCAGATAGATCTGTGCCGAAGCATTGCCGGAGACCATGACCGCCACCTTCGGGTCGCGCCGCCAGATCACCGGATGGCTCAGCGCCCGCAGTCCGATCGCCCCGAGCTCTGCGTCCAGGTCGACGTGGCGTTCGACCGGCGAAATCCCATGGTCGCTCAACACGATCGCCAGGTGGTCGCCAGCAAAGCCGCCGTTGGCGGCATAGCGGCCGACCGCGGCGTCGAACTGGCGGTACAGGTCGAGGACGTCGGGGTGCCAGGGGTCGCGGTTGTGGGCCAGTCCATCAGGACCGGGAAAGACCGCGAACACCAGACGTGGGCGTTGTCGAGCGGCAGCAACCAGGGCATCGCCCACCAACGAGTCCAGCTTGCGATACGCCGCTGGCACATAGTGCGCCAGGCCACCCCAAAAGGCGCGGGCGATGGGCATGCGAATGCCATCCGGGCTCAAGCCGCGGACGAAGGGGCTGCAGAGCGCGACGGCGTCAGGCTCGAGATCGAAGAGGCTCCGGATCTCCTCAGGTACGTCGGCGTTCAGCAGGCCACCCTGGTAACCGCAGTAGCTGCGCAGGTGCTGGCGGTCGCGCCACCAGTTGCCGTTGTAGTAGCGCCGGTCGAGCCAGCGAATGCCGGGAACGTTGAGGGTGCCGGGGTAGCAGCCCGTCAGGATGGGGAGATAGGCGACGCCGGTCGTCGAGGGGAACACCGTCGTGGCAGGAACGACACCCCCCGGCTCCAACACATGGCGGCTGATGTGAGGCAGATCACCGCTGGCCGTCAGTTCCGCGAAGACGTCAGGTCGCGCGCCATCTAGCAGCAGGATGGTCGTGCGACGTTCCGTCGCGCCTCGCCCTCTAGTCGTCTGAACTCTCCCTTCGCGCTGTGTGTCGCACGAATACAGGTTTGGCGACAGGCCAGCGTCGAGCTGCGTGGTAGGCCGGGATTAACAAAGAAGTCTGCCTAAGTGCGCCAAACGGGTCAAGGCGAGGCGGGTAGCGTTGCGCGGATACAGGTCGGGGCCGCACCCCCCGGCAGCTTTGAGGCCTATTCGTCGCTTCTTAGCTTGTCTCGACTACGTTCATGTCGCAGATTCAGAATGGCCTCGACCTTCAGTCGTCCTGGCGCGAAAGGAGGCTCTCGCATGCGAGCTACCAGGACCCTTCTCCTTCTCCCCGCCCTCGCCCTCGCCACGTCCGTCGACCTTTTCGCTCAGCAGCCGACGCCCGCCCAGGCGGTAGAGGCGTTGCTTGGCAACTGGACCTGCGATACGCCCGAAGGCCGGGCGCGACTGGGCTTCCACTCTGACAGCGAGCTGTCTTACAACGGCGAGCGTGTGCCCTATGAGTTGAGGGATGGCGCGATCCGCGTCGTCGAGGACTTTTGGCCGGTCGACTACAAGTACCAGTTCCAAGGAGAGGAGTTGGTCATCACGGGCCCGGACTATTCGACTTCGCGCTGCCGCCGCCAAGCGGAAGCGCGTCCCGGCTCGGCTGGAGGTCTGGCAGGCTACCTACAGGGACACCGCTGCGATTACAGTAGCTCGCCGGACGGCGGTGCGTCCAGCAGCCGGCACCTGTATTTCGACGGGCAAGGGCGCTTCGTCCTGGCGCATGACGCTTCGATCTGGGTCGAAGGTGGCATCGCCGGGGCAGACGACATCGACGGAGAGCGGGGCAGCTACGAGGTGACCGGGACCAACCGCGGCGATCCGATCCACCTTAGCTTCGATAGCGGCGCCGCGAGCGTGCTCTACGTGCACCTGGTGGACGGTTCGGGCAGGATCCTCGAACTGTGGCGCGACGGTCGCAGCTTTGCGGAGTCGCTCTGCCATTAAGCGAGCACTGATTTGCGGGCCGACGGTGGCCTCTGCAAGGCAGACTGAAGATTCGTATCGGCAAGCGGCCGGAAGGAGTAACCATGATCAATAGACCAGTCCTTACTGTGGTGTTCGCCCTTTTCGCTGCAGCACCTGTAATGCTTCACGCTCAGGACACCGCGCCGCTGGGGAAGGGCTATGTGTCGGTCAAGGCTGGTTACGTCGTGTTCGCCGAAGGTGTTGACGAAGATGACGGCATCTACCTGGGGCTCGAGGGCTACGGCCGGGTCGCCGCCAATTTGTACGTGGGAGGAGAGGTCGCCGCGGCCTCCAGCATCGCGCTTTTCAGCGACGAGATGACGCTGGCTCCCTTGGAAGTCAACGTGAAATACGCGAGGGGAGTGGGCTCGAACTTCGTCGTGTCTGGGGGTGCCGGCGTATCCTACTCGTATGCCGAATTCCTCGATGTCAGTTTTTTGGAAGACAGTCAAACAAAGGATGCTTGGCTGTTCGGTGGGCAGATCTTCGCTGACTTCGTCTACCGGATCAATTGGTTCGGCTTCGGGATCGGCGCCAAGTACCAGCTGGTCGAAGATTTTGAGGAGGTGGCAGCCGATTTCAGCAACCTGAGAGTGGGGTTTCAGCTGGGCTTCATCTTCTGACGTTTGCTGTGGCTATCCAGCTCTTGAGGGTGGTGATGCGCAGAACCCGACCGATGGCAGCAAATTCAGCTGGGCGTTGATCGGCGCGTTCTTCTAAGCCGCCGCGTTTCCCGGTGCCGGCATAGATCAGCCGTTAGGCATTCTGATTGGCAGGGTAACGGGCCCTCCCAGGAGGTTTGAAGTCATGCGCGCTTTACCTCTCGTGGCGATCGCTGTCGGTGTGGCAATACCGCCGAACACGGTTGGCTGTACATCCCAAGAACGTCAGTGCAGCCAGTTGGCCGAGGAGGCAGTTGAGCAGGGTAGCATGGAAGCGTTCGACGGGTTCGCCCGGCAATGCGTCAGCGAAGATGATGAGAAAACAGCCGCAAGCCTCGCCCCGCTGATGGGGCAGATCAACTTTTCCTTCATCGATTCGGACACCAAGCAGCCGGTCTCTTTTCCGGCCAATCTGTTATGGATCCATGGGGATGCGACCGAGGAAGAGATTGCTTGGCGGAAGAAGCATCTCGAGGGTTTAGAAATCGTGGACCAGGGCGCGGGCAAGTTCCTCATCACGAACGTCCTGCCGGGTGAATACGCGGTCTTTGCCACGGTTCCCGATTACGGCTACAAGAATGTCGCGAAAGTCGACGTACCGCCGGCCGGGATTGTCGAGCTCGGTGAGATCGAGG
>JBFJOD010000106.1:0-11419 GCA_041617795.1 Gemmatimonadota bacterium | reverse complement strand
TACAGCCCGGCAGCCGAGGCCTCGCAGGTTTCGGGGGGAAAGTCGGCCACACTGGAAATAACAGTGATTTCTGGTATTGTTTGGGTCGCGGAGGCGGCGCCGATTTGGCAGGCGCGCAGGCCCTACCGCGGCCCGAAACCTCAACAACACAGAAGTATTCCGTTTGAATTGGCAGACCAATGACTGACATCGGTTCGCGCGGCGTCGCCGGGATTCTCGGCCGGCGTCCCCGGAAGCGGGCCGCAGTGCTGCCGCACGCTGGCGGCCGCCCGGGCATCTGCCCGGTGACGCCGTCATCCGCCCCGACCGTTCTCAGCTGGTTGGCCTTTGCCGTCTTCGCTTTCTGCGGCGGCGCCACGGCAACCGCACAGACCCACACGAACGGCGATCGCGGAGGCCGACCCGGCGGATCTCTCGGGGCAGAGGCCGCCCCGCGCAGCGGCGCGATTCACATCGATGGCGTCTCGAACGAACCCGCCTGGCAGGCGGCGCTACCCATCACCGAGTTCGTGCAGGGTGAACCGGTCGAGAACGCACCCGCCGAAGAGCGTACTGAGGTGAGGGTGCTATTCGATGAGGGGGCGTTGTACGTCAGCGCCGTGATGCACGAGCGCGAGCCGACCCGGATCGGCGATCAGCTGGTCCGGCGCGATGACAACGGCGCCTACGATTACTTCGAGCTTTCTCTCGACTCGAATAACGACCGCCGCACGGGCTACCGTTTCCGGGTGAGCGCGGCCGGTGTTCAGCGCGACGTCTACCTTTACGATGACGTTCGCGAAGATGAGGCTTGGGACGCCGTGTGGGAGTCGGCGGTTCACCACGACTCGGCCGGCTGGACGGCGGAGTTGCGCATTCCGCTGTCGCAGTTGCGTTACGTCGCCGCCGACACCGTTCAATCCTGGGGTGTGAACTTCTCGCGGCGGCGACTGGCCAGCAACGAACGCACCTACTTCGCGCTGGAGTCCCGGGTACAGCACGGCAAGGTCAGCGTCTTCGGCCGCTTGCAGGGCCTGCAAATCACTCACAACTCGCGCCACATCGAGCTGCGCCCCTACGCGCTGGCCCGCGCACACACGGCCCCGGCGGAATCCGGCGACCCGTTCTTTGACGGCTCCGAACTGGGCAATCAGGTCGGCCTAGATATGCGCTTCGGCCTGGGGGCGGGCTACACGCTAGACGCCACGATCAACCCCGACTTTGGCCAGGTCGAGGTCGATCCCGCCGTCATCAACCTGACCGCCTTCGAGACGTTCTTCCCGGAGAAGCGTCCTTTCTTCGTGGAAAACGCGCAGATCTTCGACTTCAACTTGTCTGGCCGTCGCAATCAGCTGTTTTACAGCCGGCGTGTGGGGCGCGAGCCCCAAGGTTCGACCCCCGACGAGGCCGACTTCAGCGAAACGCCCACGGAGACGACCATACTGGGCGCCGCCAAGCTGACCGGGCGGAGCACCGGTGGTCTTTCGCTGGGCGCGCTGCTGGCTTTTACCGGCCGCGAGAGCGGCCAAAGCTACAATGCAACCACCGGGCTCACGGACAGGTTCGCCGTGGAGCCATCCAGCCAGTACGGCGTGTTCCGAGCGCAGCAAGATCTACGTGACGGCGCGTCGCACGTCGGAGCCATCTTCACGGCTGCCCACCGCAACCTGCCGGACGATCGCAGTTTCGATTTTCTGCCATCCAACGCTTACAGTCTCGGTGTCGATTTCGAGCACAATTGGGGCGGCGCTGCATCGCGCGACTGGGTGCTCTACGGTCACGCCGCCGGCACCTACGTGAAGGGCTCGAACGAGGCGCTCATCGAGATCCAGGAATCGAGCAACCACTACTTTCAGCGTCCCGACGCTACACGCTTCTCGCTCGACTCCACCAGGACCTCGCTGACCGGCAGAAGCTGGCAAGTGCAGTTCGAGCGGCGCAGCGCCAAACACTGGACCGGCGCCATCTGGTTAGGCGAGATCACATCCGGCTTCGAGGCCAACGACCTTGGCTTCATGACCGAGGGTGAGCGAATCGACGGCGGCTTTAGGATCGGCTACCAGGAGATCAGGCCGGGCTCGCTGTTTCGCAGCTATGAGATCACTTACCGCTCCTTTCACGACTTCCGTCACGAGGCGTTGGACGACCTCTTCTCCTTGAATTCCTGGGATCGGGCTCACAAGTCCAGCGTCTTTTGGCTGCGTTCAGAGTTCGAGTTCCTGAACTACTGGGAACTGCAGCTGAACGCGCGTTATCGTGCCGAAGGTCTCAGCGATACCGACACACGAGGCGGACCGCTGATGATCGATCCAGGCTCGACCAGCTTCGAGGCGAGCCTTGGGACCGACCGGCGCGCTGCGCTGTTCCTCGAACCCCGAGTCGAGTACACCAACCGGCACCGCGGTGGATACGAGTGGCAGACCGAGATGGAGATCACCCTCCGCCCGGTGCCGAGCCTAGAGGTCCGGTTCAACCCTCAATACTCCACAGAGCTGGAAGCCGCCCAATACGTCACCCAGACCGACGACGTAGGCTTCGCACCCACTTTCGGCCGCCGTTACCTGTTCGCAGACTTGAAGCGGCACCAGTTGTCGTTCGACACGCATTTGAGCGTGGCTCTTAACCCGACGCTCACGTTACAGCTCTTTGCCCAGCCGCTCATCTCGTCGGGCGACTATCTGACTTACAAAGCGCTGGAGCGTTCCGAGAGCTTCGAGTTCGATGGATTTGAGGAAGGCACTACGGTAGCAAACGGCGAAGACATCGCCTGTAGTGGCGGCCGCACCTGTGTCAGCGACGATGAGCGCTACGTCGATTTCGACGGCGACGGCCAGACAGACTACTCGTTTTCCGACCGCGACTTCAACATCCGCTCGCTCCGCCTGAACGCCGTGCTGCGCTGGGAGTACCGTCCCGGCTCTACGCTGTTCCTGGTTTGGCAGCAAAACCGCAGGGAGCGCGAGGACTTCGGATCGTTCGCTGTCAGCCGGGACCTGGACGCGCTGAGCGGCCTCGATGCCGAAAACGTCTTCATCTTGAAGGTTAACTACTGGCTAGGGCTGTAGCACTGGCCTCTTAAGCAGTCAGAGCTTTGAACCCGGGCAAGCGCACAGCGCCGCCGCGAGCGCTCGTCTTCGCGCTCGAGCGGCGAGCTGCCTTCTAGATCAGGTCTTCGAGCCGTTCGACGACTTCTTCGAGCCGTTCGACGACCTCCGGATCGTCTGCAAGCTTCGCGCGGTCGCGCAGATCCGTGAGCGTAGACTCGAGCTTCCACTTCACGGCGCCCTCATCCTCGATCCGATTCGCGAGCTCTTCGGCCTTCGCAGCATCGCCGGCGTCGAATGCCGCTCCGAGCAGGGTCGGACGGGCCCATTCGTCTTTGTCGTTGGACTTGAGTGAACGCTCGACTTGTTCAACAACCAGCGCGCTGATGAAGCGCGCACGCTCGGGGTCGGATCGCCGACCACGCTCCCGGATGAGGGCAGGCAGGTTGCTGCTCGGATAGTAGTCGTTCAGGTCGGCACGCATGCCTGCTTGGTAGGCGGAGATCGCGGCGGCCAGCTTCTTCTTGGCCATCTTCTCGTCGCCCTCGTCGCGGTAGCGGCGCCACAAGCGCTTCTGCCTGCCGCCCAATAGTCCCCAGCGCTCGGCGGTCCCGCCGTGCTTCTCGATCAGCTGCTCCAGGGCACCGATAGCCAGCTCGACGTCGCCCGAATCGGACATGGCCAGGAGCCGCTGCTCTTCGACCCAGCGATCCTCGCGCAACGTGCCGTCGAGCGACTCGATGTATTCGACGACCTCTTGCCACCCGGCGTTATCGCGGAGGATCGGAATGAGATCTTTGCGGATGTAGTCGGGGACCTCGCCCATCTCGTTGATGTCGTCCCGCAGGGCCAACGCCTCGGTCTTCGCCTTTTCCTCTGGATACTCGTCGATTGCCTTGAAGCGACCAAGCAGTTCGTTGATGCGGCGCGTGTGCTCGCGAAAAACCTCGAGGCCTTCGAAGCCTTCCGGATCTACTGGAGCGTGTTTCACCGTGTCAAAGAACGGTGAGAGCCCCGCCGCGAGCCCCGGTATCCCCTCGACCAGTGACTTCTTGGCTGCTTCCGCCGCCGCTTCGCTGACCGCCCCGTCCGCAAGTGGATAGACCACGCGCCGCATCTGATCGACATCGAACAGCTGCGCCGACCAGTCCGCCGCGACCATGACGCAGCCACGGTCGCGACAGGCATGACGGATCCCGACCTCGTAATAAACATTGCCGTTGGGGATCGAGATGTCGGCGACGACGAGATCGGAATAGGCCAGTCGCTCGATCATCTCCTTGATGATAAGAGCGCCAGCGTCCTGGTCGGCGCGCTCGACGTCATAGCCCAACTCGTTCAGCGCGGGCTCGAGAGCCAGACGGAACAAACGATCGAAGTCTACAGTCTCAGGACCCATGCCCGGTTCGAGGCCGGTCGGCTTTACCCGGAACGGCATCACGAGGAAGCAAGTCTTTCTCGCCATTTCGGTCACTCCTCCGTCTATGCTTTGAAGCCTAATCTCTGTTCCGATCCGAAAGCCCGTCAAGGTGCAGCTGTTACTGGCCCTACAGACGCCAGAACTCGGAGTCGAGTCCCAGTCCTGCCAGCAAGGCTCCAGCTTCTTTCTTTGTCGGCCGGCGCCAATCGGGATCCAGACGGTCGTGATACCAGCCCTGCGCTAACTGCAAGGCCACCGTTAACGAGATCACCGCGCCGCGCGTCAAGCCTCTTGCCCGGCACCAATGGGCGATGTGCTCTTCCGACCGGAAGAGTAAGATTGTCTGTCAGGTGTACTCGATGTCGTCCCACCAGTGCGCGGCGGGAACGGCGAAATGCATGCGTTCCGAGCCTCTGGTTACCGAACCTGATCGCACCTGGACTTGCAGCGCCGCGCCGCAATCGCCGCAGCTGGTGCGGATGACCGCGTCAGCCGCGAGCATCGCCGGAACACCGAGCGCATCCCAGGCGCAGGCCGCGTACCACTTATTGCCCAGAGCGGTCACCTCGAACGGCGTCGGATCGGCTGAGAACGGCATCGCCATCAGGATCTCGTCGCTGTTCCGCCTGAGCACGAGGGCACGGCCAGCCGCCAAGCGTCGAAAGGCGTCGCGCACGGCTTGCCGGGATTCGCCCAGCGCCAGTGCCGTCTCCTGAATCGTGGGCGGGCGCTGGCGGTCCACGAAGTGCTGGTAGACGTGCAGCCGCGCGCTGCGATCAAGCTCCGCCGAATCCAGTTCTGACACTGTCGCCGCCCTCCCTCTTGCCGCGCTTTCGGTGATGGAACAACAACCAGCCGTATACGCCGGCATTGATCGCCAGCACGAGGAGGCCGAGCACGATCTGCACCCGACGAGTCAACGCGCCGGGATAGAGGACCGGCAAGATGTAGTGCTCGACGAATCCTCCCCGGTAACCACCACCGCCCGCCAGCGCCCGCAGGTGATTCTCCAACGGTGTGAGCGGGCAGATCCAGCCGGCAAACTCGATCAGCGCTGCCCAAATGACTGCGGGGATGTGCACCCAAGCCAGCCGACGCCAGCGCAAGACGAGCAACGCGCCGGCCACCGCGAAGATGACGAAGGCCAGGTGAACGACCACGACGAGATCGGCGAGCGTGCGATAGATCATGTGTTGTGCCGAAAGCTGAGCCCGATGCGCTTTCCTTCATGAGACGACACGTCCGCCACTCTTGCAACCCCAACCGTTGCCGGCTCCGGGCCAAGCTCCGATCTTCTCACTGCCACCCGCACTGGAGATGCGCACCGATGAGAAAGCTCGCCTCGGCCCTGTTGATCGTCCTCCTCGCTGCAACACAAGACGCCGACGCCAAAGTCGTCCGGATCGAGATCACCAGCCGGACCGCCCTATTGAGCGGACGCGCCTTCGGTTCCTATGGCCCGTACGAGAAGGTCGTAGGCAAAGTCTTCTTCGCCTTCGATCCCGGCAACCCCATGAACGCCCGCATCGTCGACCTGGACCGCGCGCCACGCAATTCCCAGGGACTGGTCGAGGCGTGGGCCGACTTCGTCGTGCTGCGGCCGATGCGCCGGGTGCCCGGCGGCGGAGTGGCGTTGCTGGAGGTGAGCAACCGCGGCGGCAAAGCCTCGCTCGCCTATTTCAATGGCGGCTCCCGGACGCTGGATCCCACGAACCCTGACGACTTCGGTGACGGACTTCTCATGCGCCTGGGGCTCACCGTCATCTGGGTCGGCTGGCAACACGACGTGCCGCTGCGTGAAGGTTTGCTCCGCCTGCATGTGCCGGTCGCTTCCGGCGACGGCGGCCAGCCGCTGGAGGGTTTGGTGCGGGCGGACTGGGTGGTCGATCAGTCAACGCGGACCCTGGCGGTGGGCCATCGCAACCACATCGCTTACCCAGTTAGCGAGCCGACTCATCCGGCCAACGTCCTCACGGTCCGGGACGGCCGCCTGGCACCGCGGCTTGTGGTTCCACGGGCCGAGTGGCGTTTCGCTCGCGAGGATGCCGACAGCACCATCCCGGACGACACGCATATCTATTTGGATTCTGGCTTTGAGGCGGGGAAGATCTACGAGCTGGTATACCGAGCGCGTGATCCCAAGGTGGTCGGGCTCGGCTTGGCAGCGATCCGCGACATGATCTCATACGCTAAGTACGACGCGGCCAGCCCCTTCCCCGTCCGCTACGCTGTCGCCATCGGCATCTCGCAGACCGGCCGGTTCTTGCGGCATTTCACCTACCAGGGTTTCAACAGCGATGAACAAGGCCGGAAAGCATTCGACGGGCTGATGATTCACACCGCGGGCGCCGGCCGCGGCAGCTTCAATCATCGCTTTGCCCAACCTTCCCGTGACGCACACCGCTACTCGGCATTCTTCTATCCCACGGACATCTTCCCGTTCAGCAGCCGCTCACAGGCCGACACGGTGACGGGCTGGACCGACGGGCTGTTCGCGCACCAGTACGACGAGTCGAACCTGCCCAACGTCTTCTATACGAACACCGGCTACGAGTACTGGGGGCGGGCCGCCTCGCTGTTGCACACGACGATCGACGGGAAGCAGGACATCGAACCTTACCCTAACGAGCGAATCTACCACCTGGCTAGCGGCCAGCACTTCGTGGGGCGGTTTCCGCCGTTGCAAAGCAACCGGCTAGATAACTCACAGGCCTATCGCGGCAACCCCCTCGACTTCCTGGTGACAATGCGCGCGCTGTTGGTACGAATGACTGAATGGGTACGCGATGGCACGGCGCCGCCGCCCAATGCCAACCCGCGCATCGACACCGGCACACTGGTTCCGCTCGACGCGGTGAATTTCCCGCAGCTCGCCGATGTCGCGTTCCCGAAAGTCGCACACGAGGCCTACCGCGCCGACTATGGACCGCGTTGGCAGCAAGGAATCGTCGACCAACAACCACCCCAGCTCGGCCCCGCGTTCCCGACCCTGGTCCCGCAGGTCGACCTCTTCGGCAATGAGCTTGGGGGTGTCGAGTCCGTTGAAATCCTAGCGCCGCTGGCCACCTACGCCCCGTGGAACCTGCGAGCCGGTTTCCCCGGCGGCTCAACTGAGCTCACTGACTTCGTCGGCACTTACATACCGTTGCCGGCAAACGAAAGCGCCCGCCAAGAAACTGGCGATCCGCGACCCAGCATCGAGAGTCTGTACGAGAATCGAGAGGAGTATCTGACTATTGCCGAACGCGCGGCTCGCTCGCTGGTGGAAAGAGGGGTCTTGCTGGAAGAAGATGTGGAGCGCGTCGTTCAGCGTGCTGCCGATCACTGGGACTCGCTGCTGACGAACTGAAGCACACCTCTACTCTGTCGCGACCTTGCCGGTAGCCAAGAGTATCACACGAAGGCACAATCGCTATCGAGGTCGCCGCAGCCAAGTCATCGACAACCAGCCGTGGCTTGCCCATGAGCCGGTTGCGACCCACCTTTGCGAACGTTTTCTAGAATGGTCCCCGCTCGACACAAGGAGCCCGCCCGATGACTCTATGTTCCAAAGCCCTGATCTTAGCAGTGGCGCTGCTGAGCCCGCTCGCCAGCGAGGCATCAACTCAGACGCTGTCGGCCCAGAAACAGACGGCATTGCAGGAAGTCGACAAGCTCGCCACCGAGATCCACCTCATGGCGATGAAACTTTGGGATTACTCCGAGATCGCACTGATGGAAGCGCAGTCCGCCGACTTCCTGGTCGGCGTTTTGGAAAACGAGGGCTTTACCGTGCAGCGGGGCGTGGCCGAAATGCCGACGGCGTTCGTCGCCTCTTACGGTAGCGGCAGTCCCATCATCGGTGTGCTGGCCGAATATGACGCGCTGCCCGGTGTTGGGAACGCCGCGGTCCCCCGCAGAGAAGCGCGCCAGGACGGCGTGACCGCCGGGCAGGGTTGCGGCCACAATCTGTTTGGGGCCGGCTCCGTAGGCGCCGCGATCGCTCTGAAGCGCACCATGCAGAAGCACGGATTGCAAGGCACGGTCCGGCTATACGGCACGCCCGCCGAAGAGACAGTAGTCGGTAAGGTCTATATGGCAAAGGCCGGCGTCTTTGATGATCTGGACGCCGTTCTCGACTGGCACCCCGGGCTCGAGACTGGGGTGCGCAACCAACCGGGCCGGGCGCTCAACAACTTCCAAGTCGAGTTCTTCGGCCAGGCAGCGCACGGAGCGGCGGACCCCTGGAACGGGCGCAGCGCGCTGGATGCCGTCGAGTTGATGAACCACGGCGTCAACCTGATGCGCGAACACATCCGGCCCGAAGCCCGCATCCACTACGTGATCCCCTCCGCCGGCGACGCGCCCAACGTGGTGCCCGAGTACGCGCGTGTTTGGTATTTCGTGCGAGAGGCCGATCGCAAGAAAGTGGAAGAGTATTACAATTGGATTCTCAAGATCGCCGAGGGCGCGGCGCTCGGTACACGCACGACCCACAAAGTGATGCTCATCACCGGGGTGCACGAGCTGTTGCTCAACAGACCACTACAGGAGGCGATGCAGAAGAACCTGGAGTACGTCGGCGCGCCGAAGTTCAGCGAGCAGGACCAGGCATTCGCCCGCCAGCTGCAACGCTCATTGGAACTCGAGGAGAAGGGCCTCGACACTGAGGTGAAGCCGTTAGCGGCGGAGCCGGAGCCGGTCAGCGGCGGCTCCACCGACGTGGCGGAAGTTTCCTACATCGCGCCGACAGTCAGCGTCCGGGTCACCAGCGCGGCCGCCGGCGTCCCCTGGCACAGTTGGGCGACGGCGGCATCCCACGGAACCGAAGGCGCCGTCAGCAGCGCCTACGTGGCAGCGAAGGTGCTAGCGCTCACCGGCATCGACATGCTGACGGATGCCGACCTGATGAAGCGCGCCCAGGAGCACTTCCTAGAAGAGACCGAGGGTAAACCGTATCAGTCACCGATCCCCCTCGACCAAAAGCCACCGCTGCCGAAAGTGACGCCGTCACGCTGAGGGGCTTATCGGCTCGCCACCTCGCGCAGCTCCGGAAGCGCGGCGTCGGCACGGTGCCAGATCGCACGCAGCGTTGAGTATGTATCCTGGGCGGTCGCTCGATCGCCCGCGCGCTCGGCCGCACGGGCCAGCCCCAGCAGCGCTGCCGTCCGCCGCGGTGTGCGCTTCAGCACGACATGGAAGGCCGCTTGCGCCTCCGCCGCCCGGCCCAGCTCGAGCAGAATCTCGCCTTTAAGCTCCTGCGACGGCTTAACGATGAATGGAGGCCCGAACTCGAACGGCATCTCCGACTCGATAGCAGTCGCCTGCCCAATCTGGGCGAGCGCCTGTTCGGCCTTGCCATCTTCTAGCGCAATCAAGGCCTGCATCTCCAGTTCCAGCACGCGAGCCGCCTGCAGGTCGGGTGGATAGGCACCCGCCTCCGAACTTTGGTCAGCCAGCCGGTTCAGGATCGCTTCGGCTCTGGTCCGATCCCCGCGGTGCAACGCAGCCAGACCAGCCGCGAAGAGATTATTGGAGGCGGTTGCCGGACCCAAGCCGGAGACATCGATCTCGAATCCGGCCGCCGTGTCGTCCCAACGGCCTGTATTCACCAGGAAGTCGGACTGCATTTGGGCGAGATAGGCGCGCGACCGCGGCGAGCGGCCGTCCGCGCTGTAGCCACGCATCTTTTCCAGCAATTCGCCTGCCGCATCATAACGGCCTTGCTGCACATATCCGTAGGCCAGCCAGCGAAAGGCATGGTAGTTGTGAGCGTCGACCGAGAGGCCCTTCCGCTTAACGCGCTCCGCAGCCACCTGCCAGGATGTTTCGTTGGCCGCCACGACCTCGTCCCACATGCCGAGGGCAACGAAGATGTGCGATGTCATGTGTTGAGCGTGGCTGGCGTCCGGCGCGATCCGTGAATAGGCGCGCGCGGCGCGCAAACCGAGCGGCGCATGGACCGGGTCATCGTAGGAGTGGATCAGGTAGTGTGCCGCGCCGGGATGCCCTGGGTGGTCACGAAAGACCTCTTCCGCTAACGCAGCTGCCTGCATGTAGGTCGGGACATCACGCCCTTCGTGGGCAGTGCCCAGCAGCGCCAGCGCGTAGAAGGCCGCTGCTTCAGGGTCGTCCGGATACTTCTCGTGCAATCGCCGCATCGCTCTCGCATATGCATCGTCGCGCGCCTGCTTTTCACCCGCGCCATACAGCACCTCCAGGGCCCGCAGATAGTCTTTCTCTCGTTCGGTCGGCGCCTTGGCCAACCGCGCCTCGGCAGTCGGAGCCAGCCGTTTCAACACCGCTCGAGCGGCCTCGAGATCCTGTTGTTGCCAGACGGGATGATTGTAAGTCATCGCCTCGCCCCAATAGGCCATGGCAAAATCCGGCTGTTTACTTTGCGCCTCGCGAAACGCCTCTGCGGCATCGCTGTACTCGAAGCTGTGCAGCAGTAGAACGCCGCGGATGAAATGCTGCTGGGCATCCATCGAGCCCGATGTAGGGAAATCGATGTGGCCAAGCTGCGCGGACTGTGCCGCCGCGAAGCTGGTCACACAGACTGAAAGGAAGAGACTGTACGAAAACCACGTTACGATGCGGTGCCTCATCGTTTGAGCTCCTGTTTCGCGTTCATTTCAGGCTAATCTAGCCTGCTTACCGGCATGATGGCGAACAGCCGCTCGACGTCAGCGGCTGCGGCGACGGCCCCCCGGGAAATAGCTGCTGACCGCCGCTACTTATCTACCAGCTCGTTACCCGCTGTCACGTGGGTCGAGTCGCGATAGAAATCTCCGTGCTCGATGAAGTGGATGACCTGCGCGATCACGCTTTCCCTCATCATTATGTAGGTATGCGTATGGGGCACCACGAGGAAGTCGGCCATCCCTTCAACCTTGGTTCGCTCGACGGCGACCTTTCCGTCGTCCGCGCCCGGGATGACTCGCGAGAACAGCGGGTTGAGCGTGCGATCGCCGGCGATGATTCCGACCTCGAAATC
>JBFJOD010000105.1:0-11431 GCA_041617795.1 Gemmatimonadota bacterium | reverse complement strand
GGTGGAAGCGTGGCACCAGTGGTCACCAGCGCCGGCGACCGACCAGGGCGCCGGATACAGCGCCGCTTGCTATGCTCTGGCCGGAAAGATCGAGCGGTCGCGCGAGCTGATTCTCACAGTACCGCAGGAGGACCAGTGGCGCGCGGCCGGGATAGTGTTCAATGTGGCGCACCCCGTCGCCGATGCGGGCGACGACGAGTCCGCTGGCCCGATCATGGAACTGGTGCTGGAGTTCTGGCCGAATCACTACATGGCGCTCTACCATGCGGGCATGTCGAGCTACATTCTGGGCGACCATGCGCGGGCCCGCACGCACCTGCAAGAGTTCTTGCGGCACTACAACCAGAAAGACGGCTGGCGGAGTAATGCGCTGACCGTGCTGGGGTATATGGGAGAGAAATGAGCGATTCCGCCGCGGGAGCGGCTCCGGGCTACTTGCAGCTCGGAACTCTGCTCAAAGGCCGCTACGAGATCCTCGCCGAGATCGGGCGTGGCGGCTATTCGGTGGTCTACTCTGCACGGGACATCGAGCTTGACGCTGGCATTGCCATAAAGCTTCTCGTTCCTCCGCCAGCCGACGCGAATGTCGCTCGCGAACGAATGCGCCGCGAGGTCCAGGCCGTCAGGGGGCTTTCGCACACCCACATCGTTGCCGTCCACGATTTCGTCGAAGATCGGCCCTGGAGCTTCATCGTCATGGAGCTGGTCGACGGGCCCGATCTTTCGGTACTGGTTCGCGATGCGGGCAAGCTGGCTGCGGATGAAGTGGCGCGAATCGGCCTGGCGATCGCCGAGGCGCTGTCTTTCGCTCACCGCCACGGCATCTTACACCGCGACATCAAGCCACAGAACATCCTGATCGACGGTGACGGCCAGCCGCGCTTGACCGATTTCGGGTCGGCGCGCATCGCGGGTCAGACCACTGTCACGCAGACCGGTGGCCTCGTTGGCACGCTCCGCTACGTGGCGCCAGAGGTTATGGGCGGTGCGCGTGCCGATGCGCGTTCGGACCTCTACATGCTGGGGCTCTCCCTCTTCTTTGCTCTGACCGGCCGGCTGCCGAAGACCGCGTCGCCCCACCTGCCGCCCACACCGGCGGCCTCAGGCTATCACCCGCGCGACGAGCGGCCCGACGTGCCGGACTGGTTGGACGTCGTGATCGCTCGGGCGACCGCCGCAGACCCGGGTCGGCGCTACCCCACAGCTGCTGCCATGGCGGCCGCGTTAGCAAAGCGTGATCCAGCGCGAAGCGAGCCGGCGGCCGAGCAGTTGCGGCGCCAGTCCTGCTTCATCTGCGGCGCGCCCGATCCGCTGGGACTCGGTGTCTGTCTGCAATGCGGCGGAACCAGCCCGGCGGTGGCCGACACGCTGATCTTCGTCCGACGGGGGCTGTCACGGGGTGAGCGCGCCCACGCGAGGGATCGGTTGACCGTCATGCTGGCCGGTGAGGTACGGCGTGACGACGTTTACCTGGCCGCCGAGGGCTGTCGCGCGCTGGCTCGCGTGCCGGCCGCCGGTGCCGAATCGGTGCTCGGCCAGCTCGCCCAGCGTGGTATTCCGGCGCGCGCCACGCGAGCGAACCGGAGTTGGGCGCCGGTGCCCCTGCGCCTCTACGCGTTCCTCGGTGTAGCCGCCGGCATCGGCACAATCACTGGGATCATTGCGATCCCAGCCCTCGTCACGGCGGCTCCGATTGTGGCCGTCCTATTGCTGGCGCTTGCGCAGGTCCGCCTGCGCCGGCCGCTAGTCGAGACGCGGGGCAGGGGCATTGGTTTGCCGGCGCGCCTCGAAAAGAAAGTCGTGGAGACGCTGCACGGATTGAAGGAGGGCACAGCGCGCGGTTTGCTGTCTGACATCGTGACGCTGACCGCTGGCCTCCATGCCGCCCTCGGCCGCATGGGCAACCCACCCGACATCGCCGGCCAACTCGACCGGCTGATCGAAGGAGCGTGCGAAGCGGCGGAGGAGCTTGATGCGCTCGATCTGAGCCTGGCCAGACTGGAGGAACAACGGGAACGCGTCACGACGCCTGCCGAGACCTGGCTAGAGGCGCACTCCAGTTGTGAGCGAGCGCGTGATCGGCTGGTCCAGCGGCTGCTCGAGGTGCTGACCGTGCTGGGACAGGCGCGCGGCGATTCAACCGAGCTACTGAAGTTGTCGGGTCAAGACTTCTCTGAAGCCCTCCGGGACATCGAAACACACTTCGAGGCGCACGCCTTCGCCGAGCGCGAAGTCGAGCGTCTGCTCGGCGGTCCACCCGACCCCTCCCGCTGACCCAGCCATCCCCGCACATCTCGTCGAGAGTCCAAGCTTGCTGGAACCTGACGTTGGAGCCGGAGATTTCTGCCCATATCCTGCGCCGCGACCTGGCTGGCTGTAAGTTGGCTGCTTCAGTATACAGCCATATGCCAAGGACGCGTCGAAATGATTTTCGGGTCTGGCCAGTTCAGCATTGCAGCGTTAGTGGTCGCGGAGGAACTCCCGTTCCTCCGCGAGCTGGTTGCGCTATTCGCTTTGGCTGTCGTGCTGACCTATCTGTCCCACCGCCTGAAGCTCGTTCCGATTGTCGGCTTCCTATTCGCCGGCGTGCTGGCCGGACCGCATGCCTTGGGTTTCGTCACTGACCTGGAGCTCATCTCACGTACCGCAGAGATCGGCGTCGTTTTGCTGCTCTTCACGATCGGTGTCGAGTTCAGCTTGGAAAAACTGGCGCGGATCCGGCGATTCATCGTCCTGGGTGGGGGTCTGCAGGTCGGCCTGACCACGGGAGTGGTCACCGTGGCCCTGATGCTGTTCGGCGTGAAATGGGGTGTCGCGATTTTCAGCGGATCGCTGGTCGCGCTGAGCAGCACGGCCATCGTGCTGAAACTGCTGTCGGACCACGGCGTGACGGATACGCCCGCCGGACAAATCACCTTGGGCGTGTTGATCTTTCAGGATCTAATGGTGATCCCTCTGGTACTGTTTCTGCCGATCCTTAGTGCGGAGGGCGGCTCGGCCATCGATATCGGACTCACCATACTCGAGTCGATTTTGATCATCACGCTGGTGCTAGTGGCGGCTCGGCGCGTCGTTCCCTGGTTGCTCGACCATGTGGCCGGGGTGCGTAGTCCCGAGCTCTTCCTGCTCACCGTTGTCGTGATCTGCTTCGGCATCACCTGGCTGGCCAACTTGGGAGGCGTGAGTCTGGCGCTCGGCGCGTTTTTGGCAGGCCTGGTGGTGAGCGGCAGCCGTTTCCGCGAGCACGCGGTAGGTGAGATCATCCCGCTACGTACCGTCTTCAACGCGCTGTTCTTCGTGTCGATCGGTATGCTGCTCGACCTGGGTTTCGTCTTCTCGAACCCGTTAGGAGTAATTGGGCTCGCGGCTGGCCTATTGGCACTGAAGGTGGTGATCACCGGCGCGAGCGTACTGTTGCTCCGTTACCCGGCGGTGATAGCCGTGTCTGTCGCACTGGGGCTGGCGCAGATCGGCGAGTTCTCGCTGGTGCTGCATCAGGTGGGACAGGGTTTCGGGTTGACGCCGGCGGGGCTCGCCGAGACGGGGGACCAGTGGTTCCTCGGTGTCGCGGTTCTGTTGATGATGGCGACGCCGTTCATCGTTCAACTGGAGCCAAAGCTGAGAAGGCTGATTTCCCACAGGATTCCGTCGCGGGCCGACATTCCCGAGCACGGATCGGCCCCGGCCGCTGGTCTTGCCGACCACGTCATCATCGGTGGTTACGGATTGGCCGGCCGCTATTTGCGCAAGGTTCTGGCGAACTTCGCAATTCCCTACGTTATCGTGGACATGAACCCGATTACGGTGGCCGAAGCGGAAGCCGGCGGCTTGCCGATCATCTATGGCGATCTCAGCCACACGCATGTCCTGCGGCATGCAGGTGTCGAGCGAGCCCGCGTAATGGTCCTGGCAGTCAATGACCCGCCGGTGCTGGTTCGCATCGTCAACCGTGCTAAGCTGGCCAACCCGGCACTCGAGATCATCGTGCGGGCGCCTTACGTGGTGGACATCGATGTGTTGGTGGACGCCGGTGCACACATCGTCGTGACCGAAGAGTTGGAGTCGGCCGTCCACTTGATCGAATACGCGCTGCTGGCCTGTGGTTTACACCGGGAAGAAACGCAGCGGCAACTCGAGCGTTTGAGGGCCGAGACCGAGCTGACCTGACAGACACTTCGATCAGCGGTTGATGTTTACGCTTTGACGTAGCTATTTGTGGGCGGGAGGCGCCGGTTGCCCCTCATACCAGCGCACGCGGGATCGCTCACGTCGACTGCGATGCGAGCGCATGGTTGCCTAATTCAAGCTCAAGTGGTCTACCACAGATGAAGGATAAGCGTGCGGCGCGGATCGAGTGATGACTCACGCAAGGCGGCCGAAACCGTAACACCCGGACGGGGACGGTTGGGCACGTTTGGCGGCGTGTTCACGCCGTCCATTCTGACCATCCTCGGCGTCATCATGTACCTGCGGATGGGCTGGGTAGTCGGAAACGTCGGGTTGGTCGGCGCGCTCATCATTGTTACCCTCTCAACCTCCATCACGTTTCTCACGGCGCTTTCGGTTTCGGCCATCGCCACCGACCAGCGGGTGCGTATCGGCGGCGCCTATTACATGGTCAGCCGCTCCATCGGCTTGGAAACCGGCGGTGCCGTCGGCATCCCGCTTTACCTGGCGCAGGCCCTGTCAGTGGCGCTTTACACGGTGGGGTTTGCTGAGAGCGTGGTCGCCGTCTTCCCGGCTCTCGATGAAAGAGTCGTCGGCCTCGTCACGACGGTTCTGGTGGCCGTGCTCGCCTTCACCTCGGCCGAGGCCGCGATCCGCGCCCAGTACTTCATCATGGCGGCGATCGCTGTTTCGCTCATCTCACTCGCGTTCGGCCGGCCGATCGAGAATACCGAAGTCGAAATGTGGGAACTGACCGCAGCGTCCGGCCGGAGCTTCTGGCGCGTCTTCGCTGTGTTCTTTCCAGCGGTAACGGGGATCATGGCGGGCGTAAACCTGTCGGGTGACCTGAAAGACCCCGGCCGCTCCTTGCCGCGCGGTACCTTGGCGGCCGTTGGTACGGGCTACGTCATCTACATGACGCTCCCGATCATCCTCGCCTCACGCGCCGATGCGGCCACCCTGGTTTCAGACAACCTCGTGATGCGCCGCATGGCGTTCTGGGGAGACGCCATCCTGCTGGGAGTCTGGGGCGCAACGCTGTCGAGCGCTGTGGGAAGCATCTTAGGGGCGCCACGGGTGTTGCAGGCGCTGGCCCGCGACGGCGTGTTGCCGAGGCGGCTAAGCTGGTTGGGTCGCGGCAGTGGGCCGACGGATGCGCCGCGCGTGGGAACGGCACTGACGCTGGGTGTCGCACTGGCGGCGGTGTACCTGGGGAATCTGAACTTCATCGCTCCGGTTCTGACGATGTTCTTCCTCACTACCTACGCCGCGGTGAACCTGGCGGCCGGGACCGAGGAGTTTCTGGGCAGCCCCTCCTACCGGCCGAAGTTCAAAGTGCACTGGGCGTTGTCCCTGGCCGGTGCCGTCGGCTGCGTAGCGGTGATGTTGCTGATCAATGCCGTCGCCACGGCAGTGGCGGTGGCGTTCGTCGTCGGAATCTTCCTCTGGCTGGAGCGCCGCGAGATGCGGGCCGCCTGGGGCGACGTACGGCGGGGGATTTGGTTGGCGTTGACGCGGGCGGGACTGTCGCGGCTGAGCGGCAGCGCCGACCCCAAGAACTGGCGACCGCACATTCTTGTGCTTTCGGGGGCGCCGACCAGCCGCTGGCATCTGATTGATCTGGCTACCTCTTTCATTCACAACCGCGGCTTGATCACCGTATCCACCGTATTGGTGACGGATACGGTGAGTCAGAGCCGTCAGAGTTCCTTGGAGTCGACCATCCGCGACTACCTGCTCAAGCGCGGGGTCGATAGCCTGGTGCGCGTAGTGTCCGCTCCCGACCCGTACAAGGGAGCCGAGCGCTTGGTGAGTGCCTACGGCTTGGGTCCCCTGGTGCCGAACACGATTCTGCTGGGCGCCAGCGAGGAGGCGGTGCACCGTGCCGAGTTCTGCCGGCTGATCGAGGGTTTCCACGAAGCGCAGCGCAACGTGGTCATCGTCAACCACAATCGGCAGAGGGATTTCGGTCAACGACGTCGGATCGATGTGTGGTGGGGCGGACTCCAGCGGAACGGCGGCCTTATGGCCATCCTCGCCTACTTGCTGCGGACAAGCATCGATTGGCGGCAAGCCGAGGTCACGCTAAAAATGGTGATGCCGAATCAGGAAGCGGCAGAAAACGCCGGCCGCAACATCGAAGCTATCATCGAGCGAACCCGTATAGGCGCACGAACCGAAGTGCTGGTCAGCGGTGATCGTTCGTTTCCGGAGGTGCTGCGCGAGTCCTCGCAAGATGCCGATCTGATGTTTTTGGGAATCAAGCAGCCGAAAGGCGACTTGCTCGGTTACTACGAGCGCGTGCAGGGATGGCTGCAAGGACTGCCAACCACGGTCCTGGTTCTGGCGGCTGAAGACCTTGCCTTCGGCGAGGTGTTGCTGGAGCGTAAGATCGAGTCAACCTGACCCGCTAGAAAAGGCGCCGTCGAACTGACTCCCAAAGCTCTGAGCTGGGCTGGCGTCCTCAGTGCTGATCGCCGTCCCACGTATCGATAAGCTTGCGGAACAGGCGGATCTCTGCCCCTGTGGTGCCGCAACAACCGCCGAGCACGCGGACCCCAGCGGCGAGCAACGCTTCAGCCTGCCGTGCCATGACTTCCGGTTTCTGCCTGTATACGACCTTCAGCTCTTCCAATACCGGTTGGCCGGCATTCGGCTGCGCCATCGTCGGCAAATCGGAGATGCTGCGATAGCGGCCGATCGCTTTGGCTGCCCAGGCCGCGTCCACGCCCGACCCGCAGTTCACACCCAGCACGTCCACGCCAGCGTCGACCATGAAACGCGCCGCTTGTTCGGGGCTGACCCCCATCATCGTGTGCAGGTCGCTGGCCTCGTGGGTAACATCGAAAGCCAGCGAGCCGATGACATAGGGTGCGCCGGCCCGCCGTGCTGCCGCGGTCGCCAGCCCTAGCTCCTTCAGGCTCGTCTGCGTTTCGATGATAATCGCGTCGACGCCGGCGTCGACCAATGCGCCTGCTTGCTCCTCTAACGCCGCACGGGCCGTCGCCTCCGCTATGTCGCCGTACGGTTCGATCAGGCCGCCCAAAGGTCCTACATCACCCAGGACGAAACCGGGCCGCAGGGCGAACGCCTCACGGGCGATTCGCACGCCGGCCTTGGCGACCGCCTCGACTTCGTCCGCGATACCATGACGGGCCAGCATGATGCGACTGCCACCGAAGGTATTCGTGGTCAGGCAGTCGGACCCGGCATCCACATAAGCGCGCTGGATGGCCAGCACGCGCTCGGGATGGATGAGATTCCACCGCTCGCCGCAGCCACCAGGTTCTAGACCAGCCCGCTGCAGTTCCGTGCCCATGGCGCCGTCGGCCAAAAGCAGACGCCGCTTCAGCGCCTGGAGAAAACTCTCAGCTTCCATCGTTCGCCGTTTCGTGCCCTGAGTCGCACGCCCGCCGCCGCGTCAAGCCGAACACGACCAAGGTGGATTTGCTGGGTCGCAAGCCGCCGGACTCGAGCAGCTCGATCGGTCCGGCAGAGAGCGGGTCGTCGTGGTCAGCGATCAGCGCAAACAAGTTGGCCTGGTCTTCCAGCGGCCAACCGGAATAGCCCGGGCTTAGATAAGTCAGGACGCGCTCGCCGCTAATTCTGGCATCGAAGGACAATAGCTCGGCTTCGCGATCGCGAAGCTCTTCGATCAGGGCGCTTCCGTACGCGTAAAGCGCGAACGCCGCGTCCGGTCGCCCGGCTTTCCAATGCCCCTGGATCTGTTGATCGATTCCGCGGCCGGCAGAAAAGGCGACGGCGCACAGTCTGTGGGCCCGCGCGGCCCGCAGGCGTTCGGCAAGCAGGCGGCTGTGCAGGCCTCTGCCACCGTCCAACAAAACCGTACTCCCGGCGATGTGAGCGATCGCGAACTGCCGGCGGCGCACCCAAGGCGTTACATGTTCTCGGCACCAGTGGCGCGCCCCCTCGATCAGGTGTTGCCATTCAGAGCACCGTTCACTGTGCGGTGGTACGCAAAGGTGTCGTTCGACTCGATCGACCGGAACGTTGACATCCGTCGCTTTAGCCGCCGCCGCTTTCATGCGTCACCGCTCGAGCGTTGGCGGAGCGGTTTGAACTGGCAGCCTTCCACGAACGCATCGAAGAAGTCCGCGTCAGTCTCCAGTTCGATATGAGCGATGCTCAAGACGAATGACTCCAGCCGTTCACGCAGAGTGCGTGATAGCAGCGCCAGGGTCGCACCTTCGATGGCGGCGTTCCCCACCTGGCGGATCCGCTCGTGCGGCACCGGGGGGATCAGGCCGATGCGCTGTGCGGCGTCGAGGTCGAGGTGACTGGCGAAGCCGCCGGCCAGATAAAGCTGTTCCAGGTCATCGAACTGGGCGCCGTAGTGGTTCATGACCAGCGTCCAACCCGCAGCTTGCGCCGCCTTCGCTTGGGCAAGCTGGCTGATGTCCTCTTCCGTTAGGTAGACTTCTGCGTCGCGATCAAGCAGGAATCGCTCGGCGCCGATCCGACCCAGCACGTTCATACGCTGGACTCGCAGCAGTTCGCCCAGCACATCCACCAGCCCCGAGCCGCAAATCCCCCGTGCCTCTCCATCGCCGATGACCCGGCAGCTCGGCGAACCGTCGCCGTCCAGCTCCACGGCCTCGATGGCGCCGGGA
The DNA here is from genome assembly GCA_041617795.1 of Gemmatimonadota bacterium. Taxonomy (GTDB): domain Bacteria; phylum Gemmatimonadota; class Gemmatimonadetes; order Palauibacterales; family KS3-K002; genus JBFJOD01. The sequence goes on along the minus strand of JBFJOD010000105.1, from coordinate 2,633 downwards.
AACGCCGGCATCCCGCAGCTGATCAAGCCTCCTTCGAAAGCTGGCCCGGCCGGGCAAGAAGCGGCAAGCAGGCGTTCGCGAGTACCGATCAGCAGCTCGGTGTTGGTGCCGATGTCCATCAGCGCGATGAGTCGGTCTTCGTTGGCCGCGTCGATGGCCAGGAGGCAGGCGGCGGCGTCGGCGCCCACGTGTCCGCCGACCAGAGGCAAGCCGTAGGCACGTGCTTTGGGGTTCGTGCAGAGACCGAGGTCACGCGCGCCGGCCGCAATGCGTGTGGTGCTGCGCTGGCCTGCGTCGAGCGCATGCTCGGTAGGAGATTGGTAGGGGCTCTGCCCCAGCGATCGGACGTCCAAGCCGAAGAACAGATCGCGCATTGTCGAGTTGCCGGCGACCGCGACCTCATAAATGCTGTTGCTCTCGCAAGGAAACGCCAGAATTGCCTGGTTCACGTAAGCGATCAGGGTTTTCTGCAGGAGCCCCTCGTGGTCCGACGGAAAGTAAGCGATCCGCGACATGATCTCGGAGCCGGCAAAGCACTGGGGGTTCTCGAACGACTGCGTCGCCCGAACATCGCCCGTCTCCAGATCCACGAGGCGAACGACCACCGTCGTCGTGCCGGCATCGACGGCCAGCCCGAAAAGCGGCCCGTCCGTCTGGTCGAGTGGTTCAGCGTCTAGCAAGACCGTGCGTCCATCGCGGGTCACCGCTGGATCGAACGTGACATCGCGAATCGCGGGTAATTTTTCACCGCGATCCAATATGCGCACGGCTCCGCGCCGCAATGGTCGAAAGCGGACGACATGCGCCGAATCCAGAATGTGGGCACGGCAGGCGAGCCGAAAGCGGCCGCGCAGGTGCTGCTCCTCTGCGCTACGTGGGGTGAGTTGGTCGCCGCCGGCGAGGATCTCCACCAAACACTCGCGGCAGGTTCCCTGCTTGTAGCAGGAGTTGGTGATCGGAATGCCCAATCGTTCGGCACAGTCGAACAAAGACAGCCCTACCGTTGCCTCGGTGAATTGTTGCTCGACCCCGACACGGACCGTCATCGCTGGTCTTCTTTAGCTGCGCACATGGCCAGGAACAGATCGACGGCGCTGGATGCGTCCGGCGCGTAACCGTCGGCGCCGATCTCAGCCGCGAAGCTCTGGCTTACCGGTGCGCCACCTACGCAGAGCTTAGTCCGGTCGAGGCCTTCTGACGCGAACGCATCGATCACGACCTTCATGTAGGGCATCGTCGTCGTGAGCAGCGCGCTCATCCCGACGATATCGGCGCTGTGCTCGCGCGCCGCTTCAACAAACTTGCCGGCCGGCTGGTCGACACCGAGGTCGATCACACGAAACCCGGCGCCCTCCGCCATCATGCAGACCAGGTTCTTGCCGATATCGTGCAGATCACCTTTGACGGTGCCGATGACGAGGGTACCGACGGGCTGGCTGGCGTCTGAGGCACTCAGCAGAGGTTCGAGCACGGCCATGCCTGCTTTCATCGCCCGGGCAGCCACCAGCACGTGCGGTACAAAAATCCGGTTGTGCTTGAAGTCTTCGCCGACGACACGCATCCCGGCGATCAGGCCTTGCTGCAGAATCTGGTCCGCCAGATGGCCTTCGGTCAGCGCCTGCTCGACCATCGCCTTGACTTCGTCTGCCTTCCCTTCGTAGAGCAGGCGATTCATCTCTTGGAAGTTGATCATCGTTGGATCGCGAGGATTCTCGTGTCGTCGTTTCGAGTCACTGCCGGTGCAACCGCAAACGCGACTGGCGCAGGCTGTCCCGTCTGAATACGCTGTCTATATATGTAGAGGGTTAGTGGGGACTGCAATCGCGCTGCGAAGATCCCGCTCGGATCGAGCGGGCAGCGATCCAGGGCGATTCAGATGGAGAGGCCATGAACAGCAGAGAACGCGTCGCCACCGCCATGAACCTTGGCGAGGCCGACCGGGTGCCGGTGTTCTGTCAGCTGGCGATCGGCCATTACTTCCTTAATACCGATTTGTCAGCGATCGATATCTGGTTCCGTTCTGAGGGGTTCGCCGAGGCGCTGGTTCAGCTGCAACGGCGCTACAGCTTCGATGGCATCCTCATCAACTTGCCCGGGCGCGATCCGGAGTTCGAAAGGAACATCGCCCGAATCGAAGAGGGCGACCGCGAAACGACGGTTCGCTGGAAGGACGGCAACTACACACGCGTTCCGCATGATGACAATCCTCACTACTTCATGGCCGATGGTTCACGCTATTTCCCCAGCTTCGCTGACCTTAACCCGGAGCAGCTTTGGTATGTCGAGCCTTGGGACCTCACCGACATTACCTACCCCTATACGTGGGGATTCGCTGCCGAGTCGCACGAGTTCGATGATTTCTTTCCGCCCTTCCACAACGACACGATTCAGGCGGTCAAGCGCCGCGTCGGCGACGAAGTGTCCTTGCATTCGGAAGTCTTTAGCCCGTTCTCGCAGTTCTTGGAACTATTGAACTACGAGAACGCGCTGATGGCGCTGCTCGACGATCCGGTGAAGACGAAGGCCTGCCTGGAGCGCTTGACGCTCGGTGCCATCGACCTGGCCAGGCGGCAGGCGGCGGCAGGGGTCGATGCAATCCTGATCTCCTCTGCTTTTGCGGGTGGCGGCCTGAT
>JBFJOD010000104.1:0-11672 GCA_041617795.1 Gemmatimonadota bacterium | reverse complement strand
GTGATGGGTTGGGATTCCGATCTACGCTCCACGGCGGCGCGGTGTGTCTGGTCCCCGGTCCTGGCCATCGGCGTCCTGTTCTCGGCCATAGCGGTCAGCCCAATCCCGGCGATAATTTTCGCGCAGGCGGCAAATGGCCTGCTGCTGCCGATCGTCGCCGTATTCCTGCTGTACTTGGCGAACGACCGCGGCTTGTTGGGGGCGAGGGTAAACGGATTGTTGCCCAACCTGATCGGGGTGACGGCGGTACTGGCGGCGGCGATGCTGGGGATCCGGTCGATGCTGCGCGCCATTGGGGGGCTCTAAGCGGGTCCGCCGGCGGGTTGATCGCTGGGCCGAGAGCGAATATATTCGGGCCTCCCTAAACGATCGTGAGAAGTCTTTGGTTGGCAACGAGATCTGGGGAACGACCCCATGAAACCGACGTATCGTCCTCGGAACCGCAGGCGTCTTCGCAAGCACGGTTTCCGAGCCCGAATGAAGACGAAGGCGGGCCGGAAGATGCTGAACCGTCGTCGTCGCAAGGGCCGCAAGCGGATCGCGGCGAGCATTCCCAAGAAGTAGGGGGCGCCACGAGCCGTCGTTTCCGGTTCCCGAGAAGCGCACGGATCCGACGGCAGTCTGAGATTCGAGCTTTATATCGCCGGGGGAAGCGGCGGCGGACCAGTCACCTGGACGTGTTCGTCACCGAGTCCCCCGCTTTGCGTCCACGCGCGGTCGTGGTGGTGCCGAAGCACGGACGCACGATCGTCGAGCGCAATCGGCTCAAGCGGAGGCTGAGAGAAATCTCTCGCCAGATCCTGTTGCCGCGTTGCATCGAGCGGGGCGCGGCCGTCGACGTGCTGATTCGCGCCCGACGCGAGGCGTATGAAGTGGAGTATGTGCAGTTGAGAGATGAGATGAGCGAATTCGTGGAGGGCCTATGCTGACTCGCGTCCTGCGGATGCTTGTTCGTGGCTACCAGATCGCCATCTCGCCGTTACTCCCGCCGGCCTGCCGCTATACGCCGACCTGTTCCCAGTACGCAGTTGAAGCTCTCGACCGCCACGGTGCCCTGAAGGGTAGCTGGCTGGCCGTGCGGCGTTTGGCCAGGTGCCATCCATTCCGCCCCGGCGGCTTCGATCCGGTGCCTTAGCATGGATACGGAAAAGCGACTCATCCTGGCGGTCCTGCTGATGATGGCGGTGGTGTTCGGCGTGAACCTGTTGTTTCCGCCAGCGCCGCAGCCTCCGGGCGCCGTCGGAACAGATACCCTCGCGACGCCGGACGTTGTGACTACCCCCGGGACGGTTCAGGACTCGGCGGTGCCGGCGATCGAGCCGCGGCCTAGCGAAGCGGCGGACACGCAGCGGCCCGATACGGCCGTCGTCATCGTGCCGGAGGCAACCCTCACCGACGAAGCGGCTGCTGAGGATACCGTGTGGGTGACGAGCCCACTGTATCGGCTGGGCTTCGCGCAGCGCGGGGGTCGGTTGGTCTCGGCCGAGATGCTGAACTTCGAGTCGCTAGCCTCCGAGACAAAGGGGGAAGTCGTTCAGCTCGTGCCGCCCGGAGCGGGTGGCTTCTTCACGCATCGCTGGTTGGTCGGCGACGATACGCTCGACCTGCGGAATGCGCGGTTCGAGATCACGCCGGGTGACGTCGATCTGAGTGCCGATGATTCATCGGCAGTCTTGACGCTCACCTACCGCCATCCGCAGGTGCCGTTCCGCTTCGATTTGACCTACACCTTCTACCCCAACCGTTACCTCATCGAGCTGGAAGGTAGCTTGAGCGGCGTCCGGGCAACGGGCTGGTGGGTGATCGGCCTGGGTCCGGGCTTGTTGAGTAACGAGTGGGATCCCGAAGAAGATTACAAGTCGAACCTGGCGTTTACCGGCAAGGGTCCCGAAGGCATCAAGTCGCAGAAGATCGAATCGCTGGAAGCAGGTAGTTCGGTTTCACTCGACGGCCCCTTCGAATGGGTGGCCGTGCGCACCAAGTATTTCGTCACGGCGCTGGTGCTACCGGCGGACGCCGGCCCCGATCGCCGCTTCGCGGGGATCTCGATCAGCCCGCCGTCCGAAACGTACCGGGCCCAAGGGGTGGCCAGCTTTCCGATCGACCGTGAAGGCGGTTTTGCCTACACGATCTACCTGGGACCTCAGGATTATGGCCGGCTCTCCGCGGTTGGCCGCGAGCTCAATGAGGTGACACCCTACGGCTACAGGTGGCTGCAGCCGGTGCTGCGCCCGCTGGCCGGGGCCATCACATCGCTCTTGGTTTGGATGCACCGATTCTTGGGCCTGGGCTACGGGTGGATCCTCATCATCTTCGGCGTGGGAATCCGCGTGGTGCTCTTCCCTCTCTACCAGAAGAGCATGCGCTCGCAGATGGCCACCATGCGGGTCCAGCCGCTCATGAAGGAGATCCAGGATAAGTACAAGGGTGATCCGCAGAAGCTGCAGCAGGAGATGATGAAGCTGTATCGCGAGCACAAGATCAACCCACTGGGCGGCTGCCTGCCTATGCTGCTGCCCTTCCCGATCCTGATCGCACTGTTCTTCGTGTTCCGAGACACGATCGAGTTTCGTGGCGTGCCCTTCCTCTGGCTGCCGGATCTGTCGCGGGCGGATCCACTGTATATCATCCCGCTGCTGATGGGCCTCTCGATTTTCTTGCTCCAGTGGATCAGCCAGCGCTCGATGCCGCAGACGAACCCGCAGATGAAGATGATGATGTGGATAATGCCCGTGATGCTGGTCGTGCTATTCTTGAACTTCGCTTCGGGGCTGAACCTGTACTACGCGACGATGAACGTGGCCTCGCTGCCGCAGCAGCTCTACTTGGCGAAGGAACGCCGGGCGGCGACCGGGCAGCCAGCGCCTTCTAAGACGGCAAAAGCCAAAACCTAGATTCCCGCCGCCGCCTCGAGCGGCGCGACTTCCATGCTAGACGATACGATCGCGGCCATCTCGACGGCGCCGGGTCGCGCGGCCATCGCGGTGATCCGGGTCTCCGGTCCCGGCGTCCCGAACATCGTCGACCGCATATTGGGGGGCCCGTTGGCCGAACGTCGACCGGCGCTACGTTGGCTCGCCCATGCCGAAAGCGGCGGCCGCGTCGATCGCGTGCTGGCCACCTATTTCAGCTCGCCCAATAGCTACACCGGCGAGGAGATGCTCGAGCTCAGCTGCCACGGCGGAGCCCTGGTGCCCCAGCTGACCCTCGATGCGGCGCTCGCCGCCGGCGCGCGGCCGGCTCAGCCCGGCGAGTTCACCCGGCGCGCCTACTTGAATGGAAAACTCGACCTGCTCCAGGCCGAAGCGATCCTCGATCTGATCGATGGACGCAGCGAGGCGCAGCATAAAGCGGCGATCGACCAGCTGGACCGAGGGCTGTCGGCTCGGATCGAAGCGCTGCGCGAGGCAATCTTACGCTGCGAAGCGTTGATGGTGTACGAGATCGATTTCCCGGAGGAGGACGAGGGCCCGGTGCCGGCGGAGGAGATCGAAGCCGCGGCACGCGACGTCGTTGACCGGATCGAAGGCCTGCTCGCAACATCCGGCGAGGGCGAGCTGCTACGAGATGGCGCGCTGACGGTCATCGCGGGCCGCCCCAATGTCGGAAAGTCTAGCCTGTTCAATGCGCTCTGTGGCTTCGAGCGCGTCATCGTCACCGAGGAGCCTGGCACCACACGCGACGCCGTGGAGGCGGTCGTCTCCTTGGGCGGCTATCCGTTCCGCCTCGTCGACACGGCCGGCCTGAGGGACACGGAGCAACAGGTGGAACGAATCGGCATCGAGGTGGCGCGTCGCTACCTGGAAGGTGCCGACATCGTGCTCTTCTGCGCGGAGGCGGACCGCAGCCTCACGACTGAGGAGCTTGAGTTCCTGGCCGGCGTCAGAGACGCCGCGGTCGTCATCCTGGTGCGAACGAAGAGCGATCGCGCTGCTGCCGAGCCGGGGTGCGCCGCGGGCGATGGCCAAGAGGTCTTCGTGTCGACACAAGCCGGCACGGGCCTGGCGGACCTGCGTGACGGTCTCGTGCGCTCGGCCTTTGCCGGCGTGCTCGGGGCCGATCCGGAAGCGCCGCTGGTGACGCGCCGGCGCCATTCCCGCGCCTTACGAGGTTCCCGATCCGAGCTGGCTTCGTTTCTTGAAGCGCGGTCCGCCGGGCTCGCGCCGGAAATCGCCGCGACTCATCTAAGAGCGGCGGCCCAGACGTTGGAGGAATTGCTGGGGATCATCGGTCACGAGGATTTGCTGGAACGAGTCTTCTCGGACTTCTGCATTGGTAAGTGACGTCGTTAGGAACAGACAAGCCGAATCATCCGCCGTTTCTGCTCGGAGTAGCGGAGCGGGTCGGCGACGGCGGACCGTCCCAACAAAGAGCCCGAAGCGGCCCGGCCTGAAAGCGCGTAAGTGTATGTGTGAAAAAAAGATGACAGTCTGTCAGGGAGCGATGTGAAAGTCGTGGGGGACCACATCCGGTGGCGGCAGCTCCTCCAACCTGCGGACCTCAGCCGAGATGGGACCGGTTGCCAGTCGCCGGCACATCTGGTCCACCGCATCTCGGCTACCGACCAAGGTGACCTCGACGGTACCATCTGAACAGTTGCGAACGGCGCCTCTGAGTCCCAACCCGCGTGCTTGATGACGTGCCCACCAGCGAAAGCCGACGCCCTGAACGCGTCCATGGACCTTCAACGTCTTCCGCACCTCGTCGTTCATAGCCAGAGCGATAGTCTTCGAGTTGGTGATGGCAACGGCGTCTGCTAGTTTGGTGATCACCGTTCTTCGCTGGAGTTAGACAATTAATATGCGGCGGGGCTGAGTTGCGGGCCATACGCGAATCGGACCTGAACCCGCGAAGATGATTGGGGAGATGACCCGAAAGTACGACGTCATCGTGATCGGAGGTGGCCATGCCGGCTGTGAGGCCGCTTCAGCTGCGGCGCGGCTTGGAGCGCGCACGCTGCTCGTCACTTCCTACCTGGCCCGTGTGGCGCAGTTGAGCTGCAACCCAGCGATCGGCGGTGTGGCGAAAGGGACCGTGGTGCGTGAGATCGATGCGCTGGGTGGGCTGATGGGGCGTGCAACAGATCGAACGTCCGTTCAGTTCCGAATGCTCAATCGCCGTAAGGGCCCCGCCGTTTGGTCGCCTCGCGCCCAGTGCGACCGCTGGCTCTACCCGCGGGCGATGCGCAGCCTGCTCGAGCAGATTCGGGGGCTCGATTTCTTCCAGAGCACCGTAACGAGCCTGGTGCTGGGCACTGGCGGTATCGAGGGCGTCCGCTGCAAAGACGGATCGGAGTTTCGCGGACGTCGCGTCGTTTTGACGGCGGGGACTTTCTTGCGTGGCGGCATTCACATCGGCGGCGGCATCCGCGAGGCGGCGGGGCGGGCCGGGGACGCGCCCGCGCTTGGCTTGTCAGAGCAATTGGAGTCGCTGGGCCTGGAGGTCACACGATTCAAGACCGGTACGCCACCTCGAATCGACGGACGCAGTGTCGACTACTCGAAAGTCGTGCGGCAAGACGGCGAGTCGGAGGGGTTCCGCTTCTCCTTCTGGGAACGTGCCGAGCGCCTCCCTCAATTGCCCTGCTGGATCACCTGGGCGGGCGCTGAGGTGAAGGAGATCATTGAGCGAAACCTGGAACGATCGGCGCTGTATGGCGGCGCGATCGCAGCTCAGGGTCCCCGCTACTGCCCGTCGATCGAAGACAAGATCGTCAAGTTCCCGCAGGCGGCCCGCCATCAGATCTTTCTCGAACCCGAGGGCTTGGAGACGAGCGAGTTGTACGTCAACGGGCTCTCCACGTCGATGCCGCCGGAGGTGCAGCGGGAATTTTTGGCGGCGGTGCCGGGACTCGAGGCGGCAAAGATGACCCAGCCGGGCTACGCTATTGAGTACGACTACTTTCCGCCGCATCAGCTCCATCCGACCCTGGAGGTCAAGGCGCTGCCCGGACTCTTCTTCGCGGGCCAGGTGAATGGAACGACGGGTTACGAGGAGGCTGCCGCCCAGGGTGTAGTTGCCGGGCTCAACGCCGGTCTTTCGGCGCTCGAGCAGGACCCCTGGATCATCGATCGCGACCAGGCCTACATCGGCGTGCTGGTCGACGATCTCGTGACCAAGGGCGTGGATGAGCCCTATCGCCTGTTCACGTCGCGGGCCGAATTCCGGCTGCTGCTGAGGCAGGACAACGCTCTGAAGCGCCTGGGTCCCCAGGCGGCCGAGATCGGCCTGCTGACCGACGAACAGAAGCGAATCTTGGCGCAGCGGCTGGCCGAGGAGGAGGCGGCGGCGGCCTGGGCGGCCGGGACATCGGCAGCGCCAGAATTGGTGAACGAATACCTCGAAGGCCGAGGGACGGCACCCATCGCGCAACCGACGCCTTTAGCCCACCTGGCGAAGCGCCCAGAGGTGAGCCTGCTCGAGCTGGTCGGCCCCAGCGGCCCGCTCGCCGGGAACGGAGCGCCGGAAGCGGACGCGTTGGCGGCCATCGAGATGGAGATCAAGTACGCCGGCTATGTGGTCAAAGAGAGGGCCAGGGCCGAGCGTTTGCGCCGGCAGGCGCGCTTCCGGCTGCCGCCGGACCTCCCCTATCTCGATCTGGCCAGCCTTTCCAAGGAGGCCCGCCAGAAGCTGGACCGCGTACGTCCGCTGACACTGGCTCAGGCCAGTCGGATCCCGGGCGTCGACGCCAGCGACCTCCAGAATCTACTGATGGAGGTCCGCCGGGCGGAGCGGTCGGCGGAAACGGAGCGAGGGGTTCGCGAGTAAGCGGCAGGCAGCGGGCGGCGCGAGGGGCGCGCCAGTGTAAGTTACCTTTCGTTTCACGTGAAACACTTCGGCGGTCCAGCGTTTCCAACCCTCTCGAGGCGCTAGCTGTCCAACCGCTCGACACGCCCGACAGTCGAGTCCCCGATGCGAGGAGGCAGGAGCATGGCGCGCCCAACCCCACCGGTACGTCGCAATCTGTGCATCTCTCAGGTTCTTTCAGTTTCAATCCTGTGGTTCGCCGCTGATGTGGCTCCTGCCAGCGGCCAGGCGGCGGCGCAAGCCCGAGGCGTCGATCGGGGCCTGACGGTCGAGCAATGGCGGGAGGACCTCAGCAGCTACGCCGAGCAGATGCGGGCCAAGCATATCGACCTCTTCAACGCGATCAGCGAGGAGGAGTTCGACGCCGCTTTGGCGGAACTCGAGCGTCGAATACCCCAGCTTGAGCGCCACGAGATCATTGTGGAGCTCAGCCGCATCACGGCAATGGTAGGTGACGGGCACACGGTGTTGTGGCTGACGCCGAATCCCGCCAATGGATTCAGGCAACTGCCGATCCTGCTCTACTGGCTTGATGATGGGCTCTATCTGTTGGGCGTGCAGAAAGAGCACGCCGCGGCGTTGGGCGGAAGGGTGATTCGTGTCGGCGAGCTGGACGTGGACGCGGCGATGGCTCGGGTGCGCCCACTGATCTCGCGTGACAATGAGATGGGTGTCCTGGCGCTAGCGCCGCGCTACCTCGCGATCCCGGAAGTGTTGCAGGCTCTTCGCATGGCCGAATCGACGGACAGCGCGACCTATGTCGTGCAGACCCGGGGCGGCGATGAGCGGCAGGTCACGCTAAAGGCCATCCCCGATGCGCACCTCGCCAACCTGGGGGCGCGCCCCTACGTGATCGCAGCGCCGAGCGACCAGGTGGAAATGGTCTACGCCCGGGGCACGCCGGACCGACCGCAGCCGATGTACCTATCGGACCCCGGGAATCGTTTCTGGCACAGGTGGCTGGATGACTCGCGGACGCTGTATGTGCAGCTGAATGCAGTCCGCAACAAGTCGGACATGCGGATGGAGGACTTCTTCGAGCGGATCTTCCGTGAGGCTGACAGCCGCCCGATCGATCGACTGGTTCTCGACCTCCGATTCAACGGCGGCGGCAACAATTTCAACAACTATCCGGTTATTCGCGGAATCGTGAGGCGCGAGCAGATCGACCAGACCGGCAAGTTGTTCGTCATCACGAGTCGCCACACCTTTTCGGCCGCTGGCCACCTGGTCACCTACTTGGAGCGGCAAACCGAGGCGCTGTTCGTGGGTGAGCCGACCGGAGCCAGCCCCAACCACTACGGTGACGCGGAGCTGGTCGAGCTGCCGAACAGCGGTCTGCGGGTCAGGGCCTCAGCGATCTATTGGCAGAACAGCCTTCCAAGTCGCTTCGAGACCCGTGACTGGACTCCGCCCGACATCTCTGCCAGGCTGACGATTAACGACTATCTGAGCGGCCGGGACCCGGCGCTGGAGGCGATTCTGGCCTACCAGCCGGAGCCGCCGATCACGGAGCAGCTGACCTCGGCCTTTGCGCAAGGCGGAGTGGAGGCGGGTCGGAGGGTATTCAGGCAGTACATCGCGAATCCCATTCATCGGGATGTGGTTGTCGAGGGGCCGATGAACCAGTTCGGCTACGAGCTGTTGGCCGCGGGCCGCCTCGAGGAAGCGGTGGCGGTATTCGAGCTGAACGTCGAGGCGTACCCGAACTCGGCCAACGTCTACGACAGCTTGGGAGATGGCCATCGAGCCCGGGGTGACGTGGCAGCGGCCATCGCAGCCTACCGGAAGGCGCTGGAGGTGGACCCGGACTTCGGGCCGTCGCGCGCGAACCTGGCGGAACTGCTGGGTCAGTAAGCGCCCCCGAGGGGCAACCGGGGTGTTGGCCCCAGGGCCGCCGTTGGTCGGGCAGGCTAGCGCCGCGCGATGGGCGAGTCGGGGACGGGCCACCTTCGCGTTTCACGTGAAACATCGCGCCCTTCCCTCACTCGCCGGCGGCCGGTATAATACCTTCGAACCTGTGCCCACCCCGCCTCCGCTCCGTTCGGGCCCGGTGTTTCTAAATGTCTAGAGTCATCGCTATCGCCAATCAGAAGGGCGGTGTCGGGAAGACGACGACCGCCATCAACCTCGGCGCTTGTCTGGCTGTCGCTGAGCGGCCGACGCTGGTCATCGATGCCGATCCTCAAGGGAACGCCACCAGCGGGCTCGGCGTTGATCGCGACCGGTTGGCCGCTTCGATTTACGACGCCCTACTGGAGGGCAAACCGGCCGCTGAGGTCGTCGTTCGCGGGGTCCATTTCCCGCATCTGGATCTTTTGCCCTCGCATCGGGACCTTCTGGGCGCTGAAGTGACGATGACCGAGCGACAGGGTCGCGAGACTTTGCTGCGTGATGCCGTCACGCCGATCCGAGATCGCTACGATTACGTCATCATCGATTCGCCGCCGTCCCTCGGCCTGCTCACCGTCAACACGCTGGCGGCGGCCGACACCGTGCTGATTCCGATTCAGTGCGAATACTACGCGCTCGAGGGTCTGACTCAGCTACTGAACACCGTGCGGCTGGTGCAGCGCAGCCTGAACTCGGGTTTGCAGATCGAAGGTGTTGTACTGACGATGTTCAACGACCGCCTCAACCTGTCGCGCCAGGTGGCGGAGGAAGCGCGTGAGTACTTCGGGCCGAAGGTGTTCGGCACGTCGATTCCGCGGAACATCCGCCTGGCGGAGGCCCCGAGTTTTGGCAAGCCGATCGTCGTCTACGACATTCTTTCGTCGGGTGCAGCCAGCTATCTTGAACTGGCACAAGAACTTATGAGCAGGAATGGCAGTGGCCAGAAAACAGCAGAAGCGACTCGGTAAGGGGCTCAGCGCCCTCCTCGGGGACTACCTCCCCGAGGAAACGACTTCCGGCCGGGAGGTGGCACAACTCCCGATCGCGCAACTGCGGCCCAATCCGTTTCAGCCGAGGCAGGCGTTGGATAGTGAGACGCTTCAGGAACTGGTCGCCTCGATCCGCAAGAACGGGCTGCTGCAACCTGTCGTGGTTCGCCCGGTGGACGAAGGCGCTTGGGAAGTCGTAGCCGGGGAACGCCGCTACCGAGCGGTGCAGGAGCTGGGTTGGGATCATGTGCCGGCGGTCATTCGGGACGTCGACGACCGGACGATGCTGGTGCTGGCGCTGATCGAGAATCTGCAGCGCGAGGATCTCAGTCCGCTCGATGAAGCGCATGCCTATCGCCGGCTGGTCGATGAGTTCGGGCTGACCCAGGCCCAAGTGGCCGAGCGAGTCGGCCGTGACCGCTCGACGGTGACCAACACGATTCGTCTCCTGGGTCTGCCGGAGGCGGTGCACACCTTGCTGGCCGACGGAAAGATCACAGCGGGGCACGCGCGAGCCCTGCTCGGGCTCAGCGACGTTAAGCGGGTGATCGAGCTGGCACGGGCGGCCGCGGCGCAGGGGCTGTCGGTTCGCGAGGTGGAGGAACGCGTCCGCCGGCGACGCAGTCCCGGCAAGGCCCGCAAGCCAAAGGCACAGGCCGCTGGTGGGCCGGCGGATCCGTATGCGCGCAAGGCAGAACAGGCTCTGTCGCGCGCCCTGGGGACCGCGGTTCGCGTGCGGCTGGATGGGAAGGAGAGCGGTCGGGTCGAGATCCCGTTCCGGGATGCGGAGGACTTCGAGCGCGTCGTCGAGATCATCGTCGGCGTCGGCGGAATCGTATAGGCGGCGATGACGGATAACGAGGGCGGCTACACGCTTGTCATCGTTCCGAGCGACTCGGAACGGACCCGGAGCCTGCGAATCACCCCGCGGGGGCTGCGGATCGGTTCCGTTCTGGCGGCTCTGTCAGTCTTGGCACTGGCGCTACTTCTGGGAAGCTGGTGGTACTTCGCGGCACAGGCCGCCCGGCTTCCCGAGCTTCAGGCGAAGCTCGCGCTGGTCGAGGCCGAAAACGCGAAAGTCGAGCAGCTAGCGGCCGGGCTGGCGCAGCTGCAGTCGGAGTACAATAAGATCCAGGGGATGTTGGGAGCCGATGTCGATGTTGCCGACGCCGCCCCGGAGATACTTCCGTCGGACGAGCCGGGAACCCCATCCACCAGAAACTTGGGCACCGGTCTTTCGCCGGAGATACCAACCAGCTGGCCTTTGGCCACGGCCGGCTTCGTTACGCAGGTCCTCGAGGAGAGCGCGGATCGAACGCACCCCGGCGTAGACATCGCCGTCGCTCAGCATTCTTACATCCGGGCCAGCGGCGCCGGTGTGGTCCGCGAGGCCGGGTCCGATTCTATCTACGGCCTCTATGTACTGATCGACCACGGGAACTCTGGCTACCGATCGATGTATGGTCATGCCTCCCGGCTATTCGTTCTTCCGGGCGATACCGTGCGTCAGAATCAGGTCATCGCGTTATCGGGTAATACCGGCAGATCATCAGCGCCCCACCTGCATTTCGAGATCTTGCAGGACGGTTCGCCGATCGACCCGTTCACGCTGGTCCAACAACGATCGAGTTCCTGAGCGCTCAAGATGCTAGGACGCGGCAAACGAACCATTGAGGATAAGCAAGAACTCATGACGAAGATCGAGCGAGATACCGGCGACGGCGCGATCAGTCTTATCGCTCCGGGCATGAAGATCGTAGGCGATTGCGAGACCGATGGCACGATTCGCGTTGAGGGACGTATCGAGGGCACCGTGCGCGCTGGCAAGTCGGTGGTGGTCGGCCGCAGTGGAGAAGTCGTCGGCGATATCGTTACTCAGGACGCGGTGATCAGTGGCCGTGTTTCCGGAAACATAACCGCCGAAAGTCGCCTCGAGCTCCAAGCGACTAGCGACATTCAAGGCGAAATTCGCAGCCGCCGGGT
>JBFJOD010000103.1:0-11721 GCA_041617795.1 Gemmatimonadota bacterium | reverse complement strand
TGTTTGTATCCCTCGATGTCGTGCATGACGAACACCGTTCGATATCCCCACGGCAGCTTCTCGATCGCCACCTTCAGCCGCCGCCGCAGGTCTGGCTCTATTTCCGTCTGTGTATGGCTCATTCCCTTCGTCTCTTTTAGATCCACGTGCCGTCCCCAGAGCCGTTTCACCTTTCGCATGCCGTTGTATACCACCGAAACCGCGATAGCATGCAGCCACGTGGAGAGCGCTGCATCGCCCCGAAACTGCTTCAGCCGGTCGAAGGCCCGGATAAACGTCTCCTGGGTAAACTCCTGTGCCAAGTCGTCATCCCCGGTCATCCGGTAGGCGAGCCGGTACACGCGATCCACGTGCCTGTCGTACATCTCACGTTCAGCTACAGGATCTCCGGCGAGAACGCTTTCGATAAGCTGGCGTTCGTTCAATGACTCACCTGGTTTTGCAATTCCGAGCCGCCCGCATCCGATCGTATGACAAGTAGAACAGAAAAAGGGTTGCGTGGGGAACCCCCTGACCCGCAACCCTTGTCTTTCGAAAACTCGGCCTGTTACCCCGGCCTCCCCGCTAGGCTTCCCAGGCCACGATCCGTCCTGCCAGCGCGCTCGCCGCGACCGTGTACGGGCTGGCCAAATAGACCTTTCCCGGCCCACTGCGGCCGGGGAAATTCCGGTTGATCGACGAGATCGTCACTTGATCGGGAGTGGTGCTCACACCGGGGCCAGCGTTGATGCAGGCTCCGCAACCGGGCGCCAGCAGCTTGGCGCCGACGGCTGCGAACAGATCGAGATAGCCGCGCTCCCGACAATATTCCTCGACATCCAGCGAGCCCATCTGGATGTAGCAGGTGACGCTGTCCGGGATGCGGCGGTCCGCCTTACGGCCGCCCTGGAAGACCTCCGCATACATATCCATGTCGTCGCGCTTGGCGCCCGTGCACGATCCGATGTATACGATATCGAGCTCGACCGGCCTGTCGAGCTCGTTGACGAAGACGCCGTTGCCGGGGTCGCCTGGCGTCGCCACGATCGGCTGCAACTTTGCGGCATCGATTTCGATGACGTGAGCGTATTCGGCGTCGTGATCACTCGTCAGACCTGCACACAATCGTTCCGCCTCACTCCGGTCCATCCCGCGCCGCTCCACCAGGAAGTCCACTGTCTTCCTATCCGCCTCGCAGATACCCGTGAAGGCTCCGATCTCAGCCGACATGTTGGTCAAGGTCGCACGCTCATCCACTGACAGCGCCGCCACCGCCGGTCCCGTCCATTCGATGATCTTCGCAATCGCGCCTCCATCCCTCACGAAGGGGTGTCGCAGAGCCTCGAGCACCATGTCTTTCGCAGTCACGTTCTTCCGCTTCTCGCCGGCTATATGGATCTTCACTGTCTCGGGGACCTCGAGCCGCACGTCGCGTGTGACCCAGGCATTGGCAATCGCCGTAGACCCCACACCGAATGCTACCGTGGCCAATGCGCCGGAGTGTGGCGTATGTGAGTCACTGCCCACAATCACCTGGCCCGGCAAGGCGTAGTGGCTGTACACTATGGTATGGCAGATTCCTTCTGAACCCTTGCGATCCTTCAAGTCACCGTGCAGCCGCAGACCTTGCTCTGCCGCGAACTCGCGCTGCTTTTTCGCCAGTCCACCGGCAAGATCGAGCAGCCCTTGAGCCTTCTTCGACTCTGAGATCACCAGATCGAGCATCGCCAGGTGATCCCGGAACAAGAGCACCGACTTCTTGTCCTCGATCTCATCGCCGGGCGCGTACTCTTTAAAAAGCCCGGCTGCCATCGGGGTCACGTATTCGTGGGAAAAGCGTAGATCTGTCTTGACGAACCCGGTGTCACCCGGCTGAGTGTTGGGGATGCCGATCTTGTCTTTGGAGAGATCGACCACCCAACGGCGTGCCAGGATCTTTTCCGCCACTGTCATCGGCCGATCCTTTGGTGTATCCGGCAGCGGTGGCGACACCGCTCCGTCACGCCGCGCCCGGTTGTAGGCGAACAACCCTCCCCGTTCGATGATTTCTCTGCTGATCGGGTCGGTGCCCTCGGTGAACTCACTCAGCGGTATCGCTTCGCCCGCTCGTATACGCGCGATTAGCCCGAAGTCCGTGGATGTCAGCAGACCAAGGTTCTGGCAGTTTTCACCGTAGATGCGCTCGATGTTCTCGGCGATCACAACTTCAACACCAGCCATTAGCTCCGCGAATGGCGATGCCTCGCGGCTCGAGCCCTTGCCACGACGCTTGCCGGATACACAGGCGACGAACCCGCCGCGCTTTACGCCGAGACGATCGATCGGCCGCTCGCCCTGGCACTCCAAGCCCACGTAGGGATATTCGCCCAACTTCTCATCGTAATGATAACAGACCCAGCCCGGCGTAATCTCGTCCGTGGAAATATCGTCGCGCAGCGCGATTGACGGATCCCAGTCCAAATCCGCACCCTCAAGCTGCCGGCGAATCAAGTTCGGATCCTCTGTCAGAAACAGAATGCGACCCTCAAACCGCACGGTCGGACCGTTCGTTGTCTCCTCGATCTTCATCTCAACTTCCTCCAAGACTCAGCAGATGTGTCGGAAGGCGTCGGCGGCCGACGTATCCGGCGTCGAGCTCGTGCCACCACTCGACGCTCTCCTCCCCAAGTTTCCAACAAAGAAACACTGGCCGTCCATCCAGCTTCCCGTAAAAATCGATCAACCCTTCTTCAAAGCCCTTAAACAGAACGCCGATCTCCTCGAGCTCACCGATGAAACCATTCACCCGGTCGGTCAGCTGTCGCATCTCCGCCTCAAGCTCGTGACGACGCGACGTTTGCTCAGCGACCTCCGGATCCAATGTCCGAGCCTCCTCTAACCCCCGGCGAACATCGTCATAGGTCGCGACGATATCGCTCACGATGCGTCGTACCAACGGAAGCGTGCGGTTCGCCTCTTCAACAGTGAAGTACTTTTCCATCCCCGCTCTCCATCGAACCCGCGCGAACGCAAGGTGCAAAAGCTATCAAGGTGGGCAACCCCTCAACCACCCACAGCTCTGTCATGGAGCCAGCAAGTCTATCGCTGCCTCACTGTCGTCCGTCGTATTATAGAAGTGAGGTGACAGTCGCACTGCACCCGGCCGGTAGTCAGCGATGACGCCTCCCTCACTCAGCCGTCGAACCGCTTCAGCCGGATTCTCGTGTTCCACCATCACAATCCCAGAGCGAGCTTCCCGCTTCCCGGCGCCGCGCACTCTCAACCCACGAGCCAACGCGCGTTCCCGCAGGTCCTCGCTCAACGACGATATCCTTTGCCTGATCCGCTCAACCCCGATTTCCAAAACCATACCCAACCCGGCACGCGCCGTGTAGAGCGTCGGCACCGCCGGCGTGCCCAACTCGAATCGCCTCGCGTCCGGCCGTAGGTCCAGAGTGCACGGATCGAAGCTGAACTGGTCCTCAATTCCGAACCAGCTAACCACCGTCGGTTCGAGCCGTTCCGCCAGCGACCGGCGCACGAATAAGTAGGCAAGGCCTGCACCGCCAAGCAGCCACTTCAGCGCACCACTAATCAGGATGTCTACATCCAGTTCCCTAGCATCGACGGGAATCTGACCCGTAGATTGGTAGGCGTCGATCAGCAAGAGCGCACCGTGCTCGTGGGCGAGCCGGGCCAGGCCAGCCACATCCTGCACCGCGCCGCTCGTGAAGTACACGTGCGAGGTCGCCAGAAGTGCGGTACGTTCGTCCACGGCATTGGCAAAAGCCTCCAGCGAAACGCTGATACCGTCCGAAGACGGCAGAATAACCGTTTCGACTCCGGAGGCCTGCTTTGCCTTGAAGTGGTAGACGAGCGTGGGAAAATCGAGTTCCGTGGTGATGACGCGCGGTCGCTGGCGAAAATCGATGGCGCTTGTCAGTGTCGCCAGCGCCCCAGAGATGCTGGGGGCCAGTGCCGTCTCCGATCTGTCGACTCCAATCAGTTCGGCGAAAGCGGACCGAACATCGTCCGCGGCGTTCAGCCAGTGCTCGTACCAGGCCGAGGCTCCCCAGCGGGACCACAACTCGGCGAATTCACCGAGGGCCGCTCGGGCTCGCAACGACAGCGCGCCCAGCGAACACGTGTTCAAGTATCTTGCTGATTCGAAGACCGGGAATTCCGGACGATATCGCTCAGCCAACTCGTACAAATCTGCGCTTACCATAAACTAGAGCATAAACTGTGGTCGAGTCGAACGAATCTGGAACCCTCTACGAGGAAAAGCAGGCCGCCGAACTCGAGCGCGCCGATCGAAACAATCCGATCCCTGGCGGCGAGCCCACTTGTCCGGTCTGCGGCGCCAAGCTGGCACGTCTCGTCGAGGCGCACCAGGCGCCGAGCGCGGGGACTTCGCCGTTCCGCGTCCGCTTGATCTGCAGCAACGAGGAATGCCGACGCTGGACGATCTACAACTGGTGAACTCAGCGCTCAGCCGGGAACCTCGACATTCCGATAGAGAACGTCGTCTCCCTCGCGCCGCACACACGACCTCTTGAGGTCCGCCAGCTGAAACGCCTTTCTCAGCACCGCCTCCGTTCCCTTCGCCACCGTGTGCTCTGTTAATTCCAGAAAGCGCCCCGGAAGCACCTGATCTTCGTATAGGCTGGTTCTTGCACCCGCAGCCTCAACCGCATCAGCGTAGGTTCTCCAGCGGTCCAGATATTCCTCGCGCCGGTCTGGCCTGACGATCACGCGGACGGCTCGGGTTCTACGAATCGCCGCCATTTTGCCTGGTTCCCCGTCCAGTTCTTAGTTCGACGGCCTCCAAGGCCGCTCGCGTTGCCACCATGCGTATGCCCAACTTACATTCCGCAGCAGGTGACGGCACGTCGACGTAGACCTTCTCACCCTGAACGCCTATGCCCGAAGAAAACTCAAGCCCTCTCGCGGCGAAGGCCAACAAGCTCTATTGGCATACCAGCCGGCCAGCCGGTCGTCTGGCTGATGAGCTCGGTATCTCACGCTCGAAGTTCTACGCCCTGATCGAACCGCTGCGCCTCGATATGCCATGTGAGGCTTGCGGCTCGTCGCTGGCCTTTAGCAGTCGCTCCGACCGTGAGGTAGGCCGCGGACATTGCCCCGAATGCGGGGCGGTGGCCGAGATATCAGCCGAAGCGGTGGCAGTTGTACCCGTTGAGCCCGCTGACCTGCCACCTCCGGACGTGAGTATGCGTCAGTGGCTGGTTTTGCCTGGCACACGTCCACTGTGGCTCAGCGCCATCGCGGGCGTGGCAACCGGCTTGGTGGCCACCGGCTGGTGGCGGCGCCGTTAGTAGACGCCCGATCATCGTTAAGAACCTTAGACCCGCATTTGAGATGGAAATTATTCGCGCGCCAAAGGTGACGCTGCTAGCACGGCAGCAATTCCTCGGTCACCCAGACCTCAGCTGGCAGAGTGACAGCGAGAACGACTCTCAGCAACTGATCGAATTCGCCGGGCGGCTCTGCTACTTGAGCTTCGGCAAAGACGTACGGGTGATCGGTGGCCACAAGACGATTCAAGGCCGCACGACCAACAAGGAATACATCGCCAACCTCTTGGAGGTTAAGCACGGCAGCGTACTGGAACATGCCGTCTTTACCTTCTTGTTCGAGGGTATCTCAAGGGCTCTGACTCACGAATTGGTCCGCCACCGCGCTGGCTTTGGCTACTCGCAGCTCTCCCAGCGTTTCGTCGACGAATCTAACGTCGGTTTCGTGCTGCCACCGGAAATCGAAGACGGCACGCCAGCCTTCGAAAGCTGGAAGGGCGCCTGCGAGAGATCACTCGCATCTTATCGGACACTGCTGGAACAGATCACTGAACAGGTCGCTGATGAACCAAAAGCGACGCTACGGCGCAAACGTGCACGGCAGGCCGCACGGTCGATATTGCCGAATTGTTCGGAGACCAAGATTGTCGTAACGGCTAACGCCAGAGCCTGGCGGCATTTCATCGAGTTGCGGGCCGCACCGTACGCTGACGCCGAGATCCGCAAGCTAGCCGTCGCCGTGCTTCGTGTTCTGCAAGTGGAAGCACCTGAGATCTTCGGCGATTTCGAGATCAGAGGTCTCGACGACGGCACGGAAACGGCTTTGGCCGGGCACAGTAAAGTCTAGGGCCGCGCGCACCAGAATCTGACCATGAAGGAGCTGCCTGCCGGCAACCTTCTACCTCGAATCACGGTCACACCGCCGGGCCCCAACTCGCGCGCCCTCGCCGCGGTCCTGAGCGACCACGAGTCACCCAACATCACTCAGATCTCCGAATCATCCCCGATCTTCTGGCATGAAGCACGTGGTGCCAACGTCCTCGATGTCGACGGCAATGTCTACATCGACATGATCGCGGGCTTCGGTGTCGCAGCCGCCGGACACCGCAATGCAAAGGTGACTGACGCAATCCAACGTCAGCTTGACAGGTTGCCTCATGGGCTCGGCGATGTCCATCCACCCGATATCAAGGTCCAGCTCCTGATGCGGCTGGCTCAGATCACACCGGCAGGGCTCAGCCAGACCATTCTGGCCAGCTCTGGATCGGAGGCGGTCGAAGCGGCCCTCAAGACCGCCCGGCTCGCCAGCGGCAAGGCAGGCGTGCTCTGCTTTACGGGCGCCTATCACGGACTCACCTACGGCGCACTGGCTGTGACCGACGGACAGACATTCCGCGCACCGTTTGAGGATCAGCTTGGCATACCCATCGCCCGGGCCCCCTTCCCCGACCCCTACCGGCCACCAGCGCAGCTGCGCGGCCATTCGGACCCCGCCCGCGCCGCGCTTGAGATCGTGGCCCAATTGCTGGAGTCGGGACGCGACCAGATCGGAGCGCTGATCGTTGAACCCATACAGGGACGCGGCGGTAACGTGGTTCCACCCCCTGGCTTTCTCCGTGGCTTGCGCGACGAGTGCGATCGCCGCGGAATCGTACTCATCTTCGACGAAGTCTACACCGGTTTCGGCAGAACCGGCCGCTGGTTTGCCTGTGAGCACGAAGAAGTTGTCCCCGATCTCCTCTGTCTGGGCAAAGCGCTGAGTGGCGCGCTCCCCCTGTCCGCCTGCGTCGGGCGCCCGGAGACGATGGCGGCCTGGCCGACCAGTAGCGGCGCCGCCATTCACACCAGCACCTTTCTCGGCCACCCCCCCGCCTGTGCGGCAGCATTGGCTCAAATCGACGAAATCGAGACCCGCGATCTCGTCGCTCGCGCGGCGCGGCTCGGAAACGCCCTCTTGCCGCGGCTTCTCGAAATCCAACAGCGCCACCCGTCGATCGGCCATGTCCGCGGCAGAGGCCTGCTTTGGGGGCTGGAGCTGGTGAGTGACAGGAAAGACCGCCAACCCCACCGCCTGCTTGCCGCCCGAGTCACCGCGTCAGCGCTGCGCCGCGGCCTCATCCTCCTGGCGGACGGCAGAGACGACAACGTGCTTTCCTTGACCCCGCCTTTGACCATTAGCGACGAGCAGATCGAATTCTCGCTGGTCGCACTCGAGGACTGTCTCGCTGAGGTCTGAGCGATTAACTTCCTGCCGACCCTGCGCTGTTTGGGAATGGAAAGGAGAGATCATGCCCGACCCGCGTATTACGGTTCAGGGTACACCCAACCCCAATGCAGCCAAATTCACCGTCGACCGGACGCTGATCGAGGGCGGTTCCAGCCTTTCATTTTTCGAGGCCGAGAGAGCAAGGGACCACCCCCTCGCCAGCAAACTGTTTCAAGTAGATGGCGTCGACGCGTTGTTGATCGCGGATGACTTTGTCACTGTGACCAAAGATCCGTCCGCAGATTGGGACCAGCTTGTACCCCAGATTGAGAACGTCATCAAGGAGGTCTTATCCTGACTCGCAACTTGATACTCATCGCCTTCTCGGCCGTTCTGACCCAAGCCTGTGGCCCCCAGGACGCGTCCAGGCAAGAAGAGAGCGCTGAGGAGGCCGCGGCAGGCGAAACCGCCGCCGGCACCACCGCCCCCGAAGCCAATGAAGTCCATTTCAGCAACATACAGCAGCTGACATTTGGCGGAGAGAACGCGGAGGCCTACTTCTCAGCGGACGACCAGTACCTCATACTGCAGTCGACCCACGAGCCCTACGGCTGTGACCAGATCTTCGCCATGCGAATATCCGGCGGGGAAATGAAGCTATTGAGTACGGGCGAGGGTCGCACCACCTGTTCCTATTTCTTCCCAAGCGGCGACAAGATACTCTATTCTTCAACACATCTGGACGATCCCGCTTGTCCCCCGCCACCCGACTATTCACAAGGTTACGTCTGGGCCCTTTACCCGTCGTATGATGTTTTTGTGGCCAATAGCGACGGCGGTGACCTACGGCAGCTTACGGACACTTGGAGATACGACGCGGAGGCGACGATCTCGCGCGACGGCTCCAAAATCGTCTTCACTTCTCTACGCGACGGCGACCTCGACATCTACGTCATGGACGCCGATGGCTCAAATGTGAAGCGTCTGACAAACGAACTCGGTTACGATGGCGGACCCTTCTTCTCCTACGACGGGACAAAGATCGTTTACCGGGCCTATTACCCGCAGTCAGAGGATGAAAAAGCTGACTATGCAAGGCTGCTCGGCCAAGACATGATCCGCCCGAGCAAACTCGAGATCTACGTCATGGATGCGGACGGCTCCAACAAGCGGCAGCTGACCAACAACGGAGCCGCCAACTTCGGTCCCTACTTCTTCCCGAGTGGCGACAAGGTCATTTTTTCATCGAATATGCATGAACCCACCGGCCGTAACTTTGATCTCTACACGATCAACGTCGACGGAACCGGACTGGAACGCATCACGCACCATCCAGAGTTCGACGGCTTCCCAATGTTCAACTCCGACGGCACGAAACTGGTCTGGGCCTCGAATCGGCACAACGCGAAGCCCGGTGAAACAAACATATTTGTGACTGACTGGGTTGACTGAAGGACAACAGCAGGACTGATTAACTCAACATATCCCCGCGGCGGTTTCGAGCGGCTTCACGCTCCTCGTCGACCGCCGCGGGAAGACCCACGCGGTAATCCGGGTACCTTAGCAGCACACCGAGCTCTTCCTTCAGGCGCGAGTTCTTAACTCGCTTACTATCCAACTTCCGGCGCAAGCGCGCCTCGCCCTGATTGCGGCGCGCCTCTTCGATGTCAATCCATTGAGGGCGTTCCAGGCCGTGCAGCTCGGCAGCGAGGTTCGCAAACTCGGATGATCGGTGTGGTCTATCGTCGACCAGGTTGTAGATGCGACCGTCAGCTCCGGCCTGCCAGGCCGCAATCAAACCACTTACCAGATCATCCACATGAATTCGATTCACCCAAGTGTCGTGTCCGCGGATAAGCTGATAATCACCCGCCGCCAGCGCGCGGCGCAGTGTACGGGCCGGTCCATAGATGCCAGTGACGCGGCAGATCCGCGCCGGAACCCCGAGGCTCAACACCGCCTCGCTTACGGCACGCTCAGCCTGCTGACGTGCCCTTGCCGCTTGACTCTCGGGCTGCACCTGAGTCGTCTCATCTACCCACTCACCGTGGCGGTCGCCGTAGACCGAGGTACTGCTGGCATAGACGAAGGCCTCGAGGCTGGCACCGGCGATTGCCCGCAGAACGGCCGACGTCGTGTCTTCCACCTCCTTCAACGGTGGTGCCAGGTGCACGACGACATCAGGCTGCAACCGCTTCATCTGGGCTAACAGGCCTGGGGAAGCTAGATCGCCGACCAGGGGTTGAATTCCAGCCGCCTCCAGCTCTGCAGCACGCGCCGAGCTGCGCGTCGTGCCAAGGGTCTGGCAACCCATGGCAATCAGACGACCGGCCAGCCGAGACCCGGTGTAGCCGCATCCGATGATCAGGACACGATTCACTGCCTGGCCTCACCGGAGTAACCGATCTGCTTCAGCACATCCTCAAGCTGCCGGAGTATTCTGAGCGTCAAACCCCAAATTATGTGGCCCGCATACTCGATCGTCGCGAATTCTCGATCGGGCAACACCTCCAGCCTCAGAGTGCCCCGATGCTCCTCATCAGTCACGACGTTTAACGGCAACCAGACGGCTTGCTCGACCTCCGAACTGGACCGCGCCACCGATCTCTCCGGCACCGCAACGACGAATGGTGTGATTGAGATTGCCGGGATGCGCCGGGTCCCCGGCGTCACATCATCCAGCTGCCCCAGCAGACGACCGACTCGGGACAGGTCAAGCCCAACCTCTTCACGGGTCTCGCGTACCGCGGTGATCCACAGGCTCTCGTCGCCCGGATCCCGGCGTCCGCCCGGCAGCGCCATGTGACCGGACCACGGATCACGCTCGTTCTCCGTACGCTTGATGGCCAAGAACTCGAGTCCTTCAGCCGCCGGCCGCAGTAGCAAGCTCACCGCCGCCTGGGTGTCATACGAACCGGGCTCGGCCCGTCTCGCGCCCCGACGCGTTAGCTCGCGCACTAGATCCTCGATCAATACCCGTGGACTCACTGGTGTTGCTCAGGCTGGTACCAAGCGATCATTCGCGGCGCCATGTTGAATCGGTTTCACGCTCTTCCAGAATCTGCATGTAGCTAGCGTACCGCTGCCTCAACAGCTGTCCCAACTCCAGCGCTCCAAGCACCGTGCAATCTGGTTCATTGATATGCCGGCAGTCGGGGAACCTACAGCCGCCCAAGTAGGGACGGAACTCGCGGAAACACCAGGCCAACTCGTGGCTGCCGGCTTCCCAGAAACGGAGCTTGCCAAGACCAGGTGTATCGACCACGTAGCCACCCACATCAAGCCGTTGAAGCGAAGCCGCCACCGTGGTGTGCCGGCCACGCTGGATCGCTCTGCTGATCTCACCGACCCGTAGACCAAGACCAGGCTGCAGTTCGTTCAACAGACTAGATTTCCCAACACCGGATGGTCCGACGAGCAGGGTTGTCCGGCCGCTGAGGCGATCACGTAGCACCTCCAATCCCTGACGGGCGGCGGCACTGGTACGGATCAGCGGATAGCCTATACCTTCGTAGATCTCGAACCTCTCATGCGCGCCTTCCGCCGCGGCCAAATCAATCTTGTTGAGAACAATAAAGGCACTGATTTCACTCGACTCAGCCAACACCAAGAAACGATCCAGTAGCTGGAAAAGCGGCGCGGGACTCGCCACCGAGAATACTGCCGCCAATTGGTCGACGTTTGCCGCGATGATCTGTTCGCGCCGGCCTTCAGCAGAGCGTCGGGACAACCGAGAGCGGCGCGGAAAGACTCCCGAGATCACTCCGCTGCCGTCTTTCAATCGCTCGACCTCGATTTCGTCGCCAACCGCTACGCGGCCGATGCCGCGCTCTCGCTTCAGCCGGCCACGCAGCGAGCACTCGAGTACTTCGCCGGCTACCTCCACCCAATAGATACCGCCGATCGTCCGCAGTACTCGACCACGTTCCCCAGCTCCCTCCATCATTGCGCTAACAACCTGTCAAGTAACTCCTTCACCACATGCAGGCTCAGTTGCTCGACTTCGGCTCGTGCAGCCTCGGCCGTCGCAGCCCGTGCTAAGTACTCGCTTTCAACATGACCCACGGCCTGGTTGCCGCTCCACCTTAAGAAGAAGACGTACGCGCACCACATCGTTTCATCGTCCGATTGGTCTCGCTCCGTAATGATTTCTACGGTGTAAGAGTCACCATCCGGACCTTCGAAGGCCGGCGGACGCTGGTGTTCATGCCAGTAACCACCCAGAGTTGCGTCTTTCATCAC
>JBFJOD010000102.1:0-11954 GCA_041617795.1 Gemmatimonadota bacterium | reverse complement strand
CGACGAACATCTCCACGAACTCCGACCCCGATAGATTGAAGAAGGGCACACCCGCCTCTCCGGCCACCGCACGCGCCAACAGTGTCTTCCCGGTTCCGGGCGGCCCGACCAATAGGATGCCCTTGGGTATCTTCGCTCCCAAGCGCGCGAATTTGCCGGGCAGCTTGAGGAACTCGACGACTTCTTGGAGTTCTTCGGTCGCCTCTTCGACCCCGGCCGCATCAGCGAATGTGACGCCGGTATCGCCTTCCGCCTGGAGCCGCGCCTGCGATTTGCCAAACGTCATCACGCTTTGCGTCGGTCCCATTCGCCGCAGCAGGTAGATCCACAATACCAGAAGGAGACCGAGGGGGATGATCATGTTGAGCAGCCAACCGAGCCCGCTGGAAACCGAGCCTTTGTATTCGACACTATTCGCTTCGGCCAGCTCGATCAGCGAGGGATCGTCCACCTTAACCGCCGTCCACTCCTCCGGCGCGCCCTGCACCTTAGCCGTGCCCGTAGGCTCGGCCACGATGCGGGTGTCGCCGATCGTCAGTTTCGCGACTTCACCGGCGGCGATCTTCTCCTTCAGGGCGCTGTAGCTGATCTCCTCGCCCGGCCTGTCTGAGAAGAGGTAGTTGAGGCCAAACAGTACGAGCAGCGCCATGACCACGTAGAGCGGAGAGAGGCGCGCGTACCGGCTTATCGGCCCCTCAGGGCCCGGCCGGCGCGGATCCCGGGGGCTCTGGTCCTGATCGTTATGCGACTCGGACATCTCGTCTATTGTCCTGTTGGGTTTGCTACTCAATACCGATCGCCAACAGCAGAGTTCCTAGATGCCATCAATCCGCCTATCGGATCAAGGGCTCTGGTTCCGCTTGGGGAACGTCGTCCCTGAATTGCCGGGCGTAGAGTCTCGCGTACAAACCCTCCAGCGCCAGCAACTCAGCGTGCGTCCCGACCTCGACGATCCGCCCCCGGTCCAGAACCAGCACGCGGTCAGCACGCTGAACGGTACTTAGCCGATGCGCTATGATCAACGTCGTACGTCCCTGCATCAGCTCCTCGAAGGCCTCCTCGACCAGGCGCTCGCTCTCTGTATCCAGGCTGCTGGTCGCCTCGTCCAGCACGAGTATCTCCGGATCCTTGAGCAAGACCCGCGCGATCGCGATGCGCTGGCGCTGGCCCACCGACAGCTTCACGCCGCGCTCGCCGACCCGCGACTCGTATCTTTCAGGAAGCCGCTCGATGAACTCCGCGGCATGAGCCGCCGCGGCCACCGACTCGACTTCCGAGCGCGTCGCTTCTTCGCGCCCGTAAGCGATGTTATCGAAGATCGTCGAACCGAATAGCATCGGCTCCTGAGGCACGATCCCGACCGCTGAGCGGAGTTCCGACAACCGCAGCTGCCGCAGGTCGACGCCGTCCAGCTCGATCACCCCGCGGGTCGGATCCCAGAAACGCGAGACCAGACCGGCAAGCGTCGATTTGCCGGCGCCGCTTGGACCGACCAGAGCTACGACTTCGCCAGGCGGCACCTCCAGACTGATCTCTCTCAACGCCCAGGGGAGTGCCGACCCGTAGCGGAACCAGACGTCTTCGAACTTTAACGTCCAGTCTCCGCCCGGCTGCAGCGCCCTGGGGTGCTCCGGTTCCGCGACCGTCGGCAGTTGGTCCAGCAACTCGAAAACCCGCTCGGCCGATCCCTGTGCCTCCTGATAACCGCCCCACAGAGACGCAAGCGAGGTGATCGCGCCAGCGATCATTACCGCGTAGAGAAGGAAAGAGACGAGTTGCCCGCCGGTAATCGCGCCGGCCAAAACCATGCGACCGCCCTGCCAGAGCACGACCGCGATGCCGCCGAACACGACCAGCGTGATGACGCCGAAAAAGACCGCCCGGGTCAGTGCCCGGCTCAGCGCGGCACTCAGGGCGGCGTCGATCCCCCGGGAGTAACGCCGCGCCTCGGTTGGCTCCCGCACGAAGCTCTGGACCGTGCGGATCTGCACGATCGACTCTTCCGCGACGGTGTTGGCCTCGGCGATTTTGTCCTGGACCTCCGTGCTGGCGCGGCGGAGTCGCCGGCCGAACACGACGCCCATGAGCACCACCGCCGGCACGACGGCCAGGGTGGTCACGGTCAGCTGGCGGTGCATCAGCGTCAGCAAAACCAGTGAACCGAACAGGTAGAGCAGCTGGCGCAGCAGCTCCGATATTTGATAGCTGAGCACGCCCTGTAGCCGGACGACGTCCGAAGTCAGCCGGCTCGTCAGCTCACCGGTGGTGCGCTCAGTGAAGAAGTCGGGCGATAGGGTCAGCAGGTGAGTGAACAGGTCACGGCGGATCTCCGCAACCACGCGCTCGCCGGTAGCGCCCAGCAAGTAAACTTGGAAGAAGTTAAAGAGTGCCTGGCATGTGAACAGGCCGAGCAGGATCAAGGCGATGCCGTTCAGCAGGCCCCGGTTCAACTGGACGAAGGCCGCGTCCATGAGGTGCCGCACCACCAGCGGGAAGGCGAGGCCAATACTACCGCTCAGCAGCAAGAACAGCGTCGCCCCGGCCAGCGCCCAGCGATGTGGACGCAAGCGCGGGCCCAATCGGCGGAAGACAAAGACCGGTACCTGAATCGGCGGTACGCGCAGTCGGCTACTCCTCTGGTCCTGAGTCACGCCCCAAATCTATGAAACTCCTGGGACCCTGTCTTGGCCCGTCGTTCAGCTGCGCCGTGACCCCTCCCGACACTATCGCGCCGGAACCGCGCCCGCATCATATTGCCTGATATTTCGATACACGTCTGAACTGGAGTAGCGAGGGGATAATGTCCGACCCACTACCTAACGGCGAGCGCTCCCGTGATGTGCCTCGGCGCTTTGCCAGGCTGGCCTTCATCACCGCGGCCTTAACGTATGCGCTTATCGTCTTCGGCGGCGTCGTGCGTATCACCGGATCCGGGATGGGGTGCGGAGAAGATTGGCCGTTGTGCAACGGCCAGCTCATTCCACCCATGGATTTCGAGACCATGATCGAGTACGGGCACCGTCTGGCCGCCGCCCTGGTAGGCTTTTTCGTGATCGGGGTGGCCGCCTATGCGATACGTCACCGGCGCACATCAGGCATGGCTGGGCGCGGCCTCCTCGGTTTGTCCATCGCCGCAGCGCTCATGCTTATCGTGCAAGTTCTGGTTGGCGCGATCACCGTGCGACTGGAACTGCCCACCAGCACGGTCGTGCTCCACCTGGCCCTGGCCTCGGTGCTGCTGGCAACGTTGATCATCGCCGGCCTGAGAGCCCAGCACGGCACCGGGCCGGCGGACCCGGCCCGACCCGAAGACACCTATCCCCGTTGGACGATGGGCGCGGCGGCTTTGGGATTCATTACGCTCGTCTTCGGCGGCCTGGTGGCGAACACGGGGGCCGCCCCACTCTGTCAGGGCTTCCCACTCTGTAACGGCCAACTGATTCCCGACGGAGGTGGCCTGGTCCACCTTCACTGGACTCACCGACTGCTGGGCTATGCCCTCCTGATCGTGGTTGCCATCTCTATCGAGCGGACGGTCAGGCAAGGGGCGCCGGCGGCCGTACGGCAAGCGGCGCTCGCATCGGGGTTGCTCGTAGTCGCGCAGATCGCGGTGGCTGCGGCCATGGTGCTGCTGCGCTTACCCAGCGATCTACGAGCTGCTCACCTCGCCGTTGGGGCGGCGCTATGGGCAGCGATGGTCGTCTGGACCACGCTGGCATTCCGGCAGACGGCACCCCAGCCGATCGGCGAGCCGGCCGGCGCTCTCGTCTAGCCGGTCGGCGGATAGAGCTGGTACAGCATGAGGTAGACGATGATTCCGGTGACGGAAACGTAGAGCCACACCGGGAGTGTGACACGCGCTATCCTGCGGTGTCGGACAAAGTCCTTCTTCACAGCGCGGTAGAGCGTAACGATTACCAGCGGCACGATCGCCATCGCCAAAACGGTATGCGACAGGAGCACGGAGAAGTATACGGGTCGCACCCAGCCCTGAGCTGTGAAACGCGTCGTGCCTGCATGGTAGTGGTAGATCAGGTAGGAGGTTAGGAAGAGGATCGAGACCGCGACCGCCGAGATCATGCAGGCTCGGTGCAGAGCCACGCGCCGTTTGCGGATGGCAAAGAAGCCGCTCAGCAAGAAAAGCGCACTTGTGCCATTCAGAATCGCATTGACCGCGGGAAGATCGCTGATGGAGATCAAGTCGTCCGGTCCTTCAGGTTAGCTCGACGTCAATCTCCCAAAAAGCGTCGCAGGTTCTTCAGGTAAAGCACGAAGGCGATCGTGGCAACCGCGAAGCCGATGGCTGACGGTAGCGCCCAGAATTCCCTCGTCTGGTAGTAAGCAAGCGCCGACCAAATGGCGAACCCCAACGAAAAGACGATCGCCGTCGAGATCAGGACTTTGTGGAAGTTTACCATAGCGAGATCACAGCTTGTCAACGACCATGAGAACGAGCAGCACCGGTAGATAGACTATCGACCCGAAGAACAGTCGACGCGCCTGTGATCCTGTGCGCGATGCGGCCAGCCGCAGCCCCAGCGCCAGGAAGCCCAAACCCAACGTCAACGCTCCGAACAAGTAGATGGCCCCGGTCAGCCCCAGTACCGTAGTCAGCAAGCTGACGAGCAGTAGACCGATCGTATACGCAACGATCTGCCGCGACGTCCGCTCACCTTCCTCGTCGACTACGGGTAACATCGGGAAACCGGCAAGGGCATAATCTGCCCGGTAGAGCCAAGCGATGGCGTAGAAGTGCGGCATCTGCCAGAGGAATACGATACCAAACAGCACCCAGGCTGCCAGATCCAGCTGACCGCTGGCCGCTGTCCAGCCCATCAGCGGCGGAATCGCCCCGGGAATCGCGCCAACGACCGTGCACAGCTCGGTTCTCCGCTTCAGCGGCGTATAAGCAAATATGTAGATGATCAAGGCAGCGGCGCCCAGTGCCGCGGTCAGCAGGTTGACTGCCAGGGCCAGATGAAGCGCGCCAACAACCGAAATGCCGGCTGAAAAGGTCAGCGCTGTCGAGGGGCGCAGACGCCCGGCCGGTAGCGGGCGCTGACGCGTGCGTTTCATCCGGGAATCAACGCCCCGCTCCGCGTATTGGTTGAGCGCGTTGGTACCGGCAGCCAGTAGTCCGGTGCCAAGCAGCGCCTGCAGCAAATGCCACCACTCGACGGAGCCGGCCGACCCCAGGTAGAACCCGACCGCCGTTGTGACGAGTACGAGCGCCGTGATCCCGGGCTTCGTCAACTCCCAGAGATCGGCGATTACAGTTTTACCACGCATATTCCAATAAGACCGCGAGCACTAGTATGATCGCCAGGGGGATAGGCGCCGTCGCCACCAGTATGAGCCTCAGCCGTTCGAATCTGAGGTGCATGTAATACATCGCAACCAGAGTCGCCTTCCAGACAGCCAGCCCGACCAGCACGACGATCAGAACAGTGCGTGGTAGGCCGCTGACGTAGGCGATACCCACCTCGATCGCCGTCAAGGCGAAAAGCACGAACCAGATCAGGTAATAGCTGGGCTGCTTACGCTTTTCGTCGCTCGGTGTATTCTCTGCCCCGGCGCTACTCATCTTGGGCTACTCCTCTGTCAGATCAAGTAGACGATGGTGAAAAGCATAATCCATACTAAGTCGACGAAATGCCAGTACAACCCGATGACTTCTACACCACCGTGGTTCTCCCTCGTGTACTTGCCGCGAAACGCTTTGACTGTCACCCAGATCATGCATAGGACACCCAGCGATACATGGGTACCGTGGAATCCGGTCATCGTGTAAAAAGTCGAGCCGAACAAGTTGCAGTTCGGGACGATTGCCGCCAATTCGTCGCTGCACCGTGGCAAGAAACCTTCGTGGGCAAGCACCATGTACTCGTAGACCTGGATGCCAACGAACGTCGCACCGATCAGCACCGTGGCGACCAAGAACAACCGCAGGCCCCGTTGATCGCCGTGCTCGATCGACGCGAATGCCTTTACCATCGTCACACTGCTGCAAATGAGCAGAAATGTGTTGAAAGCGGTTAACTGGATAGCGAGAGGCGTGCCGCCCTCCTCCAGCGGTATGCCCGGCAGCGCCCATTCCCCGGCTCCGAAGCGCAGAATAATGTAGGCGCCAATCAGCCCGGTGAAGAACATGACCTCGGAGGCGAGGAATACCCACATCCCCAGCTTGAGGTTGTAGACCCGCATCCCCGGTTCGGCGCGAATGCCCCCGGGCATGACCACGGCATCATGCATAGACTCGATCTCCCTCACGGTACAGTTGGCGGCAGGTCACGCGCGCTCGTTAGTCTCCCGGGACCTGCTGGCGAACTGGTTTCCGGTCGCCGTTCAGTGGCAAGTCCTGCGGCAGGAAGTCTTCTTCGACCTCGGGAGAACTGAACTCATAGGGGCCCCGGTAAACCGTCGGCGTGACTTCGAAGTTGCCGTGCGGCGCCGGCGAGGGGATCGTCCACTCCAGCCCATTGTCACGCCATGGGTTCATCCCGGACTTCTTACCCCTAAACAAGCTCCAGAAGAAATTGACGATGAACGGGATCTGCGACGCGAATAGCAAGAACGCGCTTATCGATATGAACTTGTTCATCCCTTGGAACCGCTGCAGGAACTCGTACTGGTTAGGGTCGTATATCCTTCGCATATGGCCGCCCATGCCCAGTATGTGCATCGGGAAGAACGTCAGGTTATAGAAGGTAAAGGTCAATGCGAAATGGATCTTCCCCCATCTCTCGCTCATCAAGCGGCCAAACATCTTCGGGTACCAGAAGTAGATGGCAGCGAATATCCCGAACAGGCTGCCGCCGAACAGTACGTAATGGATATGAGCGACGATGTAGTAGGTGTCGTGGATGAAGATGTCGACACTGTTCGATGCCATGAAGATCCCGCTCAGCCCTCCGATCGTGAACATGGCGACGAAGGCAATCGAATTCAGCATCGGCGTGTGGAACTGAATGTTACCGCGCCAAATCGTGCCGAGCCAGTTAAACACCTTAATGGCTGAAGGTACGGCGATGGCCATCGTGGAAATCATGAACGATGTGCCCAGTAGCGGATTCATACCGCTCTGGAACATGTGATGACCCCAGACAATCCAGCCGAGAAAAGCGATGGCGATAATCGCGAACACCATCGAATGGTATCCGAAGATCGGCTTACGCGAGCCATTCGCCAGAACATCCGAAACGATCCCCATCGCCGGTAGGATCAGGATGTAGACCTCCGGGTGACCGAAAAACCAGAAGAGGTGCTGCCAGAGTAACGGTTGGCCACCGCCCTCCGGCAAGAAGAACGTGGTGCCGATCGTCTGGTCGAATAGCAGCATGATCACAGCGCCAGCCAGAATCGGCACAGCCAACAGCGCCAGGATGGCCGTTACGAACAGCGACCAGACCGATAGTGGCATCCGGAACAGCGTCATTCCGGGCGCCCGCATGTTGATGATCGTAGTGATGTAGTTGACCGAGCCTAGCAGGGACGAGCCGGCAAAGAAGATGATCGAAACGATCCAAAGCTGCTGCCCCAACGATACGCCAGTGTATTCCGGCACCGCGCTTAACGGAGCATAGACCGTCCAACCAGCTCCCGAAGCGCCGCCTTCGACGAACAGGCTAGCCAGCATCAAGATGCCCGCCGGCACGAACGTCCAGTAGGACATCATGTTCAGCCGGGGGAAAGCCATGTCCGGCGCGCCGAGTTTCAACGGGATCAGGAAGTTGGCATACACACCCACAAGCAGCGGCATGATCGCGAAAAAGACCATGAAGGTCCCATGCATCGTCACCAATGAGTTGTAAAACTCAGGCAACATGATGCCGCTAGGGGCCATCGTATCGGGCAGACCCCCGCCGCCGGGAATCGGCTGACCCGGAAAACCCAGCTGCCAGCGGATCAGCATGGCCAGCAACCCGCCCACGGCCAGGAAGAACAGGCAGGTGAAAAGAAACTGGATGCCGATGATTTTGTGATCGGTCGAGAAGATGTACTTGCGAATGAAGCCCATCTCTTCGTGGTGTGCGTGCCCCAACGGCACCGCCGCTGCTTCTACTGTCGCCATATCAGCCTCTGAATCCGGTCCAACTCCGCGGGCGAAGCGCCTCTAGCTCTGCTCCGCCAGCCAGCTTTCGAATTCGTCTTGTGAATGCACGAACACCCGTCCGCGCATTCGATAGTGACCCAATCCGCAAAGCTCTGCACACGCAAGCTCGAATTCCCCGGTTTGCGTCGCCTCGAACCACAGCTGCAAGTTTTGCATCCCCGGCACCGCGTCTTGCTTGATGCGGAACGCCGGTATGAAGAACGAGTGAATCACGTCAATCGAGGACAGCCGCACGACGACCGGCGCCCCGACCGGGACGTGCAGTTGGTTGCGCCGCGCGAAATCGTCGGCCGTGCCCAACTCTCCGTCCGGCCCCGGATAGGTGATATTCCACTCGAACTGCTTGGCCTCGACCGCCACTTCCAACGCCGCCTCAGGGAAACGATCGGGATCCTTCACATCCGGCCAGACGCTCTGGCTGGCAAATGCGATGCCGATGATGATGACCGCCGGGGTTACCGTCCAGATGATCTCGGCTTTGTTGCTGCCCTCGATGTACTCGGCCTTGCGACCCTCGCGGCCCCGGTACTTGATGAGGAAGTAAACCAGCACTGCTTCGACACCAATGAATACAATTCCGGTTATCACCAGAATGACGTAGAACATCCGGTCGATCTCGGCGGCGTACGTCGACGCCGCTATCGGAAGCCAATCCATCCGCTGTGTCTCCTTGGATCGCTAGCTACGCCGCGGGTTGCGCGAACGTGAACGATACCTCGGCGCTTTCGTTCGCTCCCACCGTGATTTGCTGCGTCTGCGTCCCATACACCTCATGCCACGCTTCGATGGTGTAAGTGCCCGGGGGCAGCGGCTCGAGCGTGAACGATCCATCCGCGCCGGTCACGGCGTAGTAGGGGTGCGTCAACACTCCAGCATACGCAAACATCCAGCCGTGCACGTCACACTCGAAGCGGACCATGACCTCGGGCGTACGGAACGACCGTTTGGTCTCCATGACCACCGGCTGACTGATGTTGAATCCGCGGTTAGCTGTGGCCTTGGCGTTGATGTTGTGTAGAAGGCCATCGCTGTTCTTGATCAGCAGATCCTGTCCAACCTGTAAGCCGAATACCCGCGGTGTGTACCAGCAACCAGCCTGATCCAAGACCGCCGGCTCCGTCGGCACCGGGAAGGTCATCTCGCCGAGTCCCTCTTTGACGTAGACAAACACGTTGCGCAGCGTGCCGTTGCCATTGACCACAACCGACTCCGTCATCTTCGGCGTGCTGTATTTCTCGGCGCACGTCGCTTCGTCGCTCATGTCGATTGACTCGGCCTCCGGGGCCGTGCCAGTGAACATCACGCTTCCGCTGACGGTCGCCGCCGTCGCCTGATCGACGACCGCCGTCTGCGCCGGCGTGCCGGCGTCAGCGGCCGCGCCCTCCTCAGCCTGCTCGGCTTGCTCTCCACCACCGCAACCGGCAGCGACAAATACGGACAGCAGAAAGGCAAGCGCAATCGAGAACCGTGAATACCGCTCACTCATGGTTTCCCTCCAAGAAACGTTAGGAAGATTGCAAGGCACCTTCACGCCGCTGGGCCCTCCAGACAACCATCAGGCCCAGCGCGGCGGTCAGCAACAGCGCAACAACCGGCGAAACATAGACCGATGCCGGCGTCGGCTGCTCGAGGTAGATACCGTACCACGAACTCACCGCCGCTCGGGTTCCGCTCTCGCCGTTGGAACCGTCCCAAGCGAAGAAGGCGATGGGAATGGCTATTCCTGGGCGAAATTCAAGTAAAGTCGTGGAATCCTCGCTGGCAAGCCTGCGGCGGAACTGGACGCGCCATTCACCGCGGTCCCAAACAGCCGCGGAAGTCAGGGTTTCGGCTCCGGCTGAAAGGGGTTTGAGCGTGCTCAAGCCAGTGGCGCGGTTCTCGCTTGCCCGGTCCGGATCGCTCTGCCAGTGCCAGATATAGACCGGCCGTCGCGAATCACCGAACAGGAAATAGGGACGCTCGCGGCCGGTAGGGATGGTGACCGGGAACTGCACCAGCAGCTGATCCGGCAGCAGTGCCGCCTGGGACGAGTCCTGAGCCGGAGCCATCGTGCCAGCCACCCACTTTTGCCAATCCAGCCAGTCGGGATCGGGGCTCTGCGATGGATCGTGCCAGTCGACACGCAGTGCCAGCTCCTCGTCGTTGTGCAGCGCCCGCACCCAGAGCCCATCCACGGTGGGAGCGAACCAGCGTGGCTCCTGGATGATCTGCCCGACCAGCGGAATGAACGACGCATTAATCGCGTTCCAAGCGGAGTCGTCGGGCGAAGCGGGCAACTCGCCGTCGATGCGCCGGGCGGCAACGACCTCGCGGACAACCGGCGTCTGAGCCGGCGATAGGCTGCGTACGTACTGGGCAACGTGCCACAGTTGCTCGTCGGTCATGAAGCCCGAGTCGAGCAGATCGGAGAAGGCCGGCATCGGCGAGCCGTCGAGTCCGGTGCGCAGACGACGGTAGATATCCTCCACGCTGCCACCGCCGTTGTAGTTCCAGTTCTCGGTCAGGTCAGCGGCGCGAATCGGAAAATCGAGGTCGTCCTGCAGCGTTGGCGCCGACGGCCCATCACCGCGGCCGGCGTCGCCGTGACACTTCCAGCACTCGATTTCCTCGTAGAACTTGCGACCTTCCGCCAGGCCTGCATCCGTCAGCCGCGGCGGCTTTCCGAAGTCGAGCGGCTCCGGAGCGCCGAACTGCTCGAAGAAGCGCGAAAAGCCTTTGATGTAGGCGACAAGATCGGCGATCTCCGCGTCGTTGAACTTCGTACGCCAGCCGGGCATCGCCGAACCTGGCATGCCCAACCTGATGATCCGGGCCAGGTCCTCATCGGTGGGCAGTTCGCCGTTGCCCGTGGTGCGGATCTGGTAAAGCCCCAAGGTGAAGTCGCGGGGCTGTGGCAGCATGTAGGCGGCGGCTGAACCGTCTCCGGCTCCCTCGGCGCCGTGGCACTCCGCACACCAGCGATCGTAGAGACGCCGGCCGCGTTCGTTGTCTTGGGCGGCGGCGGAACTCATCGCCACGAGATTGGCCAGCGCCAACACCGCGATCAGCGGCCGTCCCTTAATCATGGCCACCTTCTCCTGACTCCTCCCAGGTGCGCGGCGTCCAGCCGGTCTGCTCGTAGAGGAAAATGATCGAGGCCCAAATCTCATTCTCGGTCAAGATCGTCTCCCAGGCCGGCATCGCCGAGTTCCACGGCGTGCCTTCCACCGGCAGCCCCGGGCCGCCTTTGGCGATCCGCCAAAAGACGAAGCTTTCCGTCAGCTGCGGTATCGTGCCATTATCGGTGAAGGCCAGTGGTTTCGGGTTGAAGCCGTGGGCGTAGTGCCCGTTCCCGTCCAGCAAGTCGCCGTGGCAAGGCATGCAGTTTTGCGTGTAAACGCGCTTGCCCTCTTCGTAGTCCTCGGTGATTGAGCCGTCGGCCCGCAGGGGGTTCTCGAGCCCCGTCAGCCGGATCGTCTTGCCGCGAAAGCTGATCGACGTGGGCGGTGCCGGGTGGATCGAGCGAAACTGAACCGGCGCTGCGACGCTGGGCCGCACTTGCGCGTAGGTCAACCACCCCACGAGCAGCGGAACGACGACCAGCAGCGCGCTGCGCAACCAGCGTTTGTCAGGCTCGACCAGCATAGCCGTGATCGGTTCCTTGAACGTCTTCCAGCGTTCTTCGTTGTCGCTGACATAGATCAGGATGCCAACCAGGGCCGTGATCATGAATTGCAGCAGCACGCTGTTCGGCACGGGGGCACTGCGTATTCCAAAGAGCTGCGGCAGATAGGCAATGCCGAACTCGAACAACACGTAGGCGAGCAGCAGCAGCAGGAGTGCCTGCCAAAACGGATGCCGG
>JBFJOD010000101.1:0-12017 GCA_041617795.1 Gemmatimonadota bacterium | reverse complement strand
GAGGGCTCGGCGAACGACCCGGAGCAGCTCAAGTACATCCTCGAATACTCGCCCTACCACAACGTGCAGGAGGGGACGAAGTATCCCGCGACGCTGTTCATCACCGGTGACTCTGACACTCGGGTCGCGCCGCTGCACGCCCGCAAGATGGCGGCGCTGGTGCAGGCGGCGACCGGGTCCGATCGTCCCGTGCTGCTCAAGTACGACACCAAGTCGGGCCACTCGGGTGGCACACCGGTGAGCAAGCAGATCGAGGATGGAACCGACACCTTCAGCTTTCTGATGTGGCAGCTGGGAGTGCTGGGCGAGAAGGCACTCATACCCGACTGAGCCAGAAGGAGCTTTGCCTTGGGCGCGCGCAGGCTGGACGATATCGCGTGGTACGTCGATCAGGGCGCGCTGGATAGAGACGAGCCGGGCCTGCGTCATTCGTTCGTGGCCAGCCTGGCGACGGCGCTGGACTACATCGACCCCGGTCTAGATCCGACCTGGTTGATGGGGTCCAGCGCCTTCGCCTTCCGAATCTTTGTCAATGAGGTTTTCTGTCCCAGCGCGATGAGCGACTTCGATTGGTCGGCGATTCTGCCAGCGTCGGTGGAGCAAGCGGGCTTCTGTTGCCGATACATCAGCCGCCTCTGGCACGAGGACGATGTAGAAGAGGCGCGGCGCTCGAGCGCCCACTCCGCGATCGTCGAGGCGATCGACCGCGGTGTGCCAGCCGTCGTCTGGGATGTTGCTGACGCCGAGTGGGGATTGATCGTGGGCTATGATGACGCGGCCCGATCGTATGCAACGCTCACGAGTCGCGGTGAATCGTCGTTCCTTCCGTTCGCCAGGCTGGGGCGAAACGGGATCGACATCCTCTCTGTCGCGATACCGGGTGAACGGAACGGCCGCCAACGTCAGGAAGTGGTCCGCGGATCGCTAAGAGCCGCCGTCGGCCACGCCGAGCAACGGGAATGGATGGATCGGCCAAGCTATCAGGATGGGCCGGCCGCCTTTGACCTGTGGGCTTTGCTCCATCAGCGCTGGGCCCTGATTGTCGAGCGCGGCCGGCCCGAACGCCTGCCGGACGATCTTCCGCGCTTTGCCCGGTTCTACGCTGCGCACCACTACTCGGCCCGCTGCTATGCTCGCGACTATCTAGGGGCCGTGGCCGCTGGCGACGCTAACCTCGTTGAAGCGGCCGCGGCCTTCGCAGACGTGGCCGCCTTCTTGAGACCGGTTTGGCGTTGTACTTATGAGAAAGGAGCAATCGAAGGCGGGAAGTTGAAGTCTTTGGCTGATGCCATACGCGATGCCAAAGCTGCTGATTTGCGGGGAATCGACCTGATCCGCTCGCATCTGGCGGGGCTGTCCTGATGAAACCGAAGCTATGGGCCTTACTCCGAGAAGGAGATTCCGTCTTACCGCTGGTCAACGTCAGCTTTGGCTGGTGATCGGGTAGAACTCCTGCGGTCGTCGAGGCGGTCGCGGATTCCGAGATCTGGCGCTACCTTCTGCGCTCGGCTTCATTCCGCAGCCCTAATAAGAACCCTTGCTGGCAAACGTCACCGATGAAGAGAACTCACGTCATGATTTGCTTGGGCATCGTCGCCGGGTTGTCCTGGTCCTGCCCGGATCCCACTGAGCCCCCGCGGCCGACCTCCGTCTCTTTGAGCTCCACCCAGGTCGATCTCGATGCCCTCAGCGCGACGGAACAGCTCACCGCACAGGTGCTGGACCAGAACGGCCAGCCGATGCCGGAGGAAGTGGTCACGTGGTCGTCCGGCAACCCGGCGGTCGCCACCGTCAGCGCGGCCGGCTTGGTTACGGCGATCGCTAATGGAACGGGCGAGGTCATGGCCACTTCGGGATCGCTCAGCGCGACAGCGGTCGTTGATGTCGCTCAGGTTGTGGCGACTCTCGAGAAAGCGGCGGGCGACGCGCAGTCGGGCACCGTGGGTCAGGCGCTGTCGGAAGCGGTGGTCGTGCGGGCGCTGGATCGACTCAACAACCCGGTCGTGAGTACGAGCGTGAGCTTCACCGTTGCCAGCGGCGGCGGAAGCGCGAGCCCGGCCAGCGGCAACACGAACGCCCAGGGGCGGGCTTCCACAACCTGGACGCTTGGAACATCAACCGACGTCGCCCAGCAACTTGATGCGACGCATGCAGACGGCGCACCGGCCGCCTCGTTCAGCGCGACGGCCAACGCGGCCGCGCCGGGTTCGACGGAAAAGATCCAGGGTGATGCTCAGACGGGAGCCGCGGCAACGGCGCTGCCGGATTCGATCGTCGTGCGGATCGTCGACGCATTCGGAAACCCGGTCGCTGGCCAGACCGTCAACTTCGCGGTCAGCGCGGGCGGTGGCAGCGCCAGCCCCGCTTCCGCCGACAGCGATGCCGGTGGCCGCGCCGCGACCCAGTGGACGTTGGGATCGGGGCTGGGGGCCAACACACTGCAGGCGACGGTGGCTGGCCTGACGCCGGCGACGTTCAACGCCACGAGCGTGACCGGGCCGCCGACCAGCCTGACGAAAGAGGCGGGCGACAACCAGTTCGCTCAGGTCAGTACCGCGGTGGCGATTCCGCCAGCCGTGAAAATCAGCGACGCCGGCGGCAACCCAGTCGCCGACGTCGAGGTCAGCTTTGCCGTGGCGTCGGGCGGCGGCTCGATAACCGGCGAGCTTGCGATGACCGATGCCGCCGGTCTTGCCGCCGTCGGTAGCTGGACGGTGGGGCCGAACCCGGGTACCAACGAGCTGACAGCAACGGTCAGCGGCCTGGCCGCCCTGACGTTCACCGCGACCGGAACGACGGATGCAGTCGCGGCGAACATCGAGAAGGAGGCGGGCGACAACCAGAGCGCCACCGTGAATACGGCCGTCGCCATCGCGCCGACGGTGAAGCTCACCGATGCTTCCATGAACCCGGTAGCCGGTGTCCTGGTCACCTTCGAGGTCGCCTCGGGCGGGGGATCGATCACCGGCGCCACTGTGGCCAGCGATGTCGACGGCCTCGCCGCCGTCGGCAGCTGGACGCTGGGAACCGCGGCCGGCCCCAACACCCTGACGGCCACGACGCTGGGGCTGGCACCGGTGACGTTCACGGCGATGGGTACGGCCGGGCCGCCCACCAACATCGCCATCGACGACGGCGATGGTCAGACCGGCCTGGTAGGCTTCGGCGTCAACATCCCGCCGTCGGTCCTGGTGACCGACGTGTTCGGCAATCCCGTTGCAGACGAGACCGTGACGTTCACCGTGATGAGTGGTGGCGGCAGCGTGACGGATGGAACGCCGCTGACCGATTCAGTCGGCATTGCCGCGGTCGGGAAGTGGACGTTAGGTGCGAGCCCGGCCACGAACACGCTCGATGCTTCGGCGTCCGGGACCGGCACCGTCACCTTCACCGCCGACGGCGTCAACGGCGCCTACGACATCGATCTCCGCTTCCTCACGTCGCTGTCACCCGAGCAAGAGCAGACGTTCCTCGACGCCGGCGCGCGCTGGGAAGAGCTGTTGTACGGCGAGCTGAGCGACATCCCAATCGTGCTGCCTGCCGGTTCCTGTGGCGCGAACTCGCCGCCGCTCGATGAGACGGTCGACGACCTGCTGATCTTGGCAACGGTCGAGCCGATCGACGGGCCCGGCGGCATACTCGGCCAGGCCGGACCGTGCGCCATACGAACGTCCAACAGTCTTCCGCTGCTGGGCCTGATGCGGTTCGACTCAGCCGATGTCGCTGGCCTCGAGGCCAGCGGACAGTTCGACGAAGTCATCCTGCACGAGATGGGTCACGTGATCGGCTACGGAACGGTTTGGAATGCGCTCGGCCTGTTGGCCGACCCGTCGCTGGCGGGCGGAACTGACCCACACTTCATCGGGATGCGGGCGAACGAGGCCTTCGACCGCGTCGGCGGTGAAAATTATGGCGGTGCCACAGTGCCGGTGGAGAACCTCGGTGGACCGGGTACCGCCGACGCGCACTGGCGCGAGTCGGTTTTCAACAACGAGCTGATGACCGGCTTCCTGAACGGCGGTGCCAACCCGCTGAGCGAGGTCTCGGTGGCCTCGCTTTGGGACATGGGGTACACGGCGAATCTTGACGGCGCCGATTTCTACATGCTGCCGATGGCGCTGCGCGCGCCGGGACGTCCCGTGACGCTGCGACTCGTGGACGATATCGCCCGCGTCACCATCTACATCATCGATTCCAGCGGCCGGATCGTCGGTGAGCTGACGAGGAGGTAGGCCCGGGGCATCGACAGCCGCACGGTGGCGTGGCCAACTGGGGTCGGCGGCTTAGGGAGCCGCGGGCAGCTGCACGAGCCCAAACACTAGCAAGGTCATCAGCAGCCACTGTAGTAACAGCATACCGACGTGGATGAAGAGGCCGATCCTGACCGAGCGGCGCCACCACACCAGATAGGCCCATGGCAGCGTCATCACGAAAAAGGTGGGCCAGCTCCAGGGTACGATGAGGTGGAACACGGCGAAGAGCGCCGCATTAAGCGCCGGCGCGCCCGCACCGAGATGCGCGATCCGTGGCAGCAAGAAACCACGGAAGTACAGTTCTTGGGTGAAGCCACCCAGCAGTACGAAGCTCATCAGCGTCAGTGCCCAGATAACGAGCACCAGGCTGCGGGGTGAGGTCGTGAATAGCTCGGGCTCTGCCCTCATCGCGAACCACTCCGGCACCCAAACAAAGGGTCCCGCGAGCAAGGCCCGGTCGATCGCCGGCCCGACCCCACCGATCATGATCATGCTGAAGACCACGACAGGCACGCCGATCACCAGGTATTGCCAGACTGGGAGCCTCGCCCGCCAGGGGAAGGCGTCGCTGAGCCTGAATGGCCTGCCGGTCTCTTTTCGCACCTGCCGGACGAGGATCGCCCAGCTGACCGGCACCTCCACCAAGATGACGGCGAGCATCAGCGCCAGGATGTTGGGCAAACCGCGCGGCACCATGATGGCGGCGAGCCCGCAATAGCCCAGCAAAGCCGGGACGCCGGGCAGCAAATGCAGGACGGTCGCGCGCCCGAGGCGCAGTTGCGGGGGAGCCTCGGTGCGGATTGCAGTGGCAGCATTGCTCTTCATATTGATTCTCCGGGTACTTGCAGTCGGGGGCCAGACCGGCTTATACTGACCGCGGGATCGTTTACCAGTTAACGATATAGTTAACCGGTAAACGTTTGTCAAGTCACCGGGGCGTCCGACGAGGTGGAGACGCAGGGACCAACCATGGCCAAAGCCACCACCCAAGATGTCATGCTGGCCTGGGTCAGCCTGGTGCATGCGGGCACCTACTTGCCGGCAGCACTCTCGAGCCACCTGCAGGAAAGCTTGGGTATTTCCCTGGCTGAACAGGATCTGTTGTCGCAGTTGGAGAAATCCGGCGGGCAGCGCAAGATGACCGAGCTTGCCCGGATCATCTACCTGAGCAAGGCGGGGGTGACAAAGATGGTCGATCGGCTGGAGCGCGCCGAGCTGCTCGAGCGTGTGCCGTCCGAGTCCGATGGCCGCGTCACCAAAGCTCGGCTGACCAGCAAAGGCCGACGTCGGCTTTCGAAGTCACGCGAGCTACTGGCTGCTTGGGTCAAAGCGAACTTCGGCGGGCATCTTTCGGATGAGCAGGTGCTGGCGCTGGGTGGCGCGCTCCAGCGTGTGCTGGTCGGGCACGGGCGCTGGGCAGGACAGATGGCGCACTTGCGCGGCCGGCTACCGGAGGGCGAGTG
The DNA here is from genome assembly GCA_041617795.1 of Gemmatimonadota bacterium. GTDB lineage: Bacteria > Gemmatimonadota > Gemmatimonadetes > Palauibacterales > KS3-K002 > JBFJOD01. The sequence goes on along the minus strand of JBFJOD010000101.1, from coordinate 6,301 downwards.
ACGATCCGGGATGAGCGAAGTCGCGATCGACAGTTAAATCGCCAAAGTGTGCCACACAGTGAGGAGAGACATTAATGTTCGAAGGCCGCCCGTCGCGTCGTCTCGCTCCGCGTTTTCTTGGCGGTAGCCTCTGCCTGGCAACCATGGCCTGCGGCGCGCGTAGTCCTCAGGTGATGCCGGAAGCCTGTGCCCCGGTTGAGGAGGTGAGTGGGCTGTCTAGACTACAGGTTGATCGGTTGGCGGGCGAGTACGAGCTAACCTTGGAAGCCACAACGGGAACCGCCGCGGGTCGCTCCACGAGCGGCCGTCTCTGGCTCTATCCGAACGAGCCGGAGATGCGCGGGATACGCGCAGCGGGCGGCGGCGTCCGCTCCGACGCCAGCGCTCCGCTCTACGGCGCCAGCGACATCGATGTGGAAGATGTTGGTGGCCTACGCTTGGGAGACGCGATGTCGCGCGACCCTCAGAGCCCCGGCGTCCTGCTTCTACAGCAGGGCGAGCAGCTCTTCATACGCGTAGGCGCGGAGGCGAACCGCCGCGACCTGCTGCGCTTCGATGGCGGCTACTTCGCGCTGCGGGTCCGCGAGGTCGATGAGAACGGCTTCGCCGGCAGTTGGAGCAGCGGGCTGATGTCTGCTTCGGCGGAAGGTCACTTCTGCGCTGTGCGTCTCGCTCCCTAGTTCTCACCCCGACCCGTAAAGCCCCGGAATCGTCCCAAAGCCACCGCTCCGGGATTCCTAACACGGCTCCCAACGAACCTCCGTAGGCTACCCCGTCAGGCTGGGTCACGTTTCGGCTCCTGCTCCGACAATTGGAGTGCATACGCGCGGGCTAGGCTTGATGACCGTGCGAGCGGAGGATTCGCACAGTGAGCTGGTCTGAAGCAGTCTTGGAGATAGTCAGGTTCCTACCTTCACCCGTAATCGAGCGGTACGTCATCTGGGATCGTGCGCCGCCGCGTCGTTACTCGCCTGGAATGTTAGTCCGTTTTCACGCAGCCTGGGAGGTAACGATGAAACGCGTCATTCCGCTATTCTTGCTCATAACCATATTGAGTGCTTGCCAAGACGACGGACCCACCGAGCCGGATCGACTGCCCGATATTCAGCTGACGCTATCAGACGGAGCTATGTTGACGCCCGAATGGGTGCACACAAGCAACCCGAGTGCCGGAAACGACTACCTGAGCTCGGTGACTTGCGTTGCCGGCGACTTCGTGACGGTCGGTAGGGACTACGCCGCCGATGAGTTCGGTCAGTGGCGAGTCGAAAAGCTCAACGCCGATGGTGAACTCGTTTGGACTCACACCAGCAACCCCGGATTTTACGATGGGGCCAGCGATGTCGCGATTGACACAGAGGGCAACTACGTGGTCGCCGGTACCGAGCGTCGCTTCGGCGGCTGGCGAGGTGGTAACTATGGGTGGCGGGTGGAGAAACTGAGCCCAGACGGCAACGTCCTGTGGGTATACACTCACAACCCCACGGGGATCGACGATTACGTGGTCGGCGTGGCGGTGGACCATCAGGGCAACTACGTCGTAGCCGGCGAGGAGCATTCGGTGTACGAATCCGATGTGCGGATTCGTGTCGAGAAGCTGAGTCCCGCGGGGTCGAGAGTCTGGTCCTACGTCAGCAACCCGACGGCAGGCTATGACCGCGGCACTTCCGTTGCTGTCGATGCTGACGGAAACTACGTCGTCACGGCATACGACGAACCTGGCGATGCGAACAACTTCAGGTGGAGGGTCGAGAAGCTGAATCCGGCCGGCACGCGGATCTGGGAGTACACCAATGACCCAGTAAACGACGCACCTCTCGGGGCCAAAGGAGACAGGGCCGCCGCAATTGCCGTCGATGTGAACGGGGACTACGTGGTCGTCGGAACGGACGTGGTGCCGGGCAACAGTCAATGGCGCGTCGAGAAACTCACACCGGGCGGCGCTCTGCTCTGGACCTACGTCAGCGATCCAAGCTCCGGCGATGACTACACGCGGTCCGTCGCGATCGATGCCGATGGAGGCTATCTGGTGGCGGGGTGGGATTGGGTCGAGGCGAATCCGCGCTGGCGCATCGAGAAGCTCAGCCAGGACGGTGAGCTCCTTTGGGTCTTCACCGACTACCCGGGCGCTGGCGGCGGTTATCTTTACTCGATGGCCGTCTGCCCCGACGGCAGCCGCGTCGCGTCGGGCGTCGACTACACGAGCGGCGACGGACAGTGCCGGGTGGTGAAGTATGGTCCGTCAGTCATTCCGGTAACCATCGACGTGAAGCCTGGCAGCGATCCGAATTCGATCAACTGCAACAACCCTGAAGAAGTGATCACCGTGGCGATCTTGACCACGGACAACTTTGACGCCACAAGCGTCGATCACACCAGCGTGAGCTTCGAGGGCGCCTCCGAGGCCCACGTCAGCAACAAGACGTTCGAGGCGCGTCGCCACGAGGAGGACGTTGACTTCGACGGCGACGCTGACTTGGTGCTCCACTTCCGTCAGGGAGCCACCAGTCTCACTTGTAGTTCAACTGCGGGAACGCTTAGCGGCGAAACCATCGGCGCCGAGCAGATTGAAGGCACCGACGCCGTCCGCATGATCGACGAAGGTGGCGGTCAGTAGAACTGATGGTTGGGAGAGCGGCTCCCACTGGGGCCGCTCTCCATCTACGCGCCACTGGCCTGTCTGGTCGCTCTCGGTTAGCATCCGTCCAATTCCAACAACACACGACGGGAGCCGAAGTACTATGCGGCGACACATCGTATCACTCACTGCCATACTGCTGCTCGCCTGCGCCGAAGACGGCGATCGCACGACGCGTGCACCAGCAGTTGAGCTGCCCGCCGGGGCTCAAGCGATCTCTTTGCTTGGAGAGCCCCTCTATGCTCCGGAGCTCGCGGCTGACGTGCGCGAGGACCGCGAGGCCAAGCTGGCCCAGGCGCGTGCGGACTACGAGGCGAACCCGGGCGACGCCGCTGCGATCATCTGGCTGGGCCGTCGCACCGCCTATCTGGGACGGTACAGAGAAGCGATCGAGATCTACACCGGAGGCCTCGAGATCCACCCCGGCGACGCGCGCCTCTACCGGCATCGCGGGCACCGCTACATCACGGTACGCCAGTTCAACGACGCGATCGCCGACCTGGAGCGTGCGGCCCAATTGATCGCCGGGACCGAAGATGTGATCGAGCCCGATGGCCTGCCCAACGCGCTCAACATCCCCACCAGCTCGCTTCACTCCAACATCTGGTATCACCTCGGGCTCGCGCATTACCTGAAGGGCGACATGGAAAGCGCCCTGGCCGCTTACCGGAAGTGCCTGGACGTTTCGGCCAACCCCGACATGCTCGTCGCCACGTCCCACTGGCTCTACATGACGCTGCGCCGGTTGGGCCGTGAGGCCGAAGCCGCGGTTGTCCTCGAGCCGATCACCGCCGACATGGAGGTGATCGAGAACCACAGCTATCACCGCCTGCTGCTCATGTACGCGGGCGAGCTGGACGGCGAGGAACTGCTCGAGGAGGCCCGGGCGGCCGACGCCATCGAGAACGCGACGGTGGGTTATGGCATCGCCAATTGGCACGCCTACAACGGCCGCCTGAAGCAGGCCGATGGAGTCCTGCGTAGTATCCTGCAGGGACCCCAATGGGCGGCGTTTGGCTACATCGCCGCGGAAGCCGATCTGGCTCGAGCTAGCGGGTAGAACGGCGGTCTCGAGCTCGCTCCCCCCTCGGTTTCGCATCTGCGAGTTGTCGCGCTGCGGAGGTTGAGATCGTGAACAGGCTTTCCATCCAACGACCATTTCCTCGCTGGGGCTGGTTCATAGTCCTGGCCGCGCTCCTGAGTGTGTACGGCTGCGGCGATGACGGACCCACCGGGTCCGGGTCGTATCAGTACGCGGTACCGCAGCAAACCGGCGACGGCTGGACGACGGGCGACGCCGTCGATCACGGGATCGACCTGGGCCCGGTGGGTGCTTTGTTCGACCGGATCCGCGTCGGCCTTTACGAGAACACTCACGCCGTGCTCATCGTTCGGAACGGTGTGCTGGTCATCGAGGAGTATTTTTCGGGCAGCAGCATCGAGCTCGGTACCCGAGACTGGGATCGCGACATGCTTCACGATCTCCACTCGGTGACCAAGAGCTTCAACTCAGCGCTGATCGGAATCGCCATCGATCAGGGGCTGATCGGGAGCGTCGATGACAAGATCTCCGCCTACCTGCCTGAATACGCCGACGAATTTGCCGATTCGCCCAAGGATTCCATCCAGGTCAAGCACCTGCTGGCGATGACCGCGGGTCTCTTCTGGGACGAGTGGACTTATCCGTATACAGACCCGCGTAACACCCACGTCGCCATGAATCGAAGTAGTGACCCGGTGAAGTACGTCATTGGGTTGCCAATGGAGACATCGCCCGGTGAGACATTTGTGTACAACAGCGGCCTCTCGATTACGCTGGGGCGGATACTGCACAACGCCAGCGGGCTACGTCCGGATGAGTTCGCCGCGGCGTACCTGTTCGGGCCGCTCGGTATCAACGAGACCTACTGGTGGCGCTATCCCAACGGCACGGTCCAGACGGGTGGCGGTCTGTTCTTGCGGCCGCGCGACATGGCCAAGTTGGGCCAGCTATATCTGAACGGCGGCCGCTGGGGCGATCAGCAGCTGATCAGCCACGCCTGGGTGAACGAGTCTGTAGAGCAACACGCACCAGATCAGGGCTACGGCTACCAGTGGTGGCTCGAGACGTTTGCGGTGAACGGACAGGTCGTCGACTCGTACAGCGCCAACGGCAGAGGCGGACAGTACATCTTCGTGTTTCCGGGTCTCGAGCTGGTCGCCGTCTTCACCGCTGGAAACGATGATGTACGGGCTTTGGCGCCGTTCGACATGCTGGAGCGCTTCCTCCTGCCCGCTGTCTTGACGGGTTGAGGATCAGGCTCAGCGTTGTTACTCGTCGGCAAGCGGCTGGCGCTCGCCGCTTCCGGTCACACGATAGAAGACGCCATCTTCCCAGAGTAGACCCTGGAAGGACCCGAGTTCTCTCAGCGGGACATCGAGCCCGATTACGCGACCACCGTAGAAGCTCTCCACCTCGTCGACCCCGGTGTGCCCGACCACGACCGCCTGCGCACCGTAATACGCCAGCATCGCATCGACCTCGGCATCGGTAATCTGCGAGTACCAACCCTCACTCGCTTCGTAGTAACCGCGATACCAAAACGGCCCCATGGTCTTGAATAGGAACCTCGGAAGCTCGTCGAACACGACCTGGTACGATCGCAGATCTATCCTGTCCCTGACGCTCTCGTTGATGTCCGCCACGCTCATCCCGCGATCGATGATGTGGGGACCGATGCCGCCGTGCACGAAGAGGACCCCGTTCAGCTTGATGACCGAGTGTTTGCTGCGCAGCCAGCGGCCGAGTTCCATGTCGGGCCCGTGCAGGTCCTCGTAGCGGATCCGCGTTCTGAGGGCGATGCCTTTCAGGTACTTCTGGTGCACGTAGCGGTTGTCGCCCTGCATGGTCATGATCTCGTGATTGCCCAGCACGAAGTGCACGCGACCGCCGGCACGCCGGGCTTCCCGCTCCAGCCGGTAAATGAGCCACAAGCACTCGGTGACCTTGTCTCCGCGGTCGGTTACGTCGCCGTTAACCACGAGATGTCCGGTGCCCCAGTTCCAATGCAGCGCCTCGTCGATGATGCCGGCGTTGAGCAGCAGGTCGACCAACGCCTCGTACTCGCCGTGGATGTCGCTCACGGCGAAGATCTTTGGGACATCATCAAAAACATGCGGCTCGACCTCGGGTGGCTGCGCGGCGATCACGTACTCCTGGAGCGAATCCGTGCAGAACCCGTTGAAGCGAAGGGTGTCGGCCACCTCGAACGTCTTCCTGACGACATCGCCGTCGCAGAGATAGAAGACGATGGCCGTCGAGGCGGTCTGCCAGTAGACATGGGGCCCGTCATCTAGTGAGTCGGCGGCTTGGAGGGATACGCCCTCGGTGGCGACTAACGATGTGGGAGTGAGCGCCCACAGAAGAGCACAGAGCAGTAGCGAAAATCGACCGCGACCTAGCTGTCGCAAGGCAATCTCCCTGTTGAAATCCCGAGTTACTAACTCCAGTTTCGGCTGGAAGGTAAGCCGTTCTGCGTTCGCGCACCAAACGCTCCGCAGTCCTGTCATGACAGTGCCTAGTCCCCCCCGCAACCTTCAAACTCGCTGCTGCGCGGCTCGTCCCGTCTCTAGGCCTCCTACCCAGATGAGCGACTGATAATAGCTATTTGTTGCTGGCCGGAG
>JBFJOD010000100.1:0-12277 GCA_041617795.1 Gemmatimonadota bacterium | reverse complement strand
GCCGGAGGGTGAGAGTCTCCCCATGCAAACTGATACGGCGGGTGTGCCCTACACGCCAACCGCGCTGGTGAACGGCAACGCGACGCTGGCGTTCCAGGCGGGAACGACAATCGATCGGGTGAAAGTCGAGGCTCGCCGGGGTTCGCTTTTCCCGGGCGGGCACGAGATCCACACGATCCCCGCCGATGTCGAGCTGCTGACACCTACAGCGGAACAACTTCCAGCTACGACAAAACTCATCGACCGGATGATCGGTGCGGATATCTCGTTCTTGCCGCAGATCGAGAGCCGGACGGGCAGGTTCGCCCAGGGGAGCGGGAAGTTCTTCGAGGATGGGCAGGAGGTCGATGCCATCGAGCTCCTGAAGCGGCATGGGTTCAACTACATACGACTGCGGATCTTTCACACTCCGGAGAACGAGGCCGGCTACTCCCCAGAGCACGGATTCTGCGGTCTGGACTCGACGCTCAGCATGGCCCGGCGAATCAAGGACGCCGGTATGGGGTTCCTGCTCGACTTCCACTACAGCGACTATTGGGCCGACCCGCAACAGCAGAACAAGCCGCTGGCTTGGGCCGCGCTCGATTATGAGACGTTGAGAGATTCGGTGCGCAGCTACACGAGCGCGGTCCTGGAAGCCTTGGCAGGGCAGGGAACCCTACCCGACATGGTGCAGATCGGCAACGAGGTGAATCACGGACTGCTCTGGCCGGATGGTCACGTCAGCAACCTGGATGGATTGGCGGGTCTCCTGCAGGCGGGTGTGGAGGGAACGGAAGCGGTGGACCCCGACATGCCGGTGATGATGCACATCGCGCTCGGCGGCCAGAACGACGAGGCGCGCTTCTGGCTGGACAACATGATCGCCCGGGGCGTGAAGTTCGACATCATCGGTATCTCTTACTATCCGCGCTGGCACGGCACACTCGAGGATCTTTACGCCAACCTTCACGACCTGGTCGATCGTTACAACAAGCCGATCAACGTGGTCGAGTACTCGAACTTCAAGCGAGAGGTTCACGACATCGTGTTCGGCCTCCCCGCCGACATGGGGAAGGGGACGGCGATCTGGGAACCCCTCGGACTCAGGAGTGGCCTGTTCGACCGGGAGGGCAACGTCACCGATGGCATCGCGGTCTATGACGAGCTAAACGCGAAGTACATCCAGACATCGCAACGCTAACACGGGAGCCCGCCTCATGAATCCGGCCCGGCCATCCGCCTCGAGACTCGTCATCGCTGTCATCGTCCTCGGCCTCGGCGCCAGCTCTTCGTCCGCGCAAGACGTTCCAGACTGGGAGAACCCAGCGATGCTGGGCCGCAACAAGGAGCCGGCCCACGCCACCTACACGCCCTATCCCGATATTCAGTCAGCGCTGGCCGGAGACCGCTGGGCCTCTCCTTATATGAAGTCGCTGAACGGGACGTGGAAGTTCAACTGGGTTCCGAAGCCCGCGGATCGTCCCCGCGATTTCTTCAGGCCCGAGTACGATGTGAGCGGCTGGGACGACGTGCCGGTGCCCAGCAACTGGGAGATCCTGGGCTACGACGTGCCGATCTACACCAACATCCCCTACCCGTTCAGGCCCGACCCGCCACGCGTCCCGCACGACTACAACCCGGTGGGCTCGTACCGCGCGACCTTCACCGTGCCTGACGCCTGGACCGGCCGCCAGGTCTTCCTCCACTTCGGCAGCATCAAATCCGCCGCCTACCTCTGGATCAACGGCGAAGAAGTGGGCTACACCCAGGGGAGCAAGACGCCGTCGGAGTTCAACGTTACGCGTTACTTGCATCAAGGACAGAACGTGCTGGCCGTGCAGGTCTATCGCTGGAGCGATGGGGCTTACCTGGAGGGCCAGGACTTTTGGAAGATCAGCGGCATCGAGCGCGACGTGTATCTCTACTCGACGCCCAACACCTATATCCGCGACTTCTTCGTCATCGCCGATCTCGACGACGAGTACAGGGACGGCCGGCTTTCCGTGTCGGTCACGGTACGCAATGCGACGGACGCGCCCTCCGGCACTCACCAGGTGGCAATCGGACTGGTCGATGCCGTCGTTCCGGCTTCGGAGGTCGACACGATCCGATCTCTCGACTTGGGCCCCGGTGAAGAAGCGACCGTCGAATTCCGGCTAGAAGTCAATAATCCGGACAAGTGGACGGCCGAGACGCCCAACCTCTACCCGCTCACCATCGCGCTCACGGATCCTGCACAACAGGTCGTGGAGGCAACGGCGACCCGGGTAGGGTTTAGACGGGTGGAGTTGAAGAACGGTCAGCTGCTGGTGAACGGCGTGCCGATCACTATCAAGGGGGTCAACCGCCACGAGCACGAGCCGCGCACGGGGCACGTCGTCAGCGAGGAGTACATGCGGCGCGACATCGAGCTGATGAAGCAGTTCAACGTCAACGCCGTGCGGACCAGCCACTACCCCAACGATCCGCGCTGGTACGAGCTAACCGACGAGTACGGACTGTACGTGATCGATGAGGCCAACATCGAGTCCCACGGGATGCAGTACCACCCCGACGGGACGCTGGCGTCGAACCCGGCGTGGACCGACGCGTTCCTCGACCGCACGATCCGCATGGTAGAGCGCGACAAGAACCACCCATCGATCATCATCTGGTCGCTGGGCAACGAGGCGCAGGACGGATCCAACTTCGTCAGAACCTATGAGTGGATTCACGGACGTGACCCAACCCGGCCGGTGCAGTACGAGGAGGCGCGCCAGGAGGCGCACACCGACATCGTGGTTCCGATGTACGCGTTCATCGATCACCTGAAAGAGTACGCCAGCGAGCCGCGCGCGCGGCCGCTCATCATGTGCGAGTATGCCCATGCCATGGGTAACAGCGTCGGGAACTTCCAGGACTATTGGGACGTCATCGAAGCGAACCGGCAGTTACAGGGCGGCCTCATCTGGGATTGGGTGGATCAGGGCCTCTACGCCGTCAACGAAGACGGCGAGGAGTACTGGGCCTACGGCGGCGACTTCGGACCGCAGCTCGTGCCCAGCGATGGCAACTTCCTGATCAATGGTCTCGTGTCGCCCGACCGTAAGCCGAACCCACATCTCTGGGAGGTCGGCAAGGTCTATCAATACATCAAGACCAAGCCGAGGCACCTGGAGAGCGGCACGATCGAGATCGTCAACCGTCACGACTTCACGAACCTCGACCGCTTCGAGGCCAGGTGGCGCGTCATGGTGCATGGTGACACGGTGGCGAGGGGCCGGCTGGACGATCTGTCGCTGGCGCCACACGACAGTGCGGTCGTTGCGCTGAACCTGCCGCGAATCAACCCGATTCCGGGGCACGAGTACTTCCTCACCGTCGAATACATCACGAAGCAGGTGACGCCGCTCATCCCGGCCGGCTACCGCGTGGCTTGGGAGCAGTTCCGGTTGCCGCTTTATAGAGATGTGGAGGTCAGCGACCCCAGCGCGTTCCCAACCCTCACTCTCGAGACGACTGAGGATGCCTACCGGATCAGGGGCGCGGCGTTTGCCGTGACCTTCGATCGCGCTTCCGGGGTCATGACTTCGTTGACCAATCGCGGCACGGAGCTGGTTCGCAGCGGCCTGGTGCCGAATTTCTGGCGAGCGCCCACCGACAACGATTTCGGGAACGGAATGCCGCGCCGCCACCGTGTTTGGCGCGAGGCTGGAAAGCAGCGCTTCGTCGTCGATGTCGCAGCGGAACAGGTCAGCGATCGCATCGTGAAGGTTGCGGTCGAGGCGAAGCTGCCCGCCGGCTACGTCAAATACTACACGACCTACACCGTGTACGGCAGCGGCGACATCATCGTGACCAACAAGTTGGTTCCGTCGCCCCTGGACTCGCGGCTGCCGGAACTGCCACGGTTGGGTATGACCATGACCGTGCCGCTGGAGTTCGAACGCGTCACCTGGTTCGGACGCGGCCCGCACGAGAGCTATTGGGACCGCAAGACCGGCGCTGCCGTCGGACTGTACCGCGGGACGGTGGATGATCTCTACTTCCCCTACATCCGCCCGCAGGAGAACGGCAATCGGACCGACGTCCGCTACGTCGCCCTCACCAACGAAGCCGGCGTCGGCCTCATCGCCGTCGGCATGCCGCTGCTCAGCGTCAGCGCCCAGCGCTTCACCATAGACGACTTCGACGAAGGGTTGGAGAAGCGGAACCGTCATATCTACGACCTGAAGCCGCGCGATTTCATCACGCTCAACCTCGACTGGAAGCAGATGGGGGTGGGGGGTGACAACAGCTGGGGCGCGCGGACGCATGCCAAGTATATGCTGCCCGTGCAGGATTACGCATACAGCTTCCGTCTGTCTCTGGCGCCGTCATTGCCAACCTCGGCGGGGCGGCTGCCGCTGCGGTTGCCTGAGCCCTAAGCGGTGCGTTTCGTGACGTCATCACGGCGTACGACGCTTATGACAGCGTTCAAGCGCACGCTGGTTTCGCTTGCGGTGTGGCTGGGGGCGAATGGTGGTCTGGCGACAGAGGCCTACTCGCAGGGTGGCAGTGCCGCCGACGGCGCGTCGCTTTCCGTCTACCTCATCACCATGGGACCCGGCCAATATGTTTGGGAGCGCTATGGCCATAACGCCCTGTGGATTCAGGACAACCGCACCGGCTATGGGCGTGCCTACAACTACGGGATCTTCAGCTTTCAGCAGGAGAACTTCTTCATTCGCTTCGTCCAGGGGCGCCCGCAGTACTGGATGCAGGGGTTCGAGGTCGAGCCGCATCTGGCGGCCTACCGGTCGGCGGACCGCTCGATCTGGATCCAGGAGCTGAATCTGACGCCGCAGCAGCGAGCCGAACTGCGTGTCTTTCTCGAGTGGAACGAGCGTCCGGAGAACCGCCTCTACCAGTACGACCCCTACCGGGACAACTGCTCGACGCGCATCAGAGATGCCATCGATCGTGTGATGGGCGGACGTCTGCAGCAGCAGACGGACAACGAGGCAACGGGTGGCACCTTCCGGTTCCACTCGCTGCGCCTTCTGACAGAAGCGTTGCCGGCCTACCTCGGCCTACTTACGGCGCTAGGCCAATCCGCCGATCGGCCGCTGACGCGCTGGGGAGAGATGTTCATCCCGCTGGAGTTACAGCGCCACCTGCGTGACGTCACCGTCTTGGGTGCCGACGGCCGGGAAGCGCCGTTGGTATTGTCAGAGCGCACGATCTTCCAGAGCTCGACGGATTACGGGAGCGACGAGCCCCACAACAGGACCCTGGTTTTCCTAGCGGTCGGTCTCATCCTGGCTGCGGCGATCGCCTTGCCGGCATGGCGAGCGCGAACGGTGAGCGGTGCGCCCGTTGCGGCGTTGGTGGTTCCCGTGGCCTGGGCGCTCCTCGTGGGTCTGGTGGGGCTGACACTGGTGGGGCTGTGGGCGCTCACGAATCACTGGATCGCCTACTGGAACGAAAACCTCCTCTTCCTGAACCCTCTGGCGCTGCCGCTAGTGGTTACACTGCCGTTGCTGGCGCGCGGCACGCGGTCGGCTCGCCGTGTCTCCCTTGTACTTGCCGGCGCGATGGTCGCGCTCTCGGTTGCGGGACTCGTCGTGCAGGTACTGCCTTGGTTCTTTCAGGCCAACGGCGAGATCATCGCCTTCGCGTTGCCGCCGAATCTGGCACTGGGGTGGGCGGTCTTCTTACGGGCTCGCGTGGCGAGCAAAGAGGCTTGATCACTCCATCCGCTCTCTGGCCGCAGCCTTGAACAACCCGAAGTGGGAGAGCGCCGGGGTGTTGTTGGCTCGTTGGATTCGGATCCGGACGCGGTCCGCAGTGACGCCGGGGATCCGCAGCAGCCTTTTGTAGCCAATGGTGGTCCCTCGGGCGATTGCAGCCCATTCGCCCTCGATGCGCGCTTCGATCGCGAACGCCGATATTCGCTGGCCAAAGCGGATGGGCTCCTGCAGCATAATGCGGTCGAAGTAGGTTGGCTCGCCCAGGTCGATCTCCAGAGTTGCCCGCCTGACGTCATTGTCCGTCGCCCAATAAGATTCGGGATCTGAATCCACGAGGTTGACGGGCGCGAATCTCGAATGTCCGGAGCGCTGTTGATCAGCCTCAACATGCTTGCCCGCTGCCAGGTTGTACGAGAACGTCTCGTCTAGAATCCTGCGGAATTCTCTCAGGACCGCCGCGTCGCGTTCGTGGAACCGCCCCCTACGATCCGGGGGAACGTTCAGCAGCAGGACGCAGTTGCGTCCCACAGATTTGTAGTAGACGTCCAGCAGCTCCTGCGGAGACTTGACCTGATCGTCCTCGTCGGCGTGGTAGAACCAGCCCGGTCGGATCGACGTATTGCACAGCGGGACGACCCACTGTCTTCCCTCCGGATCTCCCGTGTTCAGGTACGCGGCATCCGCCGCGCCGACAACGATCCCCTCGCTATCGATCGTCGACCAGTTGGTTTCGCCGGCGAATCCCCGCTCGTTTCCGATCCAACGGACATCAGGACCGGCATCGGAGAAGATCAGAGCGCCAGGCTGCAGGGATCTCACCAGCGCCCAGGTGTCTGCCCAGTTATAGTAAGTCGCCCGATCGATCCGCCGCTCCTCGTTCGCGCCGCTGTAATGGCCGGTGCCGCCGTTGGCTCCATCGAACCAGACCTCCGTGATCTCTCCGTATGCCGTCAGCAACTCGCTGAGCTGTTTGCGATAGTAATCGAGGTACTCGGGTCGGCCGTAATCGGGGTGGTTGCGATCCCAGGGGGAGAGGTAGAGGCCGACCTTGATGTCGCGCCGGCGGCTGGCGGCGACGAACTCGCCCACGATGTCGCCGGCCCCGTTCTTCCAGGGGCTGTGCTTGACGGAATGCTCGGTGTATCGCGAGGGCCAGAGGCAGAACCCATCGTGGTGTTTTGCCGTGAGGATCAGCTGCTTGAACCCGACCTCGGCGGCAATCGCCGCCCACTGGTCAGCATCGAATTGTGTGGGGTCGAATAGTCCCGGCGATTCGTCGCCGTACCCCCATTCTTTGTCGGTAAAGGTGTTGATCGAGAAGTGCACGAAGCCGATGAGCTCCATCTTCTGATAGGCGAGTTGCTGAGCGGAGGGGACGACTTCGTTCGGTGGGATGTCAGTCGGCGCAGCGGCGCAGCGGGCGAGCGTGACTGCTGTCAGGACGAGCCAGGCGGAGCGGCACTGTGTCTTTGACTTCATCGATGACGTTGCCTCTGGCTCGGACCGTCGCTCAGCGTGGTCTGACTCGCCATGGCGGGTGCGACTAGCAACTACGGTCAACGCACTCTGTCCACACGGGCCGGGCGGACGCCGTCATCCCGAGCGCCCTGGACGTTCGGAGACTGCCTCACGGTGGCTGATCGCTAGGCGATGTGCTTAACTCCCCTTAGTCCCGCGTAGCTCGCGGTATACACTTTCGTATCCCGCATGCATCCTGCTCAAGCTGAAGCGCTCTTCCACCAGCTTCCGGCATTGCTCACCGATTGCGGCTCTCCGCGAGGCCGGCATGTCGCGAAACCGGGCAATCTCGCGAGCGAACCCGGCCGCGTCGTCGGCGGGGACCAATGGGATGAAATCCACCCCCTCGGCGATCTCGCGGTGGGGCGCGATGTCGGACAACAACACTGGACAGCGACAGGCCATCGCCTCGAGCACGGCCACGGGAAGGCCCTCACCACGAGAGCTGGATACGAAGAGGTCCGATCTTTGGAAGTGCTCGTAGACCTGATTACGTGGCAGAAGGCCCGTCATCGTCACGTGCTCAGCGAGGCCGTCGGCTTCGATCTGCTTGGTTAGTTGTTCACTCATGGGTCCATCGCCCACGAGTATCAAGCGGCTGGTACTGTTGTGACCGAGCTTGAAAGCGGCAATTGTCGCTGGCAGGTTCTTGATCTTCACGAAGCGGCAGGCGCTCACGATCGTGAAGTCCGAAGGCTTAGGATCCGCTTGCGGGCGTTCCGGTGCGTGGTCCACCCGTGCTAAGTCCAGACCGTTTTGAACATAGGTAAGCCTGTCACCGGCCAACCATCTATATAACTTGGGAAAGCTGTTGAAGCTCGCCTTGCCGCAGCAAACCACCCGTTCAAACAGCGCGAAAGAGAAAAGCAACAGGAACTTGTTCCGCGGCCTGAAGCTCTGGTAGCAGTTGTGAATCGTGCAGACGGTGCTGGCGGTACCCTTCCGCAGTCCAGTCATCCGCCTAAACGAGAAAAGCAATGCCACCTGTGGGGACTGCGCGTGGATGATGTCGTAGTCACGGTATGCCAATGCCGCCTTCAAGGCACGAAAGAAACCAGTCACGGTACCGTCACCATTGAAGGTGGCTATTTCCTTCACCGTGGCGATCTTCGCTCCGAAATACGTGCAGATGGCCAGCTGCCGCTCGCCGATCAAGGGCAGACAGTGTTCGTTGTAGACAGGCGTGGTCTGGTTGATCGCGTTGTCGAGGTGCAATATGGCGAGCCCGTCATCTTGGCGGGGCGGACGGCTGTTATTCGGCATGCAGCGGATTCCCGTATTGGTGGGCGAGAGTCGAGTTGGCGGCCGCGATCACGTTGCGCTCACGCATCGAACCAGAGGCTTACCAGATCCCGCTTCGCGATCTTGGAGAGCAATTCGACGTCCCTCAGGTAGTAGTCTTGGAGCCAACTCCTGTCAGTGACCGACAGAGGTGGCGGCTCCTTCGACGGGTTTCGCTTTGCTGACAACACGAGATTCCTGACCCCGACGCTCTTCGCCAATTCTACCACTCGGTGGAGTCTCTTCGAGTGGAGAAATCGTGAGATGCGAAAAGCGTACCGGGCCAAGAAGAGCGAGCGGGGCGTTTCATGGATGTTTACGGCGCCGCGAGTCGCCTGGTACGGCTCGAAACCCGGATCGACTTCCAGCCATTCGTACAGGTCCCTGATGTAGGCCAGCGGATCGGCTTCGATGTCGTCCACGACTTTGAGCTTGAACTGGCGCTCTTCGAACAGTCCCATCCACCTCGAAAGGTGCCGGCCGTATTCGCCATCGGTGGTAATCTCGGGAGCAGCTTCACAAGCCTGTCGAAAAGTCAGGGAGTGGGCAATGTCGCCCTTTCGCCAGGCGTGTAGGTACTTCGAGTAGGCCCTGTCGACGGGGTTTCTGATCGAGACGATCAGGGAGGCGTGGGGGATCGTTTGGTGCAGGCGCTCGAACGCGTGAGGATGCGCGAGATACGTCGAGGTCACTTCTCCGATGCGTTTCTCACCTCTATTCCCTCGGAAGTAACGCGCGTACCAATCCGTTCCACGCTCATAGTGGCGGTCAAAATAGAACACCTCGTTCGCATCCGGCGTGATGAAGATGTCGGGATGAGGCGCGAGGCAGACGTTGAGCCAGTGAGTTGCGCTCTTCGACCCGCCGATCACAACGAAGTTGGGAAGCGGGGGCCGACGCCTGTTGGCTTTGGGCATGACAGATCTCCGGCAGAGGCCGCCGAATGCCAGCGGAGCAGAAGCGAGTTAGGCCGACGCGCCCCAAGCAGCGCGATGCGCGAGAGCTTCGGCTCTGTTAGTCCTGGCGACCACGGTATAATTCGTGACTGCAACTTCAAGATAGCGAAGTCCAAGTTAGGTACCAGAGAACGTTCCGCCAGCTTCGCTGACCACCGAGCTCGAGAAGGCGGCATCACGCTCGGAAAGCGGGTACCGCGTGTTGCGAGAGCGGTGCCTCATGTTGCGCATCCGCTATAGCGAGGGTACGGCAGCTCCGTACATCAGGGCCAGTGATGCGCACCGCCGATCCCGATCGTGTCGTGACTCTAGTCGTGTCCGCCCGTGTGTTTTCGACTCGCGCCGGGCGCTGGGGTCGCCTTCGGCAGGAGTCATCGAGGCGAACGGCATGTAACTTGCCTTTTCGCGGCTGGGAGCGCCCTGTAACTGTAAAAAGAGAAGGAACTCGCAGCAATCTCCGCAATGGCCACCTGCCTTGGCCCGGCGGTTTCTGGTCGGGTGTGACTTTCCGAACCTACCAGTGGTCTGCAAACACGAGAGCAGCAGGAGTACGTCGCCTGCGCTCTCTGGGATTTAGCAAGGGTGGATTTTGCCAAGGAGCGACTGACTGAATGATAATAAGTTTCGGTTTTTAAATGAGCGTACAGAACATTCCGCCCTCGGGTCACGTCCAGACATTGAGCTCGGTGTTGAGCTCGGTAGACGTAGAGCCGCTCGCCGATGTTCGCGTCGAGGCGTTCCGTCGCCCGGCGATCGAGCGACGGCGGCACCTGAGAAGCCACGTTTCACCACGGCCAATTGGACGGGTCTACGCCATCAGGGTTGCGTTGACCACTGCGCCGCTTCTCGTCGCCGATGTGTTGGCGGTTTCGGTATCGGCACTTATGGCCTTATTGCTGACACCCGCGACGATTTCGGCAGGTGCGGTCGGTGATCCACTGCGACTGCTTCTGGCCCTCACCGCGGGGGTCTTGGCGGTTAACCTCGCCCTCGGCCTCTATCCGGGAACAGGGGTCTCACCCGTCCCGGAGCTTCGACTCACAACCATATCCGTCGCTGTTCTAACCGCCGCGTTCATGCTTGGCAGCCTTGTGCGGGGAAGCGCCGGGCACCTCCAACTCACGCTCGTGTCGTTCGGCGTGTGGTGCGCCCTCGCGCTGCCGCTCAGCCGGTCGCTGGTCAGATCAGTCGTGTCAAAAACTCGCTGGTGGCGCGAACCGATCCTGGTCCTCGGCGATTGCGAAGCGGCAGAGCAGACCGCCGCCTACTTCGCGTCTAAGCCGACCCTGGGGCTCAGGCCGGTTGCGGTCTCCGTGGAGGGGGGTCGAATCACATCGAATTACCCCGAGGACCCGGCTGAATTCTCAGACGATCTGGCGTCGTTGAGGCTGTTTGCGGAGCGCCACAATGTCTTCTGGGCCGCCATTCCGCTCCCGGAGAATCCTAGCCCGAAGCTGAATCATCTCGCGATCGGCTGCGCGAACCTCTTTCCGCACCTGCTGCTGATTCGCGGGACGCTGGACCTGCCGAGTCTCTGGACGGGTGCCACCGAATGCGGTGGTATGCTCGGCATCCAGATCGGCAAAAGCTTGCTGTTGCCGGGGCCCCGCTCGGTCAAACGGATCCTGGACGCTACGCTTGGCGTCCTGCTCAGCATAGCCAGCGTACCGCTGATCGCGCTCATCGCGGTGGCGATCAAGCTGACGTCCTCAGGTCCGGTGTTCTACACGCAGACGAGGATCGGAAAGGGCCGGCAGCCGTTCCGCATGTGGAAGTTTCGGACGATGGTGGTGGATGCGGACAGGGTGCTGCATCGCCATCTGGAAGCCGATCCACGACTGCGCGAGGAGTGGGATCGCGATCAAAAACTGCGCATGGACCCTCGTGTCACCAAGATTGGATCGCTACTTCGTCGAACGAGCCTGGACGAGCTGCCCCAGCTCTGGAACGTGCTGCGCGGCGACATGAGCCTCGTTGGGCCCCGGCCGGTTCCCGAGCCCGAGATTCCGCGTTACGGGGATCGTTTTGGGTTGTATCTGAACGTGATGCCGGGAATGACGGGTCTCTGGCAGGTTTCCGGGCGCAATGGGCTAGCGTTCGAAGAACGCGTGCGCCTGTGCAGTTACTACGTGCAGAATTGGTCTCCCTGGCTCGACCTGCACATTCTGGCTCGGACCGCGAAAGTCGTGGTAAGGGGCAACGGCGCCTACTGACGGGACGGGGCGGCTACAGCTCCGTCCCGGTCAGCTAATCTCTCCTGGACTCCTTGACCTAGACCCCAGTCTCGCTCAGGGCTTTGCATAGGCATAGTAGTAGGGACGTTCGCCTATGAACGTCCAGCCGCTCGGGTCGTTGAGCACCGCTCCCAGAATACGCGCTTCGACCATCCTGAGCTGCCTTAGCGCCTCACGAACGGCCGCGCGATCGGTCCGGCCGGCCCGAATGACGAGAACGACACCGTCCGCCACCGCGGCCAGCGCCGGTCCGGCGGCGGTCGCCAAGACGGGCGGTGCGTCCACGACGATCATATCGAAGCCCTTGCCGAGGTCCTGCAGGATCTTGCGAACCTCAGTGCTCCGGGTCAACGATGAGGGACTGGGGTGTCTCCGGCCCCGGGGCAGCAAATACAAGCCCGGTATGCCGGTTGGCACGGCACTTGGCGCGGCTTCGCCAGCGAGGATCTCGACCAAGCCCGGTGCTTCGGGAATACCGGCGATCTCGTGAACCCTTCCCCGCCAGAGGTCAGCGTCAATCAGCAGCACGCGCAATCCCTCTTCGGCAATCGAGGCGGCGAGATGGGTAGCCGTGAGCGTCTTTCCTTCCCTCGGG
>JBFJOD010000099.1:0-12290 GCA_041617795.1 Gemmatimonadota bacterium | reverse complement strand
TCTCTGGCCATGGAGATTCGCTCGATCTGCGAGCGCGAGCTGGCGAAGGTATCCGAGTCCCGGGTGACCGCCGTCGGTGTGGAGGTCGGTGCGTTCTCGGGTGTGGAAGTCGAGACGCTGAAATTCTGCTTGGAAGTGGTGATGGCTGAGGTTTTCGATGGCGTACGCTGTGACGTCAGACGGGAAGCTGGCGTTGCCATCTGCCCGTCGTGCGATTTGGAGTTCGAGGTCACCCGCGCCCCGTTCGAATGCACGAATTGCGGGGGACTGGCGCTCGGAATGTCGGGTGGGCAAAGCCTACAGTTGAGCTATTTGGAAGTGGAGTGATGCAATGAGTGCCGAGCGTCTGGACGTGAAGAAGAAAGTACTTACTGCCAATGACGAGTTGGCGGCAGAGAGCCGGCAACGCCTCACCGGACAGGGAGTCTTCGCGGTCAACCTGATCTCCTCGCCGGGGTCCGGCAAGACGACGCTGTTGGAGCGGACGATCGATATGATGAAGCCGGACCTGCGTCTTGCCGTTGTAGCCGGCGATGTGCAGACGCGGCGCGATGCCGAGCGGCTGGAGCAGCATGGGATCCCGGTGGAAGCGATCGAGACCGGCGGTGGTTGTCACCTGGACGCGCGGCAAGTTGCCAGGTCGCTGGAATCCCTGCGTCTGGATGCGCTGGACCTGCTGTTCATCGAGAACGTCGGCAACCTCGTTTGTCCGTCCTCTTTCGATCTCGGCGAATCCCTCAAAGTGGTCCTGATGAGTGTGACCGAAGGCGAGGACAAGCCACTCAAGTATCCAGCAGCATTTCGCAGAGCCAGCGCGTTTGTGCTGACAAAGGTCGATCTGGTTCCGCATCTAGAGTTCTCTACAGAGGCAGCGATAGACAACGCAAAGTCAGTCAACCCGGAGCTCACCGTTTTCTCGACGTCCTCCATTACAGGTGAAGGCTTGAAGGCGTGGGCCGGTTGGCTGTCGGACCAGGTCGCGCGCTGCAAGCGGAGCGGGGCGGGTGCAGGGACTTAGTGTCAAAGTCAGGGGAATCGTCCAGGGCGTTGGATTCCGTCCGTTCGTCTTTCAGTTGGCCGAGCGTTACGCCCTGAAGGGGTGGGTGCGGAACACCAAGCGCCAGGTCGAGATCGAGGTCGAAGGTCGGGCTGAGGCACTAGCCGACTTCTTGCGCGACCTGCGCGAGCGGGCGCCGCCGCTGGCGCGGATCGACAGCGTCGAGGCCGAGGAGCGGCGACCCTCGGGTTTCGGCTCGTTCGAGATCCTCGAGAGCCACGCGGATACAGGTTGGCAATCGATCCCGCCCGACAGTGCCACCTGTGACGAATGCCTGCGCGAAGTCTTCGATCCTTCCCAGCGCCGCCATCGCTACGCCTTCACCAACTGCACCCACTGCGGTCCTCGATTCACGATTATCGAACAGCTACCCTACGATCGTGATCGCACGACGATGCGCTGCTTCGAGATGTGCGAAGCCTGTCGTCGAGAGTACGAGAATCCACGCGATCGGCGTTTCCATGCGCAGCCCATCGGGTGTCCGGCCTGTGGACCGAAACTGTGGTTGCACGTTGCAAACGGTTCGCCGCCGCAGGGCGAGCCCATCGCGGTCTCCGCGTCGTTGCTGGAGGCAGGCAAGATACTGGCAATAAAGGGTCTCGGTGGGTTTCAGCTTGCCTGCGATGCGCAGAACGCGGAGGCCGTGGCGCAGCTGAGGACTCGCAAACGGCGTTACGGTAAACCGTTCGCGTTGATGGTGAAGGATGCCGAGTGGGCCGAGCGGCTGTGTGAGGTAACGGCGCCGGAACGGGCGGCGTTGGAGTGCCGGGAACGCCCCATCGTCTTGAGCCAGCGGCGGGCCGGCGCTAGCATAGCGCCTGAGGTTGCCCCAGGCCTCGACACGCTCGGCGTGATGCTGCCGTACACGCCGCTGCACCATCTGCTGATGAGCGCGTTCAACCGGCCGCTGGTCATGACCAGCGGCAATCTGAGCGAAGAGCCGATTGCGACAGGCAACCGCGAGGCGATTGAGCGTTTGGCCGGTATCGCGGACGCCTACTTGCTGAACGATCGCGATATACATGCCCGCTACGACGACTCCGTCGTACGCGTTCTGAGTGACACGGTCGTGCCGATTCGCCGGGCGCGCGGCTTTGCGCCAGCGCCTGTCGACCTACCGTTTACGTCACAGCATGATATTCTCGCCTGCGGTGCGCAGCAGAAGAGCACCTTCTGTCTGGTAAAGGGATCGAAGGCTTTGCTCAGCCAGCACATCGGTGACTTGGAGAACCTGGAGACGCTGGAGCATTTCCAAAGCTCGTTGGAGACCTTCCGAAGGCTATTCATGGTCGAGCCGCAAGTGATCGCCCACGATATGCACCCCGACTACCTGTCGACTCACCTCGCGCATGACTATCCGGCGCCGACGGCATTGCGTGTCGTGGTCCAGCATCATCACGCTCATGTCGTCAGCGCCATGGTCGAGAATGGTCTACATGAACGTGTGATTGGCGTCTCGTATGACGGCACAGGTTACGGTACCGATGGAGCCATCTGGGGGGGCGAAATCTTGCTATCCGATTGGAAGCGCTTCGAGCGTGTGGCGCATCTGCGCTATGCCCCAATGATCGGCGGTGAGGTGGCGATCCGTAAACCCTACCGGATGGCTGCAGGCTACGTTTGGTCGCTGTGCGCGGCCAGCCAGGGCGAGTTCCAGCCATTCCTGTCGACCATCCCCTTAGCCGAGCGGATACTGCTCCGCCGACAGTTCGACGGCAAGCTCAACATGCCGTCAACCTCATCGTGCGGCCGCTTGTTCGATGCCGCGGCGGCGTTGTTAGGTATTCGTAGCGAAGCACTCTACGAAGGTCAGCCAGCGGTGGAACTGGAGGCGGCAGCGGATCCCTCAGCCACGGACATCTACCCCTTCGACCTGCTGCGGGAGGGGAGCGGTTGGGTGATCGATCCGGCGGCGACCCTCCGGGCGCTCTGGTGCGAAGTTCGAGCCGGCCGGCCGGTGTCAACGATCGCTGGGGCTTTCCACAACTCGGTGGCCGAGTTCACCATCGCCGCCTGTCGCGCCGTCCGCGACCGAGATCACCTGAACCGCGTCGTGTTGAGTGGTGGGTGTTTCCAGAACCAGCTGCTGACCCGGAAGGCGGTGGAGGGGCTGACGACCGCGGGTTTCGAGGTCTTCACGCACAAGCTCGTGCCACCGAACGATGGTGGGCTTTCGCTGGGTCAGGCGACCGTCGCCTATGCGTTGACGTCAGAGGGTTGGGGGCGCTGAGGGATTGCTCGGCGGTCAACAGATGCGAGGAAGAGGTTCTCCTTCGGGCTCTGTAACCAGGCGGCGCCCAAACCCGGTGTCGAGGATCAGGCGGCCGGGGTGCTCCTCAGCACAAGTTCCAATGATCGCCGCGTCGCTTCCCAGCGCGTGAGACTTGATCGCAGCCAGCACCGCGTCCGCGGCCTCCGCCCGCACGCCGATCACCGCTTTCCCCTCGTTGGCGATATGGAATGGGTCCAGGCCCAGCATCTCCGCGGCGGAGCGCGCGACCGCAGTGATGGGGACGTCCGATTCCTGGATAGTGATACTCACCCCGCTCTTCTCTGCCATCTCGGTCAGAGAGCTGGCCAGACCTCCGCGGGTCGGATCTTTCATGGCGGTGATGGCGCCGCCGCCGGCGGCGAGCGCGTCGCGGATCAGCCCGTTTATCGGTGCGACATCGGATCGCAGTTCGCCTTCGAGGCCTAATCCTCGGCGTGCGGCCATCAAGGCGATCCCGTGATCACCGATGGGTCCGGTCAGGACGATTCGATCTCCAGGGCTGAGGCCGGCATCGCCAACCACGCGATCAGCGATGGCCACACCCGTCGTGTTGATGATGATACCGTCGAGCTCGCCGCGCCCCATGACTTTCGTATCACCTGTGACGATCTTCGCGCCGGCCTCGCGGCAAGTTTCCTGCATCGAGCGCTGAATTCGCTCGAGGTTCGATCTGAGGAACCCTTCTTCCAGTACGATCGCCGAGGTCAGCCCCAGAACTTCCGTGGCGCCCATCACCGCCAGATCGTTTACCGTCCCGGCGATCGCCAGGCGACCGATATCGCCGCCCGGGAAAAAGATCGGGTGAATCACGTGTGAGTCGGTGGTGATAACCAGCCAGCGCTCACCCACGCGCAGCGCAGCACCATCGTCGAAGGCGGCCAGACCCAGCGTATCCGGGCGATCGCCATCCAGAAAGCCTGTTGCCAGCGTTTCTTCGATCAGCATGCGCATGGCGCGCCCGCCAGCGCCGTGCTTTAGCGTGACGCGCTCGTCACCCACCCGAGGTCCGACCCCGATCGCTTTCGTCATAGGTCGGGGTGCCCTCCGTACTGAAACCAGATCTTGCAGGTGCCCTCGCTGCTAACCATGCAGGCGCCGACAGGGTTCTCCGGATCGCACTCTTTGCTGAATAGGGTGCAGTCGTTGGGCGACGCGAGTCCCGACATGATGGCGCCGCAGATGCACTGTTGCGTGAGCGCCGACGGCACGTGTTCGCGCAAGCGGGTAATATCGATCTTGAACTTGACCCGCGCGTCGACGTCGGCGTGCTCCTCGCGCAGCCGTAGGTTGCCGTCCGGTACGTCGGCGATGCCGCGCCAGATTCCTCCCGCGGTCCGAAAGACCTTCCACATCTGTGCCTGGGCGACGCGATTCCCTTCACGGGTCACGCAGCGGGGGTACATGTTGACCACGCTTACGTCTTTGTCACGGATCAACTCGGTCAGTCGCACCAGGCCGGCCAGGATGTCGAGCGGTTCGAAGCCCGCGACGACTACGGGGATCTCATAGCGCCTCACGAGATCTTCAAATAGGCCCCACCCGGTGATCGTGGCCGCGTGGCCGGCGGCCAGGAATCCTTCGACCCGGGTCTCTGGTATCTGTGCCACGAGCTCCATCGCCGGTGGCACGTACTTGTGTGCCGAGAGGATCGAGAAGTTCTTCGGCAGGTTGCCCTGCAGTACTATCGCCGCGGTCGTGACGGCCGTCGTCTCGAAGCCGGTGGCGAAGAACACGACCTCGGCGTCGGTGCCGCGGGCCAGTTCCACCGCCTGGGCCGCGCTGTACACCACCTCGACCCGCGCGCCTTCGGCTTGGGCTTCGGCCAGCGACTTCGCCGTCCCGGGCACCCTGACCATGTCACCATAGGTGGCAATGATGACGCCGTCCTCCGCCAGCACGACGGCTTCGTCCACCTCGGGGAGATCGGTCACGCAGACCGGGCAGCCCGGCCCCATGATCAGGTCCAGCTTCTTGGGCAGGATCGAGCGAAGGCCGTACTTGGCGATCGCCTGCTCGTGGCTGCCGCACACGTGCATGAGCGAGATCGGGTCGCGATCGATCTCATCACACAGCTGTTGGAGCCGCAGAGACAACGCCCGCGCCTGGACCGGGTCACGGAACTTGAGCTCGGCTGCCAGCCCCTTCGCGTCAGCGTAAAGCATCGCTCCCGCCTTTCTCGTCGGGTCTGGCGCTCGCCTCGATCTCGCTGCGCACGTCGGCGGCCATCATGTCGCTTTCCGCCTCTTTGAGCAGCTGCTCGTAGAGGGCGAGGGTCTCCTCGATCTCCTCCGCCGGGATCTTGCGGATGGCGAAACCTACGTGGTTCAAGATGTAGTCTCCCGGCTGCACGGGTTCATCCACGATGTCGAGGCGCACCGCTCTTCTCACGCCCCAGAAATCGACCGTCGCTAGGAAGCCGTCCACTTCTACTACACGACCGGGAACACCTAGGCACATGTGAGACCTCCCGCCTGCGGATAGGGATAGGTGTCGGTGTGAGATTCATTGTGCATGTCCAGGGCCTCGATGGTCAATGGCCACGGGTTTTGGTCCTCGACCGCGTCGGTTGGACCGCCAACGATGTGGCGGTCCACGCACTTTTCGACTTGAGCTCCCTAACTTGTCGCATTCTGCGTCAAGCGGGCGATACCATCTTGGGACGTAAGGTGGCATTTTGAGACATTACAACGTCTGAACTGGAAGAGTTAAGTTTAGCCCTCGTGCCGATCTTGGGGCAAAGCGTCCGCCTGGAGCCCTGCCGGGGCTGGGCTCGGAATGTGGCACGGGGCTGGCAGGGGATTACCCATATACAAATCAGAAATCAGCGGGTGCGACGTATGGTCGCCCACTTTTCACTGTTCTGCACAGCTCTCAGAGCGCGTCGACACGGAGGCGCGAAGGCCGGCTTTTTCGGCCAGCGGGGAGCACCCCCCAAAGCGCCTCTTCACGAAGTCAAGTAGCCAGTTAGCGTCGGTCCGGCACCAAGCCCAGCGGTGGGTGCGTTGGGAAGCTGCCGCTTTGTCCGTGGTAACGAGGCGGGAGGTGACGTATGACGGCTTCGGAAAGCTGGTTTGTCGAGGAACTGGAACGGCGGGGTGTCTCGCGCCGGGAGTTCTTGGGCTTCTGCGGCGTGATGGCCTCTATCTTTGCCATGCCCAGGACGCTGGGGGCGAAGATAGCGCAGGCCATTGAGACGACGGAGAAGCCGACCCTGGTCTGGCTCGAATTCCAAGATTGTGCAGGAAACACCGAGTCGTTCCTCAGAGCTGGGCGACCAACGACCGCCGACATCGTTCTGGACGCGTTGTCTATCGATTATCACGAGACGATCATGGCGGCAGCCGGGCACCGCGCCGAGGAGGCTCTGGCCGGGGTTGTACACGAGAAGCGCGGCGCCTACATCGCCGTGGTCGAAGGATCGATCCCGACGGGTGCGAACGGGGCTTATTGCACCATCGGTGGCCGATCGGCACAGGAAATCGCCAGGGAGGTCTGCGGCGGCGCCGCGGCGACCATCGCCATCGGCACCTGCGCCGCGTTCGGCGGCCTTCCGGCGGCCGCCCCCAATCCGACCGGCGCTCTGAGCGTCGCTGATGCGGTGCCGGGTCTCAAGACCCTGATCAATCTTCCGGCTTGCCCGGCCAACGCCGAGAACCTGGCGGCGGTGATCGTCTACTTCATGACCTTCAACCGCTGGCCACCCGTCGACCGTTTCCGCCGGCCGCTCTTCGCTCACGGCAAAGCGATCCACGACAACTGCGAGCGCCGGGCCCACTACGATGCGGGTCAGTACGTCGAGAATTGGGGAGACGAAGCGCATCGCCGGGGATACTGCCTCTACAAGATGGGCTGCAAGGGCCCGGTCACGTTCCAGAACTGTCCGAGAGTGGGTTGGAACGAGGGCACAAACTGGCCGATTGGCTGCGGCCACCCGTGTATCGGCTGCGCTGAACCGGACTTCTGGGACAAGATGACGCCTTTCTATACCCACATCGCGGGTGTGCCGGGTTTCGGCATCCACGCGAACGCCGACAAGGTCGGGATCTGGGCGGCCGCCGGCGTCGCGGCTGCCTATGCGATCGGCGGATTGGTCCAATACGGCAGACGCCTGGCACATGCCAAGGCTGAAGAAGAGAAGGGAGGTCAGTCATGACGCGGCTCGTTATCGATCCGGTCACGCGCATCGAGGGCCATTTGCGCATCGAGGCGGAGGTCGATGGCGGCATGGTGCAGAATGCTTGGTCTTCCGCCACCATGTTCCGCGGTGTCGAGATCATCCTCAAAGGCCGGGACCCGCGGGATGCCTGGGCTTTCACTCAGCGCATCTGCGGTGTCTGTACGACAGTCCACGCCATCGCTTCGATCCGGGCGGTAGAGAACGCGATTGGCGCCGAGCCGCCCCCCAATGCGCGCTTGCTGCGCAACTTGATCATGGCGTCGCAGATGGTGCAGGACCACGTGGTCCACTTCTACCACTTGCACGCCCTCGATTGGGTGGATGTGGTGTCTGCGCTGTCGGCCGACCCGGCGGCAACCTCGCGGCTCGCCCAGTCGATCTCCGATTGGCCGCTTTCCAGCACGGAATACTTCAAACGCGTCAAAGGTCGGCTTCAGCAGTTCGTCGAGCGGGGTCAGCTCGGACCCTTTGCCAATGCTTACTGGGGCCACTCCGCCTACCGCCTCCCTCCCGAGGCAAACCTGATGGCGGTAGCCCATTACCTGGAGGCCCTGGATTGGCAGCGGGAGTTCATCAAGATGCACGCCGTACTTGGCGGGAAGAACCCACACCTGCAGAGCTTCCTGGTCGGAGGGATGGCGACGCCGATCGATCCCGACAAGCAGGCCTCGCTCAACATGACCTCGATCTCCCACATGCGGAAGTTGATTGGCGAGGCACGGGAGTTTGTCCAGAAGGTTTACATCCCCGATCTTCTCGCCGTGGCCTCGTTCTACAAGGACTGGGCGGGCTACGGTGCCGGCGTGGGCAACTATCTGGCCTACGGCGAATACCCGGACAGTGATGGAGCCAACGCACCGCTCTACCTCCCTTCCGGCGTGATCTGGGATCGAGACATCTCCGCCGCTGAGCCTTTTGATCAGGCGAAGGTGACCGAGTATGTCACTCACTCCTGGTTCGAGTACGAAGCTGGAGATGGTGAAGGCCTGCATCCGTCGCGCGGAGAGACCAAGCCCAACTTCACCGGACCCGAGCCGCCGTACGACTTCCTCAACACCGACGGCAAGTACAGCTGGCTAAAGTCGCCGCGTTACGACGGACGGCCAATGGAAGTCGGTCCCCTATCGCGGATGCTGGTGGCCTACGTCTCCGGCAACGCGAGCGTGCGGCAATACGTCGACTACGCGCTGGGTCAGCTCGGCGTGGGGCCGGAGGCGTTGTTCTCTACGCTGGGGCGGGTTGCCGCCCGGGGTATCGAGACTCTGGTACTCGCCGAGAAACTAGAGGAATGGCTGAACGAGCTTCAGGATAACATGGGCCGTGGCCAGC
This sequence comes from Gemmatimonadota bacterium, assembly GCA_041617795.1. Lineage (GTDB taxonomy): Bacteria > Gemmatimonadota > Gemmatimonadetes > Palauibacterales > KS3-K002 > JBFJOD01. Next base: position 3,455 of record JBFJOD010000099.1, on the reverse strand, counting down.
TCGATATTCACGATAACTCGAAGTGGGATCCGGATAGCTGGCCCAAGGACTGCAGCGGCGCAGGGTTCCACGAAGCGCCGCGCGGGGCACTGGGTCACTGGGTCCACATCGTGAACGGCGAGATCGCCAACTACCAGTGTGTGGTGCCCAGTACGTGGAACGCCGGGCCACGCGATGCGGCTGGCCAGCGGGGCCCGTACGAAGAGGCGGTGGTTGGGACGCCCGTGGCCGATCCCGAACAGCCGATCGAGATTTTGCGTACCGTGCACTCGTTCGATCCCTGCATGGCATGCGGCGTTCATGTCGTGGACCGCCACGGCCGTGAGTTGGCGAAAGTGAGAGCCCAATGAGTACGGCGGCCTCGATCGGTACAGCGGCCCCGTCGGCGGCGCAGCCCCAACTCATCCGCGTCTACGTCTGGGATCTGCCGGTGCGCCTCACGCACTGGCTATTAACGGGCTCCATCGTCGTTTTGGCGATTACGGGGTTTTACATTGGGCACCCTTTCATCACGGCCCCAGACCCAGCGGGACAGCAGTTCGTGATGGGGACCATCCTGGCGATTCACTTTTTCGCAGCCATCGTCTTCAGTCTCTCGGAGCTGGCCAGGATCGTCTGGATGTTCGTCGGGAACAAGTATGCACGCTGGAACCAGATGATCCCGATGAGCAAGGCGCGGTGGAGATCGGCATGGGAGTGGCTGAAGTTCTATATCCTCTTCCGTCCGGTCACGCCGAGGTTCGTAGGTCACAATCCGCTGGCCGGAATGACTTACATGCTCGTCTACGCGGTCTGTCTCCTGTCGGCGCTGACCGGCTACGCGATCTTTTCGGTTAGTGCCGGAGTGGGCTCGCCGATGCAGGTATTCTCGGTGCTGCTGCCGGTGTTCGGCGGCCTGCAGACGGCCCGCTGGATCCACCACATTTGTATGTGGCTGCTGGTCTTGTTCGTCATTCACCATATCTCCTGTGCTCTGCTGGTCGCTCGCGCGGCCAAGAACGCAGCAATCGACTCGATGTTTTCGGGCTATCGGTTTGTGCGGCCAGAGGATTTGGCAGCGGAAGAAGCGGGAGAGTGAAGGATGCCGACAACCGGTAGCCCGGGCTCTCTCTTGGTGCTCGGACTGGGCAACGTTCTCTGCGGCGACGACGGCCTGGGCGTGGCGGCGATCGAGATGTTGCGGAGGAGATATCAGATCCCGACAGGCGTTCGCGTGCTGGATGGCGGGACGCTCGGGCTCGGCTTGCTATCCTACATACGCCCCTTTGACGACGTCATCCTCGTCGATGCCATCGAGGGAGCCGGTCCGCCAGGTACATTCATCCGAATCGAAGGTGACGAGGTTGGAGCGGCGGTGCAGACCCGCCTATCGTGTCACCAGATCGGTGTGGCCGAGCTCCTCGACGCGCTGCGCCTGCTGAACGCTTACCCGCGCAGCCTCTTGCTGCTGGGTCTGGTGCCCGAAACGCTGAAGCTGGGCCTCGGTCGTTCGCCGCCGGTCGAGGCACGGATTCCCAGGTTGGTGGAGGAGCTCGTGGCTGAAGTGCGGCGACTCGGGCATGAGCTTCAGTCTAATGCGCCTGGCGCTGCCGCTCCCGAGGAGACTCGGAGCCCGAACGCTCGAGCTCTCGGCCTGTAGACAAGTGGCACCTCCGCTGGCCAGCGGTCTTCACCTACATGGCCTGCAGCGCAGGGCTCACCTCACAACAGATCTCAAGGGTCTTTGAGAGCACAGTTCGGAACTGGTCGGTTAAGGTTTCGGCCCTGAAGCCCTACGGCGACGCTCGTCGAGGCGGAGCAAGGCGTACATCAGCCAGGTCGCCGGAAGAGGAATCACAAGGAACAGCATAACTATGGCGGACACGACAAGAAGCGTGAGTTTGAACGGGGAAGCAAGCGCGGGTTCGTGATAGGTGTCGACGATAAATCTGAAGGTGGCAGCTGCCGCGATGATAGCCCAAGCGGCGCTGACCAATCCTCCAAAAATCAGCGTGAGACGCGAGACTTTGCCCGCTTCCCAAGACTCCTTGAGCAAGCTGGTTGGCATCGTCGTATGCGTCGTGGCGTTACCGCAACCGATTTAAGTCGAACCGCGTGAGTAATTGCACCCGTCTTCTCTCGACCCGCAGGTTAATGCGCAAAGTGCGATGCGCTCTTAGCGCTGGCAAGGCGCGGAAGACCAAACAGTTCCGATTGCTGGTGTATTCCGCGGGGACCCTCTTCCTCGGACTTTGGGCGTGTGACCAAGGTGGTTTGCCGCCGGACTACCGACAATTACCGGTCCCCGAGGCCAGATTGACGTCTGCTGAAGCACGCGACCGTGGCAGAAGTCTCTTCTTGGAACACTGCGCCCTCTGTCATGGCGAGCGCGCCGACGGTCAGGGTCGCCGCCGCAACCTGTCGCTACGCGCCGCCGATTTTACCGACCCGGCCTGGCGCCAGCGGATGACGCCAAGACGGGCATATTACGTCGTGCGAGAAGGGGTGCAGGGAACCCCGATGCCAGCTTGGAAGATCCTCGATAGTGAACAGACCTGGGATGTGGTGGCCTACGTCTTGTCGGTGTCAGAGGCCGGGCCCTGATCCTATAAGTACGTGTTCAGATACGTCGTCAGCATCGTGTAGAGAATGACGAAGATCAGTATCAACCCCACCGTGAGCGCCGAGAACCCGAAGATCTTGAACAGTCGCTGGAGCTTCTTCGGGTAGGGGTGCACCAATGACGCTTCGAGCTTCCCCGCCTTGACCAGTTGCTCGTACTCGCGTGGCTTGTCGTGAATCAGCTCCTCGACGGAGACACGTCCGGTGAAGATGACCGTGTCCATGGGGAACTTGTCGGGCCGGAAGTGCGTGTTGAAGAAGTGCACAGTGAAGATGAAGGCGACGGCCGGCAGCGCTTCGTCGCTATGTAAGATCGTCGCCACGTTGACCGACCAGCCCGGCAAGATCAGCGTGAAGAACTCCGGAAACCAGAGCAGGGTTCCCGTAGAGCCGATGATGAACATCCCCCAGAAGACGGCGAAGTAATCGAACTTTTCCCAGTAGGTAAAGCGGCCGTATTTGGGGCGCGTGCCTTTGCCTAAGAACCACTTGATCGAGGCCACGAACTCCCGGAGGTCGTTTCTATTGAAGATCAACGACGAGTCCGAGAAAATGAACTGCCCCCAGCTCTTAGCCGAAGATTTCTTGCGGCGCCAGACATCACCCAGATGAATGAAGAAGACGGTGATCAGGGTTAGCGCGCCAAGGCGGTGCAAAACGCCGGTTGTTGCGAAGCCGCCGACCGCCGCCGCCAGCTTCTGTGCCCAACCCATGTAGGAGAATTTCAGGATCATCCCCGTTATGGCGAGGATGAAGAAGCTGATCATCATCACGATATGCAGCGAGCGCTCGAAGGTCGTGAAGCGCTTATATAGCCTGTCAGCGCCAACCATCAATCCGGCCGCGCCGGGATC
>JBFJOD010000098.1:0-12377 GCA_041617795.1 Gemmatimonadota bacterium | reverse complement strand
GTCTATTTTTGGCCCTGAGTTCAGCCCCACTCGAAGCTCAGACGTTTCCGACCGATAACCCCGTCATCCAGAAGATGTGGGAGGTCGGGATCGAGAACTCTCAGACCGAAGCGCTCGCTCAGGTCCTGATGGACTCGATCGGGCCACGTCTCGCGGGCTCGCCGGGGTTCGACGCGGCGGTCGCCTGGCTGGAGCGAACCTACCAGAGTTGGGGTGTGCCGGTGCGCACCGAGGGTTACGGGACCTGGCGCGGCTGGCGGCAAGGAATCCTGCATGTCGACCTGATCGCGCCACGGGTTCAGACGCTCGAGGCCGAGCTGATGGCTTGGAGTCCCGGTACGGGCGGCAGTCTGGAGGGCGGTGTGATCGCGCTCCCCTCAGATGTGACGCCGGCCGACAGCGCTGAATGGCGAGCCCGGGTCGAGGGGAAGTTCGTGCTGCTTTCGCCGCCCGAGCTGATGTGCCGGGCCCCCCAGGAGCTCCAGGCCAACGCCCGGCCGCAGACAGTCGATCGGATCGCCGACCAGCGTGCGGAGCTGCAGCGTGCCTGGTTCCAGCGCATCAGGAACGCGGGTGGCTCGCGAACCGTCGTGCGGCAGCTGGAGGAGGCGGGGGCGCTGGGCGCCATCTACTCGCGCTGGTCCGGCGGCTGGGGTGTGAACAAGATATTCAGCGCGCTCAGCGAGCAAATCGTTTCGATCGATCTTTCCTGCGAGGACTACGGACTGGCTTACCGGCTGGCCGAGAACAACCAGGGCCCGCGACTGCGCGTTCAGGCGGAAGGCGAGGATCTGGGCGAGGTGCCGCAGTTCAGCGTGATTGCGGAGCTCAAGGGCGTTGAGCTGCCCAACGAGTACATCGTTCTCTCCGCCCACCTCGACTCCTGGCACGCGGCGACCGGCGCCACCGACAACGGGACCGGCACGATTACGATGCTTGAGGCGATGCGGATTCTAAAGGAAACGTATCCGAACCCGCGCCGCACGATCGTGGTCGGACATTGGGGCGCCGAGGAGATGGGTCTGATCGGGTCTCGTGCTTTCAGCGAAGACCACCCGGAGGTCGTCGAGGGTCTTCAGGCGTTGTTCAACCAGGACAATGGCACCTGGCGAATCGAGAAGATCGAGGGGCAAGGCTTCCTGCGTGCCGGCGAATACGTCCGGCGCTGGATGTCGCTGGTCCCGACCGAGATCAGCGAGCACGTGACGCTGGTGTTCCCCGGCCCTCAGGAAAATCGGGGCAGCGACCACGTGTCGTTCCTCTGTCACGGCGCGCCGGCATTCCGGTTGCAGTCACCCTACGACGAGTACCGCCAGTACACGTGGCACACCAACCGCGACACGTACGACAAGATCGTCTTCGATGATCTCAGCGAGAACGCCACACTTGCGGCGATGCTCGCCTACGCGGCGTCGGAGGATCCCCAGCGGCTGCCACGCGAGCGGGCGGTGCTGCCCATCGAACCCCGGACGGAAGAGCCGCGCCAGTGGGTGCGCTGTGGGACGGCACGGAGGAGCTCGGGACGCTGACCTGCGGCTGGACGCAGTTCATCTTGCGTGAGACACAGTGCCAGTAAGACTTCAGGTTGCGATCGTTGTTGGCCTGGTGGCCGGGCTGGCGCTGGGCCTACTCGCGGCAATAACCCAGAACCCGCTGTTGTTGGCGTTCGCGGTAGGGATAGATCCCATCGGCGTCGCCTTCGTCAACCTGCTCAAGATGGTCGTCATCCCCCTGGTGGCGGCCGTCATCTTCGTCGGGGTGTCCTCGCTGGGCGACTTGCGGCGTCTGGGCCGGATGGGCGCGGCGGCGATGAGCTTCTTTGCCGTGACCAGCGTGGTGGGAGTGCTTCTGGGAATGGGAGTGATGCGCGCGCTCCTCCCGTTGGCCAGCGAAGCGGCGGCCCAGGCGCTGGCTCCCCAGACGGTCGAAGCCCCCGCTCTCCCGGGTCTGGTCGATTTCTTAGTCAACCTGATACCCAGCAATCCTTTTCAGGCCGCCGCCGACGGCGCGTTGCTTCCGCTGATCGTGTTCGTGGTGTTCTTCGCGGCAGCGGTCGGCGCGTTGCCAAAACATCAGAGCGAAGTTCTCGTGGGGTTGGCCCGGGCGGTCGCCGCCGCGCTCATCAAGCTGACCCACTGGATCCTCTGGACGGCGCCCATCGGCGTGTTCGCACTGGCGGCGCCGGTGACCGCTCGCGCCGGTTGGGCGATGCTGCAAAGCCTGATCGCATTCGTCGTCGCCGTGTTGGTGGCGCTTCTGGCATTCATCGCTGTCGTCTACTTGCCGGCGATTCGCATGATCGGCCGGATGCCTGTAGGACAATTCCTCAAGGGGTGTGTGAGTCCCCAGGTGATCGCCGCGGCCACGACGTCTTCACCCGCCACAGTTCCGGCGATGCTCGAGGCGGCGGATGACGAGCTACGGGTAGCGGGTGCGGTGTCGGGGTTCGTGATTCCGCTGGGTGCGGGGCTGGGCCGCGCCGGTAGCGCCGTCTTCCAGGGCGCTAGCGTCGTCTTCCTCGCCTGGCTCTACGGCGTCTCGCTGGCGGTATCCGGCATCGGTGGCGCCGTGCTGGCCACGTTCGTCGTTTCGTTCACGGTCCCCAGTATTCCGGGCGGTAGCGTGCTCAGCCTCGCCCCGGCGCTGGCGACCGTAGGCATCCCGTTAGATGGACTGGCCGTGTTGCTGGGCGTCGATCGAATTCCCGACATGGCGCGCACCGCAACGAACGTCACGGGCACGCTGGCCGCGACCGTCGTCGTGAATCGACTCGAGTCGTCAGCGTCGCGCGACTAGCATCCACTGCCAGTCGTTGCGACGCCGCTCTGCGAACCGCTCGTGGCGCTCGAGGATCTCGAAGCCCGCCTCGCGCAGCTCCCGTTCGGCAAAATCGATGCTCAAGTCGTGGTTCGATGTCTGGCGGTCACGTGACAGAGAAGGATTCGGTGGGGCGCGATCCAACATCACTAGGCGCCCCCCAGCTTCAAGAGCGCGGTACATGCCGGTCAGCATAGCGGCGTGTTCCGTCATCTCATGGTAAGAATCGACGACGAGTACGGCATCCAGCGATTGCGGTGGTAGCTTTGGGTCATCGCTTTCGCCGCGAACGACCTCGACGTTCTCGAGACCCTCATCTCGAGCCAGCTTCCGTAGTTGCGATATCGCTCGCTCGCTCACATCAACGGCGAATACGCGTCCGCTATCCCCGACAGCCCGAGCCAGGTGCTCCGCGAAGTAGCCACTGCCGGCGCCTACGTCGGCCACCTGGCTTCCCTCGCCGATGGCCAGCGCCGTCATGACATCCGCTACACGCTGCCAGTTGTCGCGGCCGCGCTGGGCACGGAGGTCCGCTGGTTGGAGCCCACCCGCCAGCAAAGCAGCTAGCAAGATCCCAACCGTGTTTTTGGGCGCGAACGCAGGGTTCAAATTCGACATAGACAGCCTCAGCTATTTCGTCGGCCCCGTGGCCCATTTCATGATCTGTTAACAGCTTGTAGACGCCATGTAAAGCGGAAAGTAGTTCCTTGATCCGCGTAGGATGAAAGCCTATCATTGGCCACCTCAGTTCACACTGGAAATCCGAACCTGGAGCCGTCTATGCTAGCCAAACACCGCCTGGTGGCAGGTCTCGTCGTGGCGCTGGTGGCGCTGCCTGCCCATGCGCAAGAGACGACGCCGCCGATTGAGATCCAGAGCTTCACCCTGGACAACGGGCTCACGGTCATCGTGCACGAGGACCATTCGACGCCAGTCGTCGCCGTGAACATCTGGTACGATGTAGGGAGTGCGAACGAAGAGACCGGCCGTTCCGGTTTTGCCCACCTGTTCGAGCACATGCTGTTCCAGGAGACGGAGAACCTGGAGCCTGGCGAGTTCAAGCGGCATGTCTTGGCGGCGGGCGGAACCTACAACGGCACGACCAATGAAGATCGAACCGCCTACTTCGAGACGCTGCCGTCGAACCGCTTGAACCTGGCACTTTGGCTCGAGGCCGATCGGATGGCACGTCTTAAGGTCACGGCGGAGAACTTCCAACGCGAGCGCGAGGTGGTGAAGGAGGAACGCCGCTTGCGCATCGACAACCAGCCGTACGGCAACGCCATCCTGACGCTCGATACTCTCGTTGCCGACTGGCCGCCGTACAACCATACGGTCATTGGCAGCATGGACGACTTGAACGCCGCCACCAGCGAAGACGTGCTGGCGTTCTACAAGAAATACTATGTGCCGAACAACGCGACGCTGATCGTGGCCGGTGATGTCAAGGTTGACGACGTTCGTAAGATGGCAGAGGAGTACTTCGGCAGTATTCCGCGCGGCAGCGAGCCAGCGGAACTTCCGCCGTTCACACCGACGCCGCGTAGCGATGGCGAGCGCCGTATCACCGTCGAGGACGCACTCGCCAACACGCCGCTCTACCTGGCCGGCTTCAACATCCCGCCGCACAAGGCAGACGATTCGTACGCCTTGCAGCTCTTATCGGGCATCTTCAGCCAGGGCGAGTCGAGCCGCCTGAATCAGCGACTGGTGAAAGCCGAGCGGGCGGCCCTTGTCGTGTTCAGCACTCTCGATTCTCGAGTTGGCCCCGGGTTGTTCTGGTTTGCGGCTCTGCCGAACCAGGGTGTCGAGATCGAGCAGATCGAATCGTTGATCAACGAGGAGATCGACAAGCTGAAGAACGAAGGCGTCAGCGATCGTGAGTTGCAGAAAGCGAAGAACCAATTGCGCACGGGCCAGATCATGAGCCGGCAGACGGTTTTCTCCAAGACCCAGGAGATACAACACTACCGGCTTTACCACGGCGATGCAGCGACTATTAACGCCGATATCGACAAGTACATGTCGGTGACGATCGACGACATTCGCCGTGTCGCCCAGAAGTACCTGGTGCCGGTCAACCGCTCCGTGGTCATCGCCGCTCCTGCGGGAGAGGCGAAGCCGGAGAAGAAGAAAGCAGCTACCTCGTGAGGAGAAATGATATGAAAGTCAGGAATGCGTTTACTCTCATCGGCGCCACGCTTCTCTGCCTGCAGGGCGGGAGTGCGTTGCTGGCGCAGGAAGGACCACCGGCGCCGTTGCCGCTGGAACCTGTGTCCTTCCCGAAGTTCCACGAGGCCAAGCTGTCCAATGGTGCCCAGGCCATCATCGTGGAGAACCACGAGCAGCCGATGGTCACGGTCAACCTGCGCATCAAGAGCGGCACGGCATTCGATCCGCCGGGCAGGGAAGGGCTCGCTGGTGCGACGGCCTCGCTACTGGACAAAGGGACGACCAGCCGCAACGCCCTAGAAGTTGCTGAAGCTATCGATTTCATGGGTGCGTCAATCGGGGCGGGTGCAGGTGAGGACTGGACAAGCGTCACGGCCACGGCGCTTACCGAGTTTCTCGAGCCGGCGCTGGAAATCATGGCCGACATGGTCATCAATCCGACATTCCCCACGGACGAGCTGGAGATCGAGCGCAAGCGCTTCCTCACCGGCCTGAAGCTCGAGCTAAGCGATCCAGGGTCTGTGGCCCAGCGCCAGTTCATCCAGGGCCTATACGGCAAGCACCCCTACGGCAGCCTGCCGACGGTAGCATCGGTGGAGGGGATGACGCGAGAAGACATAGTGGCATTCCACCGCTCTTACTATCGGCCCGACAATTCACTCTTCGTCATCGCCGGTGCCGTCGATCCGGACGAAATGGTCAAGCGGCTGAACAAGCATTTCGGCAAATGGAAATCCGGAAAAGTCGAGAGTGTTGCGATGGCAGCACCTCCGACACGCGAGGGTCGCAAGATTCGTTTCTACCACAAGCCGGGCTCGGTACAGGCCAATGTTCTTGTGGGTCACCTGATCGAGCCGGCGACCGATCCGGACTGGCCGGCCCTCGACGTGGCGTTGCGTATCTTCGGTGGCGGCTCACAGGGTTGGCTGTATCGCACGCTGCGCGAAGAGAAAGGCTACACGTACGGCTCCTACGCCAGCGGTGCCAAGCGCATTAGCCGTGGGTACGTCCAGGCCTCCGCCGAAGTACGAAACGAGGTCGCGGATAGCTCGTTGCAGGAGATGTTCGCGCTGTTGGAGCGGCTGCGTAGCGAGCCGGTGCCCGCGGCGGATCTCACCCTGGCCAAGGACTACATCACTGGCTCGTTCCCGCGCGAGATCGAGACGCCGCAGCAAGTAGCCGGGCAGATCGCCACGACGCGGTTGCATCGCCTGCCGCAGGACTACTTGGAGAAATACCGAACCCGGGTGGCCGCGGTCGATGCGAAGGAAGTGCAACGAGTAGCGACGAAGCACCTGAAACCGGACCAGGCGCTGGTCGTAGTCGTTGGTGATGCGACACAGATCTATGACAAGGTCGTGCCGTTCGGCAGCATCGAGCTGTACGACGTAGAAGGAAACGCCATCACCTTGGCCGACCTCGAGATCAAGGCGGCAGAGATCGCGCTCGATGCGACAACGATTCAGCCGATTACGCTGATATACTCGCTCAACGTCCAGGGCAACCCGGTGGGTGAGATCACTACCGCGGTTACCCGCGAGTCGCTCGAGGGTCGTGATGTCGTGCGCTCTCAGACGACCGGGGGAGCGATGGGTATGGTGTTGGAGCAGGACGTCGTGTTCACGGCCGAGACGTTCACCGGCATCACGTCCCACATTTCTCAGAAGATGGGTGCCCAGGGCGTTGAGATCGACATGCAGCTCAGCGAAGGTGTGGTGAGCGGCAGTGTCACCGGCATGAGCGGTGAAACCAGGGAAGTCAGCACCGAAGTCGTCGAAGGGACGCTATTGCCCGGTATGGACGACTATGTCATCTGGTTGGCGGACCTGGGAGCGAATGCCGAGTTCGAGGTGCCCGCCGTCAACCCAACGACCGGCAGCCCCTACACGCTTAAGGTGAAAGTCTTGGGTGAGACGACGGTGACGGTGGCGGCAGGAGAATTCGAAGCCTACGAGCTGGAGGTCAGCGCGGCGGAAGGTAGCGCGACGATCCACGCCCGGAAGGCGGCGCCTCACATCGTGTTGAAGCAAGCTCCGGCAGCGCAGCCGCTAGTTATCGAGCTGAAGGAAATACGCTAAGCAGCCAGATCAGGCCGCTTCTGACAAACGGCAAGCCCTGCTCATCGCGGGGCTTGCTGTTTGTCCGTCCGGGACATCAACGGCCGCGATCGAAGCTACCGAGGAACGCGACGATTTCTTCGCTAGAGATCTCCCGGCTGATCCGACCGGGCGGGAAGGGCCCGGGGCCGCTGGGCCAGGTGTGACCACCCCCCTCGATGCCAAAGAACATTACCTCGGAACCGCCCGCGCAGGTCGACCAGCGTTCGGTCCAGGCATGGGTGCCGTCGTCAAACAGGTCGGGCAGCGTGTCGACGGCCGGATCGCCAACGCAGCGATTCAGAGCGGTCCAGCGCGCCAGCGTCTCATCGACGGATAGCCGCCTCAGGTTCCCGACGGTCAGGCCCTCCCAGGGGAAGGCCGTGTCTTCCGTACCGTGAACCAAGAGTATCGGAATCGCTTGGAGCGGCTGGCAGGAGTCGGAGATATCACTCTCCAGCGTGGCTCCGACGACGGCGACCGCGGCCAGCAAATCCGCCAGGGCGCAGCCGATCAACTGCGTCATCGTGCCGCCCGCGGAAAACCCGGTCACGTAGATACGATCACGGTCGACTGAGAGGTTGTCGGACAGGTGAGTGATCAGGTTGACCACCAGCAACACATCGTTGACATCCCAGGTCCCGTCGATCCCATCGGGGTAGACGGTGATGAATCCCGCTTGGTCGGCGGCGGGCGTCAGACCGCTGCGCGCCTCGAAACCCGCGCCGCTATCAGGCGCTCCATGGAAGGCGAGCAGCAGGGGTGCCGGCTGGCTCTCGTTGTAAGTGGCCGGCAGGCGCAGTTCGTAGGTCCGTTCGACGCCGAAGGAGCGCACCCACTCTCCCAACACCCCCTCGCCGTCGGGTCCGAGGGTGTCGCCGCCGCAGCCCGCGCCGATGAGTGTCGCGACAAGGGCGGTTCCCAGCCAGCGGATGCGTTCAGGCAATCTGTTGGACCGTCTCACGCACGGGCGCCGTCAGGCCCCGGTCGATCATTCGTGCCGGCAACTCCGGCTTCCGCGTCAGCGTCCGCTTGCGGAACGGACTCCAAAGCAATTTCAGGATGTCTGACTTCTTCATGTGCCGGCCGAAGGTGCGCAGCAGCTTGAAGGTTTGTATCGGGCGCAGGAGAATCCTGTGCGCGAACAGCAGCATGTAACCCTTTTGCCGCGCCCGGTTCACGACCTCGCTGGGCAAGACGGTCGGGTCGATGTCCGAGCACTTGAACCACTTGTACCAATCGCGCTCGTCGTCGATGATCCCGCGCTCGATGTACTCCTGCCAGAGCGGTGTCCCGCGATAGGCGCAGAGGCGGTTGAAGCCGAACGTGTCTAACTTCAGCCGGGCGGCGAAGCGGAAGCTCTGCAGGATGTCCGCTTCGGTCTCGTCCGGCGAGCCGACGAGGAAGAACCCGTGGGCGGTATCGATCCCGTGGCGTTTGGCCTCGCTGATCCCGCGCTCGATCTGCTCCAAGTTTTGCATCTTCTTCAGTCGGTCGAGCACTTTCTGAGTGCCGGCTTCGACGCCGAAGGCGAGGAAGCTGCAGTTGGCCTCCGCCATCAAGGGGAACTGGTCGATAGCAACGGAATCGACCCGGCCCTCGCAGCCCCAACGGAACTTCAGCTTGCGGTCGATGATGCCCTGGCAGATCGCCTGGATGCGCTTGCGCTTCAGCAGGAAGTGATCGTCGGTCAGGTAGATCGAGCGGTAGCCCTCGTCGCTCAGCTGCTGCATCTCGCCCAGCACGTGCTCCGGCGAGCGGCAGCGCCACTTGCCGTCAGCCAGGGCCGGGATGTCGCAGTAGATGCACGGGTAGGGGCACCCGCGTGAGGTCTGCATCGTGCAGAAGCGATCGAGGGAGAGGACCGCGGGTACGTCGAGTGGCATCGACTCGATGTAGTCGATGGGCAGGCTGGTGCGGTCGGGGTAAGGGAATTGGTCGAGGTCTTTGATAATGGGGCGCGGCGCGTTCTCGACGATTTCGTCACCGTTGCGCCAGACCAGCCCGGCGACCTGCCCGGGGTCGTCGAGATTCTCGAGGTATTCGGGCAGCAGCTCCTCGCCTTCGCCGACGCCGATGCAATCCGCCTGAGCACAGTCCGCGAGTATCTTCTTGGCGTTCATGGTCGCGAAGACACCGCCGAGGATGATCGGTGTGCCAGGGGCTGCCCGCTTCAATCGGCGCGCCATGCTCTTGGCGGCCGGATAGGAGGTCGTTGACAAGAAGGAGAGCGCGATGGCGCCGGGCCGCTCCGCGACTACCGCTTCGGCGATGTGCTCCTCCTTCATCTGCGGATGGCAGGTATCGAACATGCGGACGTCGTGGCCATGCTGACGCACGACGGGCGCCAGCGTTTCGATCGCGATCGGTGGAAAGCCCATGACCGGGACTCGCCCGTTTTGTGATCGTGAGCCCGCCAGTTCCGGAGGAAGCAGTTGGTAGAAATCCTCATCGCGAACGTAGATCAAGAAGACTTTCATCGGCAGCCCTCGTCGCGGATGTTAGAAACAGATGTCGAGCTAGCCAGCGTGTCCATGCCAGGCAGCCAGAATCTCGCGTTCTCGCTGGTTTGGCAGATCACTCAGCCGCGCGCGTCGTTCCTCAGGCTGGCGCTTCCACCACTCCAGGTTGTCGAGTGCGGTAACCGCCAGCGGCCGGTAGGTGAGCCCTTTGTTTAGCGCACGCGCGGCGCTGATCGTCGACATGCCCAGAGTGTCACCGCGCGGCACCACCCACGGGACCATGTACGGGACTTCGTGTTCCAGCAGAAAGTCGGTGCCCACCCAAGTGAATGAGACGGCGGAGGAGGTGATCGACCGTATGCCGGACACGAACTCAGCGGATGAGAGCCGCGATCGCGGTCCGGTGGCGTTGTACGTGCCGGTATGACTGTTCTCCAGCATGTGAATCATCCACTCGGTCAGGTCCCGCACATCGATCAGCTGGACGGGATCGTCGGGATCGCCGGGGGCGAGGACCTCGCCGCCGACGTCGATGCGAACGACCCAATAGGTCAGCCGGTCGTTGGGATCGCCGGGCCCGATGATGTAGTGAGGCCGCACGACGATCGCCCGATCCGGAAAGGCCGCGCGCGCCTCGATCTCAGACAGCGACTTGTTGACGCCGTAGTTGGCGGAAGGACCGGCCTCGGGATCCAGTTCCGTCACCACCGGGGTGGATTCATCGATGTCGGGGGTCAAGTAGGGGTAGTAAGCGCCGGTCGACGATGTATAGAGGTAGAGTCCGACGCGATCCTTGAGCAGCTCCGCTGAGTCGCGAACCCACTTCGGGTTGGTGGCGGAGTTGTCGATCACCGCGTCCCACTCGCGACCCTTGAGCGATTCGAGGTCGCCATCCCGATCACCGGTCAGCTTCTCGACCTGTGTGAACAGGTCAGGGAAGAGCGTCGGTATTGTCTGCCCGCGATTGAAGATCGTGACCTGGTGCCCGCGTTGCAGCGCATAGCGTATCTGGTACGGCCCAAGATAGGTCGTGCCGCCGAGGATCAGGATACGAAGCGGCTTCCCCGCCCGGGTTGTCGCCTGGCCGGCGAAAAGGCTATCTGTTCCGCGCCAGGCGAATGCACCGGCCGCCGCGGCGGAGGACTGAAGGAACTCGCGTCTTGTCGTCATAAGCTGGTAAGCTAGGGTTTCGAGCGAGCGGCGACTAGATGCTGCGTTGCGGCCGGCAGGGGCTGGGCTTTCGATCAGACCAAGGGGGTCGTTGATGTCAGATTGGGAAACGGCCAGGCACCCGCACGGCGGGGGCGCGCTGCGGCAGGCAGGCTCCACAATCGAGTCGGCGCGGGCCGCGATGATCCTGGTACACGGCCGTGGCGGCTCGGCGGAAGATATCCTGTCGCTGATGCCGCACCTGGAGCACCCCGGCGTCGCTTACGTCGCGCCGCAGGCCGCCGGAAACACCTGGTACCCCTACAGCTTCATGGCGCCGATGCCGGAAAACGAGCCCGGACTCAGCTCCGGACTGCGCCGCCTAGCGGAAATCGTGGAGCAGTTGGAGGAGCAGGGCCTTTCAGCGGAGAAGCAGATTCTGCTCGGCTTCTCTCAAGGCGCGTGTCTGACCCTCGAGTTTGTCGCCCGCAACGCGCGCCGCTTCGGCGGCGTGGTCGGCCTCACCGGCGGCCTCATCGGTCCGCCCGGCACGCCGCGCGAGTACTCCGGCAGTCTGGACGGAACACCAGTACTACTTGGTGCCTCGGACCCGGATCCACACGTGCCCTGGGCGCGGGTGACAGAGACGGCGGAGGTGTTGGAGGGTCTCGGTGGGGTCGTGACGCTGCGCCGCTATCCAGGGATGGCACACACCATCCACCCGGAGGAGCTGCAGCTAGCCCGTGCGATGCTGGAAGAGATCGCTCGTGATGAAACGGAATGACACCACGCTGGACATCGTCATCGAGCCTCATTAAAGTGAAGCGCTCTGACCTATCTGATTAGGACAACCCGGAGGTCCGCATGCGTTGCCGCTACGCACTCGCCGCCTGCTTGCTCATCAGTTCCTCGCCGATCGCCGTCGCCAGCGCTCAGGCGCAAGAGACTGCATCCGATACCCTTTTAACCGTGGGCCATTTCCTAGAGCTGGAATCGGTGGGCGATCCGCAGATCGCGCCGGATGGGTCCCAGATCGTCTACACCCGACGCTGGGTCAACAAGCTGGAGGATCGCTGGGATTCGGCGCTCTGGATCATGAACGCCGATGGCTCCAAGAACCGCTTCTTGCTCAAGGGCTCCAGCGCGCGCTGGTCGCCCGACGGTACGCGCATCGCCTATCTGGCTGAGGGCGAACCGGAGGGGACGCAGATCTTTGTACGCTGGATGGATGCCGAAGGGGCGGTCTCCCAGGTCACGCGGGTGACGGAGAGCCCTGCGAACATCCAGTGGGCGCCGGATGGCAAGACGATCGCCTTTACGATGAACGTGCCGGCCGGGCCCAAGAAGGAATGGAGCATCGACCTGCCGGCGGCGCCGGAGGGCGCGAAGTGGACCAAGCCGCCCCGCATCGTCGAGAGCATGCACTACCGGCAGGACCGGGTCGGCTTCTTGAAGGATGGCTACACACACCTGTTCGTCGTGCCCTCGGATGGCGGGACGCCGCGCCAGCTGACCGAGGGTGAGTGGAACGTCGGGGCCCGCTACTACGGGATCCCCTTCGCGGTGGGCTACGATTGGACGCCTGACGGCAAGACCATCGTTTTCGATGCTTTGAAAGAAGACGACTGGGACCTGCGGTACCGCGAATCTCACATCTACGCGCTGGATGTGGCATCGGGTC
>JBFJOD010000097.1:0-12378 GCA_041617795.1 Gemmatimonadota bacterium | reverse complement strand
GGGCTGGCGGGGCTGCTGCTGGTCGCGGCGCTCGCGACCGACCACCAGTTCATGTACTGGAACGAGAACCTGTTCTACGCGAACCCGCTGCATCTCGCCCTCGCGGCGCTCCTGCCCACCGCCGTCTACGGTGGCCGGACTCGGGCGGTCGCCGGCGGCTGGAGCCTGCTGCTCGCGTCGATCTCGCTGCTCGGCTTCCTCCTCCAGCTGCTCCCCGGACTCGATCAGGGCAACGGACCGGTCATCGCTCTGACCTTGCCCGCCCACCTGGCGCTGGCGTGGTCGCTCAGATTCATGCCGCGTTCGCGTTGATCGACTGATGCGGCACCTTGTGAGGGCTGGCGCCCCAACGGGCTAGACGCGAATCGGCAGCTTCCTCACCGGTTCGCCGGTGAGCGCGAACACGGCGTTCGCCACCGCCGGTGCGATGGGTGGGGTCCCGACCTCGCCGATCCCGCCGATCGCGTCTTCGCTCTCCACGATGTGCACCTCGACCTCCGGCATCTCGTTGATCCGGAGCATCTGATAGTCGTGGAAGTTTCCCTGCACCGCGCGGCCGCCTTCGATCGTGATCTCGCCGTAGAGGGCGGCGGTCAGCCCGTAGACCATGGCGCTGCGGATCTGCGCCTCGATGATCGACGGATTCACGGTCGGCCCGCAGTCCACCGCGCAGACAACGCGCTGCACGCGCACGCGGCCGTCTTCGATCGACACGTCGGCGACCTGGGCGACGAACGACCCGAACGACTCATGCACGGCGATGCCCCGGCCCCGGCCCTCGCCAGGTGAATCCCCCCAGCCCGCCGCGGACGCCGCCCGCTCCAGCACGCGCAGGTGACGGGGCGCATCGGCCAGCAGCTCGCGCCGGTACTCGTACGGGTCGCGACCGGCGGCGCGGGCCAGCTCGTCCATGAAGCACTCGATCACGAAGGCGTTTTGGGTGTGGTTGACCGAGCGCCAGAAGCCGACCGGGACGCCGGTGTCGGCGTCGTGATACTCGACGCGCACGGCGGGAATGCCGTAGGGCAGCCCCACGGCGGCCTCCACCGCCTCGGCGTCGATGCCGTTCTGGAACCAGTCGGGAAAGACCCGCTTGACGATCGACGGGACCACCATGCGGTGCGACCAGCCAACGGGCCGGCCGTCGGCGTCGAGTCCCGCACGGAGCACGTGATAGGAGGCCGGCCGGTACCAGTCGTGACGGACGTCATCCTCGCGCGACCAGACTGCCTTGACCGGCGCGCCGACGGCTTTCGAGCAGTTGACCGCGTCGGAGACGAAGTCCAGCTCGAAGCGGCGCCCGAAGCCGCCGCCCAGGTAGGTCGTGTGCACCGTCACTTGCTCCGGCGCCAGACCCGCGATCCCGGCGGCGAACTGCTGCGTGCCGGTCTGGTTCTGCGTAGGCGCCCAGACCTCACAACGGTCGGCGCGTACATCCGCCGTGGCGTTCATCGGCTCCATCGTGGCATGGGCCAGATAGGGCAGGTCGTAGGCCGCCTCCAGCCGGCGGCTGGCGCGGGCGATGGAGGCGCCGGCGTTGCCATCGTCCCGGGCTACAGCGCCAGGCCGGGCCGCCAACTGCCGGAATTGCGCCGAGATCCTCTCGCTGCTCTGCCCGGCGTTTTCGCCCTCGTCCCACTCGATTTCGAGGGCGCGGCGACCCTGAAGCGCCGCCCAGTAATTGTCTCCGATCACAGCCACCCGGTCCTCGAACTGCACGACATCGCGGACTCCCGGAACCGCGCGAGCCGCAGCGTCATCGTAGCTGGCCACGCGGCCGCCGAACACCGGGCAACGCGCGACGCTGGCCACTAGCAGACCCTCGCGCTGCACGTCGATACCGAAGACGGCGGAGCCGTCAGTCTTGGCCGGCGTGTCGAGCCGGCTGCGCGCCGTTCCCACCAACCGAAACTCCGCGGGCGGTTTAAGCGTCACCTCCTCTGGCATGGGCTGACCCGCCGCTGCCTCGGCCAGCTCGCCGTACGCCGCGTCTTTGCCGGTGGCCTCGTGCATCACGCGACCGGCCTCGGCCCGGCACTCCGCCGCCGGAACGCCCCAGCGCTCCGCCGCGGCCGCCACCAGCATCATCCGCGCAGCGGCGCCGGTGCGCCTCAACGGCTCCCAGGCCGCCCGCACGCTGGTGCTGCCACCGGTCCCTTGCATGCCGACCGCCGGGTTGACGTAGGCCGCGTCCACCGGCGCGAACTCGAAGCGCACCGCCTCGAAGGGCACCTCCAGTTCCTCGGCCAGCAACATGGGCAACGACGTGGCGACCCCCTGGCCCATCTCCGAGCGGTCCACGATCAGGCGGACGCCGCCGTCCGTGTCGATATGGACCCAAGCATTGAGCGCGACGCGTTCCGCGGGACCGGCGGGTTCCCGGGCGCAGCCCGGCAAGTAGAGGCCCAGGGTCAGGCCGGCGCCGGCGGCACCGGTGATCTTGATGAAATCGCGGCGGTCGATCTTCGTTCCGGTCATCGGTTCATCTCCCCGGGAGGGTTTGCTATCCGATCTCGGCGGCCCGGCGCACGGCGCGGCGGATCCGCATGTAGGTTCCGCAGCGGCAGATATTGCCAGCCAGCGCCGCGTCGATCTCGTCGTCCGTGGGATCGGGGTTCTTCGCCAGCAACGCAACGGCACTCATGATCTGCCCCGACTGGCAGTAGCCACACTGGGGAACGTCCTCCTCGATCCAGGCCTGCTGCACCGGGTGCGAGCGATCCGAGGACAGCCCCTCGATCGTCGTGATCGACTTGCCCGCCGCGGCGCTCACCGGGATGATGCAGGAACGGATCGGCTCGCCGTCCAGGTGGACGGTGCAGGCCCCGCACTGCGCAATTCCGCAGCCGAATTTGGTCCCGGTCAGTCCGATCACATCGCGGACGGCCCAGAGGATCGGCATGTCCTCGGGGACATCCACCGTGCGTGACCGGCCGTTCACCGTGAAGGAGATGTTGGCCATCGTAGCGGCTCACTGTCTTGGGTGGTGGGCTTTTGGACGATGACAATCTGGCAAGCGAATGCGTCCCGCGTCAAATCTCGGACCGGGGCCCGGCGCTCAGAGCCAGCCGACGGGGTTGATTCGCGCCACGCCGGTTAGCCGCCCAGCTACAACGCAAGATCCTCTCAGTCTCGAATCCAGACCGTCGCCGTTCTGGCCGGCAATTCGGCGGTCAGGGATCGGTCCGTCACTTCAACGGCATCGCCGCTTGGGAAGACGGCGCGATAGATGCCATCTTCGACCTCGAGCGCCAGGGTTTGCGGCTGATCGGAGTTGTTGAAAGCGACCACGGCCCGTTCATCATCGAGGACCCGCTCGTAGGCGAGCAGGTTACGTGCGTCGTCGGTGAGCAGGACGTCCAAGGCGCCGTCGACGAAGAGACGCAGGTGCTGTTTGCGCAGCGCGATCAGGTCCTTGTAGACACGGAGCAGTGCCGTATCCGGCGCGACCGCGTCACGGCGGCGAGCCTGTCCCAAGGGATGCGTGGTCTCGTCTTCATAGGTGAGGTCGGCCCAGACCAACGGCTTGCGCATGTCGGGATCGTCGGCGCCCCACATGCCGACCTCGTCACCGTTCCAGATGTGCGGTGCACCGATGTAGGTGAATTGCTGCACCAAGATCATCTTTTGGATTTGCCGCGTTCGCTCATCCGGCCGGTCGATCTTGTATTCGGGGTTGCCATTTGGATGGGCTCGGTACTTGTAACGGCCCGGGTTGTAGATCGACGTGCCGAAGCGCGGCGTGTCGTGGCTGGCCGTCAGGTTCATCATCGCCTTCAGATGATCGGTTGCGATGCCGGCGGCTATCGAATCGAGGTGCGCGACGTAACCGGAAGGGGTCAGGTTGGGCGGCGCGCCGGCGAAGAAAGCGCGCGTCGGCATGTACCAGCGGTAGTTCATCACCGCGTCGAAGACGTCGCCCTCGAGCCACGGGGCGGGATCGTACATCCGATCCGGCCACTCATCCCACCACACCTCGCCGACCAGGTACGCATCGGGATTGATGCTTCGCACGAAGCGCCGGTACTCGCGCCAGAAGCCCAGCGGCACGATTTCCGCCACATCCAAGCGAAAGCCATCGATGCCGTCGCTGGGATCGCCGTCGCCATTAGGATCCAGCCAGCGGCGCGTGACGTTGAAGACGTGCTCTCGCACCGCGGGGATCAAAGTCCCTTCGACGGCGCCGCGAAGCTCCCCCTCCGGCCGACCCATCTTCTTCAATTCCGGCAGCTCCGGCACGCCCGCCCAGCCGGAGTAGGCGAACTCGTTCGTGTCCGGCGTGGCCGGGTCGTCGAAGCTGCGCACCTCGTACCACCCGGCGTACGGCGATTCCTGTTGCCGCGCGAGCACGTCCTTCCAGGCCCAGAACGTTATGCCGGTGTGGTTCCAAGAGTAGTCGACGATGACCCGCATATCACGCCGGTGCACCTCGTCGACCAGAACGAGGAACAGACTGTCGGCGGCCGTCCAACTCCAAGTGGCCGGGTCCGTCGGATCCTCGGCGGCGATGCGAACTGCGTCCCCTTGTGGGTCGGGGCCGAAGTTGCGGTCGATGTGATGGTAGTTGCGGGCGTCGTACTTGTGCAGCGACGGCGCGTCGTTCAGCGGATTCAGGTACAGCGCCGTCACGCCCAAGCTCTCCAGATAGTCGAGCTTGTCGATGACGCCTTGTAGGTCGCCACCATAACGGCGGATCTGCACGGTGAAGTAGAAGTCCTGGCCGCTGGCCTGGGCCCAGGGCTCCTGCCGGTACCAGTCGTGTGCCCAGGGCGTCGGCCGCCAGCCCTGCGGCTGTGCGTGCGGCCAAGAGCCTTCGATGTCATCCAGCGTCGGATCGTTCTCAGGATCGCCGTTGCGGAAGCGCTCGACGAAGATCTGGTACCAGATCGCGTCTTTGGCCCAGGCGGGGACGGCGAGGCTTGCCCCGCTAACGTCAGGCGTTTCGGGGGCGTCGCCCGCGCAAGCGACAGCAAAGCATAGTAAGAAGAGACTGACGTATCTCATCGCTCCCCACGGGTGATTTCGAAGACGTACGTTTGCAGCGGCGCCAGAAAAGCGAGGGGCATGTAACCCTGGATGATTCCGCCCGCTCCGATCTCCAGCGGCAACGCCGGCTCGCCACCCCAAAGGACCTCCGGCATGTAGCTTCCGGGCGGCAACAGGGCTCTGTCCGATGAAAGTGTCACGCCGGAAAGCGGCTTCGTCGCCAGATTGGCGACCACGAGCGCGATCTCATCCCCTTTCCGTCGCAGGTACGCTGCCACGGCCTCGCTGCCGGCGTCCAGCGCGATCAGCTCACCCGACCCGAGCGCGGCGTTCCGCGCCCGCAGATGGATGAGTTCGCGGTAAAGGTTGAGCAGCGAGGTCGGATCGTCGTCCATCGCCTCGACGTTCGCGGTGAACGAGTCGGGCTGCAGCGGCTCCCACGGCAACCCAGTGGTGAAGCCGGCCGCCGGACCGCGTTCCCAGTGCATCGGTGTTCGAATCCGCGGGTCCGGCTTGTCGCCGGTCATGCCGATCTCCTCGCCGTAGTAGACGAACGGAACTCCCGGGAGCGTGAGTAGCAGGCTCGCCGCCAGCTTAGCGCGGGCAACGTCGCCTTCGAGCCAGGTCAGCGTGCGCGTCTGGTCGTGGTTGCGCAGGAACGGCGACCAGCGGTTGTTCGGCACGGCGCTTTGCAGCCGCAGCACCGATCTGAGCAGCCGATCTGAGGAGCCCGTGCGCACCGCGTTGAGGATCGCGTCGGCCACCTCGAAGCCGAAGTAGGCGTCGAGCTGGTCCGGGTAGTAGGGCAGCAACACGTCCGTGCTGTCGAACACCTCGCCGATAGTGAAGGCGTCGGGGGCCACCTCACGCACGTGCGCCGCAAACTCGCGCAGCATGTCATGGTTCCGCGGCACGTTCGTCGTACGGCCGCCGTCTTCCATCAGGTGACGGACGGCGTCCAATCGCAGGCCGTCGGCGCCCATCTCCGTAAGCCAGAACGTGGCGATTCGCTTCATCTCTTCGCGCACGGCAGCCGCCTCCCAGTTCAGGTCGGGCATCGTGTGCCAGAAGAAGCCGTAGTAGTACTCGTCGCGTACCGGCGAGCGGTGCCAGTTATTGCCTCCCCACTCGTTGAGCGGCCCGGCGCTGTCGGCCCAGAGGAACCAGTCGCGATAAGGCGAGTCGCGATAGAGCAGCGCGTGCTTGAAGTAGGGGTGCTGGCTCGAGACGTGGTTCACCACCAGGTCGATCAGCACCCGGATGTCGCGGCGGTGGGCCTCTGCGATCAGGCGCTTGAAGTCCGCGTTCGTACCGAGCACTGGGTCGATGCGGTAGTAATCGGTGACGTCATAGCCGTGATAGCTGGGCGATGGAGATGTGGGCATCAGCCAGATGCAGCGCGCGCCCAGATCCTTGCGGGCATCGGGGTCGCCGTCGTTGACGTAGTCGAGCTTCTGGATGAGGCCCGCGAGGTCGCCTACTCCGTCGCCGTCGCTGTCATAGAAGGACCGAACGAAGATCTCGTAGCAGACCGCGCCGTCCCGCCAATCAGAGTCAGCCGTCGCCGACTCTTGCGGGGCGGCGCAGCTGACGGAGAGGAAGCCGGTGGCGCAAAGCGCCGCGTTGACGAAGCGTTTCATGAGCGGCTCTGTGGCGTCGAGGGGCAATCGCGCTCGAAGAAGAAGAAAGTGGTCGCCGCGGCGCGGTGCGGCAAGGTTCAACTGAGCTGTCGACCCAAACCGAGACCCGGCGCAACTCCGTGGCATCTTGGTCGCCAAAAGCCGTATACTTCAATCTAATAGAAGGTATGACGTATTCGGCCCACTAACAGGGATCGGAAAGATGATCGAGATGCTGAAGCGCGAAGATGTCCAGCCGCTCTGTCCGCATTGCGCCACTGGGCTTCGTTCCGTGTGGTATCAACAACTGTCCGGCATGTTCGGTAGGCGGTACATCTACTTCTGCGGGACATGTCACAAGGTCCTGGGCGTATCGCACCGCAAAGGATTCTGGATGGGCTAATCGACTGCCGGCCGAACCACAGACCGTTGTAACTCTGCCAATCGGAGTAGCGTGAAACGAGGACTTCATTCAACGAACCGCCGGTCTTTTGCGCTGGTGGTATTGACCCTGCTTGCCTGGGCAAATCCGGCGGCGACCTCCAAGGCCCAGGACTGCCCCGATGAATTGCAGGGCGCCTGGTATGCGGCGCTCCCCGCTCGCGACCTGTTCGAGCTGCGTATCGAAGTCCGCGAAGGGCAGGCAGGCGAGTTAGCGGCCGAGATCCGATCCGCGCAGATCGGGGAAACGGTCCCCGTATGGCTGGACGGCCCGCGCCTGCGGTTCCAATCGAGCGCACTATCCATCGCCTTCGACGGAGAGTCGTCACGTGACGCTAGCGAGATCGGCGGCTTCCTGCAGCACGCCTCGCACATCATCCGGGTGAAGCTGACGAGGCGAGCCGATACAGAGACCCGGACGTGGTCGACGACCTGGACTCCGCTCGCGGTGCCCGACGAGACAGTGCGCTTCGATCTCTACATCGGAGGTGACGGCGCCGGCGGCATTGGCGGCTTCTTCTTCTTCCGCGACCAGCGCCTCCCAGGGCTCTGGGGATACGGTTTAGCGTGTCGCGACGGGCGCGTCAGCCTGGGCGAGAAGAACCTCGGACTGGAACTCGAAGGAGAGCTCGATCTCGCGCGCGATATGCTGACGATGACCGTGACGGGCCTCGGCGGATCGCTACCGATTACGTTCGAGCGGATGCCGCAAGAGCTCGCGCCGGCGCTGCCCGACGCGCCCGAGGCACCACCGCGTCAGCCCGGCAGATCCGTATACGTCGAACGCGCGCCGGAGGCGCTTAACGATGGTTGGCCAACGGCGAAGCCCGCCGACGTCGGAATCGATGCCGGCATCATCGGGAAAATGGTCCGGGCGACCGTCGACGGGGAGATGGCGCTCACCCACAGCGTCTTGGTGGCCCGCCGAGGCAAGCTGGTGGTGGAAGAGTATTTCTACGGTTTCGATCGAGAGACGTGGCACGACATGCGATCCGCGTCGAAGACCATCACATCGACGCTGGTCGGGCTCGCAATTCAGGAGGGCCGCATCGCCGATGCCTCGGCGAACGCGCTGACCTTCTTCCCGCGTTACCGACGTTACGACAATTGGGATCCCAGGAAAGCGCGCATCACAATTCGCGACCTACTGACGATGAGCTCGGGATTGGACGCGAACGACTCCGATCCCAGCTCGGTCGCCTCGGAGGGCGCCTACCAGTCTCAAACGCAGCAGCCAGACTGGATCAAGTTAGCGCTAAACGCCCCGATGATCGCCGATCCCGGATCGCAGCCCCTTTACGGCGGCGCCAACCCGCTCGTCCTCGGCGGCATCATCGCCGAATCCGTCGACGAGCCGGTCGAGTGGTTCGCCCACCGGACGCTGTTTGGGCCGCTCGGCATCGAGCACTACAAGTTCCTGCTCGACCCCACCGGCGTTGTTTACATGGGCGGCGGGCTGCACCTACGGCCCCGGGACATGGCGAAGTACGGCCAGTTGTACCTGGACGGCGGAGTATGGAAGGGAGAGCAAATCATCTCCGAGGAGTGGGTTCGCGAGTCGTGGGATCGCTACGGCCGCCTCGCTCCCTTGGATCGCAACGGCCATCAATACGGGTACCTCTGGTGGCACCACAAATACGAGATCGGCGATCGCACGATTGAGACCATTGAGGCCCGGGGCAACGGTGGCCAGTACATCTTCGTCGTGCCGTCCCTCGATCTCGTAGTTGTGATCACCGCCGGTAACTTCCGCACCGGCAAGACCCGGCAGCCCGAAGAGATCCTACGCCGGTTTGTTCTCCCAGCCATCGTTCAATCGTTCGGCGGTCGCTGACCGGTCGCCCGTACCCAGCCCGACGTGAATAGAAGAGCAAGCAGATGTGTACTTTAAGATGTGAGCGAGCCATCACTGCAGTAAGCCGCCCGGCGAGTCTCATAGTGTAAGAGAGCGTCGCAAAATGTGACCGATTGGAGCGCAAACATGTACCGTGAGTATGAGTACAAGTTCGTGCGTCTCGAGAAGCGCGCGATGAAGAGCTACGAGCAGACCGTGAACGAGCTGGCGCGTGACGGCTGGCGCCTGGTGCAGATATTCGCGCCCGGCGCCGGAGGTCTCTGGGCCGCGCCTAGTTACATCGAGGTCATCCTGGAAAAGGAAAAGGCTGCGTAACCCGCTGGATCGACCCGCAGTGCAGACTGTGAGGACATCCTTACAGCAGGGCCCACTCCCCCGTACTGACGGCTGGGGCGCGCTATACCGTCTACTCGACAGATTGGCACCGCGCGGCAGCAGGCTCAGGCGTATCGTCTGTTGGTACTTCTGGCCCAAGGAAATCGAGCTGGCCACCAATGGTAGACTGTACCGGTCCTTGGGCGTTGCACATTTCGGTCGAGTCATTCCGACAGGCGGTGTTGCGATTCGACGCTTGATCGGCGCCCGAATGGCACCGTACACCCTAAGAGGTGCATCGATTAGCGCGGCGCGTGATTTCTACTATCGCACCTGTGCCTTCGAGGCGGCACACTCTCCTTTCATGCTGGCGCTGCTGGTTCTCACCGGATACCAGCTGGCCCTAGGAAGGTTCGACCTTGCAGTAAGCGACATGTTGGTGAATCTTGGCGTGAACATCTATCCCATCATGCACCACCGCCACACCAGGGTGCGAATAACAAATATCCTGGCCGCTGCGCAACGGAGGGACTGACCATGCTTCGAAGCACCTGTTGTCACCCGGCTCACGTTATCCTCGCGATTTGCATTGGGTCGGGAGCGTCAGCCTGCCAGCCGCAAGAGGAGACGGAGACCGCTACGGAGACCGCTGAAGTACCCCATGTCGTAGCTCCGTCGACGGCCGCTGCCGGCCGGTATCTGGTCATTCTGGGTGGGTGTAACGACTGTCACACGGATGGGTACCTGGACAAGGCGGGCGATGTGCCCGAGGCGCAGTGGCTGCTTGGATCGCAGCTTGGCTGGCGGGGACCATGGGGAACGACGTACGCTCGAAACCTGCGGCTGACTGTAGAGGATCTTTCTGAGAACGATTGGGTGACCATGTTGCGCAGCCGCAAAGATCTACCGCCGATGCCATGGATGAACATCAATAGAATGACGGAGTCCGACGCGCGGGCAATGTATCAATACATCCAGTCCCTCGGGCCAGGTGGTAACCATATGCCGGACGTCGTGCCGCCGGACGAAGAGCCGGCGACTCCTTACATCTGGTTGGTTCCCGTTATACCGGGAGAAGAGTAACGCCAAGGGCAGACCAGTCGTCGCATAGGGAGCCCAAGAATGGGACTTGATAGTGTCGAAATCGTGCTCGGATTGGAAGAATCCTTCGGCATCGACCTTCCGAACGAGGCAACGGTCAGCATGCGGACGCCCCGTCACATGGTCGAACACATCATTGGACACGTTCCGCTGGAGCGTGGTGACGGATGCCGCTTTCAGCGGTCGTTCTTCCGCGTGCGCCGTAGCCTTAGACGCCAGCTACCGACGCTGGGATCAGCAGTTGAACGCGACACGCGGTTGAAAGATATCGTGCCCAAGGATAAGGCGCCCGCGCTCTGGGCAAGCATTCGCCACGATGTAGGAACGCCGGATTGGCCGGTCAAAATCCCGTGGCCCCATTTCTTCAGGCCGGGGCCACGAACCGTCGGCGAGCTCGCCTGGTACGTTGCCCTGTATCCAGCAGGCCAGACTTCATTCGCCGCACCCTGGACCCGCGAAAAGATCGGGCTGCAGGTGCGGAGAATCATCTATGAGCTCATGGGCAAGCTCGATTACTCACTGGATGCGAGCTTAGTCAAGGACCTGGGAGTGACATGACGAGCTGACGCTGTCGGCGATGGAGTTGTGGGTCATGGATGAGTCCTACCGCAGAGCCGTATTGGAAACGATCGCCCATCTTGCCGCTCCCGTGAGCCTTTCAAAGTCTGAGCTAAAAGAGCGGCTCGGCGAAACGTTCATCTCGGTCCGGTCGCTCTTTGGCACCGCAGTTGCCCCTATAGAGACCTAAACCTAAACAAAGGCACAGGGATGACGCAGACCTTTAGATTAGCGATAGCTCTCTTCTTCGCCTCACTCTCGTTCGCGTCGAGCCCCTCGTGTTTGGCGCAGTCCGTGGCCCCACAACAGACCCGATCAGTTCGCTACCTGGAAATGGCACGCGAGGTTCATGAGCGGCTCGCAAATGTCGGTTACCAGATATACGTCTCGGGTCGTGGCCGGGCCGTTCTCGACGGCCAGCTCGGCTTTGCACGGCTCGAAGACTCGATTCCCGTTGAAGCCAACACTCGCTTCCTGATCATGAGCGTCACCAAGGCATTCACCGGCGCTGCGTTGGTCAAGGCCGTGTCTGCTGGCCTGGTGGACCTGGATGAGCCCATCGCCACGTACGTACCTGACTATCCACCTGGAAAAGACCCTCGCCTGACGTTGCGCAGGCTGGCTGCGCACACGGCGGGCACCCCGCATCGCGGGCACCCGGAGCGCAAGGCGCTTTACGTGGAGCATTTCCACACGGCAACAGCGGCGATAGCAGCGATCCGCGACATGCCGCTGGTTCACGAACCCGGCTCCGACTACTCCTACTCGAGCAGCAACTACAACCTCATCGCGGCCGCGCTCGAGAAAGTCTCCGGCCAATCCTTCGCCGTCTTTCTCGACAGCACGCTGCTTTCGCCGTTGGGGCTCGACGACACGGGACTGCTCAACGTCCAACGCCCCACCCCGCGCCTGGCACGCAATTACACGCTCTACGAACTGTGGACGTACGCGGACCTGGAGCAGCTCCAGATCGTGCCGACCTGGGACTACAGCTTCAACCCGGCGGGGGGCGGCATGATCTCGACGGCCCGGGATCTGGCGCGCTTCGGCGAGGCGTTCTTGGGACCGGGGTTCTTCAGCGCCGAGGAGCTCGCGCTGTTCTACATGCCGATCTCAGCCGATCCAGAGTCGCCCTGGAGCTTCGGCTGGTTCGTAGGTCAGACCGACTGGGGAACGCGGCGGTTGCGGATCAGCGGTGCCACCCAGGGCGTGATGGCATCGCTTTACGTGCTTCCGGATGAGGGTGTCGTCGCCGCCGCGATCGTCAACTCCTGGACTCGGGAAGCCCGGGACGGAGAACTCGTCTTCGACGGGGTCGAGCGCATCATCTCCGCCTACCTCGCCGACCGCAACTAGATATCCGCAGCATCGCTTCACCCGCTGACCGAGGCGGCGAACGTCAGCTTCCCTTTCTCGACGGTCAGGTTTGTGATCTCGGCGTAGTCCTGCCCCATCAGGATCAGCGAGGCGGTTAACTGACCCAGCCGGTCGAACGCCCACGCC
>JBFJOD010000096.1:0-12520 GCA_041617795.1 Gemmatimonadota bacterium | reverse complement strand
GCGTGCACGCGACCGCGCTTTCCGACTCACGTTCTAAACGTCATGTTGCAACACCTGAAACATATAGTTACATTTCGTTACAGCGCAGCCGCGCGACGGCGGAGAACCCCGAGGGTCCGCAGCACGGCAGAAGCCAATGGCCAGCAGCCGGCTGGGAGGGGGCGGTCACCTCGCACCGGTCTTGCAGGACGGGTCGGATGCTCAAGGCGGCGCAGCGAAAGGTCGAGATAATGGAGCACGATGAAGTTCGGAGTGTCGAGTTAATGGACAGCGAAGTTCTGAAAGGCGGCCGGGCGTTATCTGAAGCGGTGAATATGGGCCATCTGGCTGCGGTGGCCGAACTGGCTGAACTGGCCGACCTGGCTTACTTCCAGGTCGATGCCGAGCGGAACGTCGTGGCGATGAGCCCGGCGCTGGAGCGATTGACGGGGTTCAAGGCCGAAGATGTCCTGGGACGCTCGTGCCTGACGGTCATCCGCTGCACCGAGTGCCTGCGCGGCTGCGGCGTCTTCAAACATGGCGTAGTGCGAAACGCCCGAATCAAGATCTTCCGCGAGGATGGCAGCGAACTGGACGCATTCAAGTCGGGTAAAGTCCTGCGTGACGACGCGGGCAACATCGTGGGGGCGGTTGAAGTCGTGCGGCCGGTGAATGAGTCCGTGGTTCGGGAGCCTGGCCCTCCGCCAGAACTGGATGTCTTGCTGAAGAGTCTGGGCCGCGAGTTTGTCGTGGCCGATGACGACTTCAGAATCGTGAGTCAATCGGCGGGAATATCGAATCTCGTGGGGTTGCCGGCGAAGGAACTCGCCGGGAAACCGCTAGAGGAGCTGTTCGGCGCGGATCTGTTCGGCCGTGACAGCTCGTTGCGGGCGGCGGTACTGGCGGGGGAACGACGCGAAGGCTGGCGCGCCTACCTGAGGACTGCGTCCGGCGATCAGCTGCCCGTCTCGGTCAGCGTTGGTTCGCTCGAGGCAACCGATGCGTGCGCCGGGTTGCAGGGGAGCGTCTCCGTAATGATTCGACCGGAGGCAGCAGCTCCCGAGAAACCCGCCTTTGGCGGGATAATCTCGCGTTCGCCGGCCATGCAACGGATCTTCCGGGTCATCGAGTTGCTACGCGACAACGACTCGACGGTGCTGATCAGCGGAGAGAGCGGGACCGGCAAGGAACTGGTCGCCCGGGCCCTCCATGCAACTTCGCATCGCGGCGACGGCCCCTTCATCGCGGTCAATTGCGCCGCGATTCCCTCGGAGTTGTTGGAAAGCGAGCTGTTCGGCCATATGCGCGGCTCATTCACCGGAGCCATCCGCGATCGGCCGGGTCGCTTCGAGTTAGCGCACAACGGTACGCTTTTCCTCGATGAAATCGGAGACCTGGCGTTGAGCCTCCAGGCCAAACTGCTCCGCTTCCTGCAAGAACACACGTTCGAACGGGTCGGCGACTCGCGGACACGCAAGGTCGATGTTCGAGTCATCGCCGCCACACACGTCAATCTCGTGCGGGCGGTATCAGAACGGCATTTCCGCGAGGATCTCTACTATCGTCTGCGGGTTGTGCCGATCGAGATCCCGCCGCTCCGGGAGCGGCGCCAAGATCTGGAGCTTCTGATCCGGCACTTCCTTCAGCAGATCGGCAAAGAACGAGGCCGCTCCCTGCGTCTCGCACCGTCGGCCAGCCGGGCCCTCCTGACCTACCCCTGGCCGGGCAACGTTCGCGAACTGGAAAACGCGCTGGAATACGCGATTTCAGTCTGCGAAGGCCAGACGATTCATATAGGAGACCTCCCGCTCGAGATCGGCCGTTACGATTTCGAGCGCCACGACGAGCGGCCGCCAGCAGCGCAGCGTGTCGACTTCGCTGAGCGGGTCGCGATCTCGGAGGCTGACGCCGGGGGCAACGGACCCGGCGCGCGGCTCTCCGCCCGCGAACTGGCAGAGTCCGCGCGGATCCGCGAGGCGCTGGAGGCGGCTAAGTACAACCGCGGAGCCGCTGCGCAAAGTCTGGGAATAAGCCGCACCACCTTGTGGCGGAAGATGAAGCAGTACCGACTCTAAAGCTGGGTCTGGGACCGTGCACCGCCTGAGTGGGGCTAACGAAACCGCTCAACCGGCTGTCTCCTTAGTGCTGGCCTGGTGAAGCATGGCTTCCGCTAGAGGTACCGATTTGCCCGACGCAATACTCGTAGAGCGTGCCCGCCGGGGCGACGCGGAGGCTTTTGAGGGGTTGGTGCGGCGACACTATCGGGCGGCGTACGGGGTAGCGCTCGCCGTTCTGGGCAACCAGATGGACGCTGAAGACGTGACTCAAGACGCATTTATCCGGGCGCTGGAACGGTTGGATGAGCTGCGGCAGCGCGAACGCTTTGCTGCCTGGCTGCTGCAGATCGTGCGAAACCGGGCGAAGAATTTCCGCAGCTATCAGCGGCTGCGTACCGGCCCACCTCTCGATTCGGTCAATCCCGTGAGTGACGGGCGGACGGACGGCGCAGTCGAGGCGGCCGAGTTGCGTGGGCAGCTGGAAACGGCGTTGGCAGACCTAAACGAGGTGCAGAGAGAAGTCGTTTTGTTGCATGACCTGACGGGTCTCAAGCACCGCGAGATCGCCGATACGCTCGGCATGTCCGAGGGAATGTCGCGCCAGCATCTCTTTCAGGCGCGCCGCATCTTGAGGCGGCGGCTGGGTGCCGGAGTCTTCGAGGAGTACGCAGATGAATGACGAACGCATCGATTTCACCCCCTTGGATCCTCATCGGGACCCAGAACGTTTCGAGGCCAGGGTGGGCGCGATCCTGATAGCAGCAAAAACGCGCCTGGCGGCACGCCGAACCCGCGATACCGTGCTCGGCCAGCTCGCCGTGTGGTGGCGACCGCTGCTTGCCGCCGCCGCGATCGCGGGAATCGTCTCGGCCCTGACGCTGGCAGGCAATCAAGCGCCGTCGACGGCAATCGACAACGAGCTCGGCGTGGCCGAGGCGATCGGTGTTCCCGTTCAGATCGCGCAATGGGTACGCAGCGACGTCACACCGGGCCCGACTGAACTGCTGGCAATATTGGAGACGGGACAATGAAAAACGGTGTGGAGTCCTTGGGCCGGATTCGGGCACAGGGCATAACTCTATTGCTGGCGACGTTTGCCGCAGGCCTGCTGCTCGGCTTCGCTGGGGAGCGGTTTCGCGCCGCCCGCGCAGCGACGCCGCCGCCGGATCCGGGGCTGGCCCGCTTCCAGCCTCCGCGAGAGGGCGAGCTTCCGCCCGTATTCAGGCAGCTCGATCTCGAGCCCGAGCAGCGCCGTCAGATCTCTGGCATCATGCGCGAGGCCCGGCCACGAACCGATGCGGTCCTCGGCGAGATGCTGCCGCGGCTGCGAGCGGTGACCGATTCGATCAATAGAGAGATCCGCAGCACGCTAACGGACGAACAGATGGCCGTCTGGGATAGCCTGGTGGTCGACATGCGGAGCCGGCACGGGATGATGCGCGGCGGCGCACGCGGCAGACGCGGTGCCCGCGGCCCGGCCGCACCGCCTGGAGCGATATGGGGAGAAGGCCGTTGAGGACGTTTCCGAAGACCCGCTTCGCGCTATTTGTCGGCTTGAGTTCCATCGCCTGCAGCGGTTGCACGTCGAGTGGCTCGATGGCACCGCAACCACCCGACTTGAGCGGCACCTGGATACTGAACTCCGCCGAAAGCGAGGATCCACGCGATCAATTCGAGGATCGCCGACAGCCCGGTGATCGTCAGCCACGCGTCATCTTCGCGCCGACGATCTCCGCCGCGATCGCCGCCTCGCGCGTCTTTAAGATCGAACAGGCAGATACGACAGTGACCCTCAGCTCGGCCGAAGGGCCAGTCTTCAGGTTCTTCCCGGACGGACGCGAGGTCGTCCGCCCGATCAGTGGGCTTGGAGAGGTAAGGACCGTAAGCCGCTGGAAGGGCGAGCGGCTGGTCGTGGAGCGCCGCCTCGACGGCGGGGCCACGATCAACACGACCTACCAACTGACTGACGAGGGGAAACGACTGCAGGTCAGCACGAAGATCGGTGGGATTGGCCGGTCGATCAAATTCCGGCGCGTCTACGACGTTGCGCCCTTGCCGCCTTGAGCGCGGAACTCACCCGTTGCAGCACCTCCGCCGCACGCTCTACGTCCCCGGGCTCCGCCTCGACCCGCAATGCCTCGAACTGCTGCCTCTCCGAACGCTTCAGCTCGCTGACCAACTGCGAACCCGCAGCCGCGAGGCGCACCAACCGCGAGCGTTTGTGCGCCGGATTCGCCGCGAACTCGACGTAACCCGCCTCGGCCAGCGAGTTGGCCACAACCTGCGCGTGCTGGCGCGAAACCCGCAGGGCCCGCCCCAGCTGTGGCACGGTCTGCGGCCCCTCGCGCTCTAGCTCTCTCAGCAGGCTCAACCGCCCTTTCGACAGCCCGCGTCGATCCGGAGCGGCCGTGTGGCAGCGGCGCGCTACATCCTGCGCCGCCTCGATCAGTCGAGCCAGCCGCGGGTGGCGGTGCCGCTTACCGCCCACGGCCCGGGCGGGCCGATCCGGGGTCGATGGGCTGCCGCCAAGCTGGCCGAGGGTTAGGGGAGCGAAGCGAGCCATGAGCAGCCTCCGGTGGCCGGAAGATCGGGGAGCGAAACCACGTCATATAACTTGTCATGATGACAAGTATATTGTCAATAGTGGCGGGTACCTTCCCCAAAAAAGCCATACCGGTGCTGAGTCGCTATCCCGCCTCAGCTGTCGGCCAGGGCCTGGTTGACGGCCTGGAGTGCGTGAATGCGGGCGGAGTCGAAGACAGGTACCGGCGAGTCAGACGCCTGCACCAGGAGACCGATCTCGGTGCAGCCGAGCACGACCCCCTGGGCCCCGCGAGCTTCTAAGCCTTGGATGATCCGCACGTACTCGCGGCGCGACGTCGGCTTGATCGCCCCCTGGCATAACTCCTGGTAGATGACGCGATCGACCAGAACTCGGTCCTCCGGCTCCGGC
Source organism: Gemmatimonadota bacterium (assembly GCA_041617795.1). Taxonomy (GTDB): domain Bacteria; phylum Gemmatimonadota; class Gemmatimonadetes; order Palauibacterales; family KS3-K002; genus JBFJOD01. Next base: position 7,531 of record JBFJOD010000096.1, on the reverse strand, counting down.
AGCAGAACCTCGAATCCGTGTTCGGCGAGGCGATCTCGGTAGAAAGCCTCCTCCATGGTGAAGCGCGTGCCCAGCAGGCCCAGGCGATCTATGCCTTGCGCTTTGACCTGTTCGGAGACGGCGTCGGCGATGTGGATGAAGGGGATCTCCGTGGCGGCCTGGATGACCGGTGCCACTTTGTGCATGGTGTTCGAACAGAGCAGCAGCAGATCAGCCCCCCCGCGTTCCAGCCGCACGGCGACCCCTTGCCAACAGCTGACCGGCCCGATCCCATTCTCCGCTGGCCTGCAGACGCTCGATCTCCTCGAAGTCGACACTGTAAAGCAGTATCCGCGCCGAATGCTGGCGGCCCAACCGCCGGCGCACCTCCTGGTTGATGATGCGGTAGTACTCGAGCGTCGACTCCCAGCTCATTCCCCCAAGTATGCCAATGACCTGCACATTGCTCTCCGTTCTCGGCTTCGGGGCTGCCTCCGGCTATTTTTGCTGGATGGAGAGGTTTGTCACATGCAGGTTGAGTCCGTGGTTGACTCGCAGACCGACCTGGCCATCGACGTTCATGTTGCCGCGCGGCAGGCTGGCGACTTTCTGGCCGTTAACGAAGAAATCGACCTGCGTATCGCCACACTCAATGGCAAGCACGTTCTTCGCTGTGCCCTCCCCGCCCTCATGCTTCACGATCGCGGCGTGTTCCGTCCACGGCTTGATCTCGTGTGTCGCCGGGCCCGCCCTGTGCTTGATCAGGTAGCGCCCGTCCTTGCGGATTAGGAAGTACAGATACGATTGGTTCGCCGCCTCGAGATTCTCCCCGCCGATTATGATCCCAAAACCCTCGCGGCGCTCGCCCGGGAACAAGAAGGTCTCCGACTCCACCCGGTAGTTGCCCGCGGCGGTCATCGCCGGATTGTAGAGAATCCCCGCCGGCCCGGTGGTGATGTGCCATCCGGGTTCCATGCTCACGAAATAAACCGCCGTGTCTGGGGCTGGCCGATCGAAGCGGACCTTCCAGTCCGCTGGCCGTTCATGCTCCTGGGCGGCCAGGGGTGTGGCGAGCAGGCCAAGTAAGAGAGACAGGTGGGCGAATCGCATCTTGACCTCCGGATTAGTGAATTGACGTTCAGAATGCATCATTGGGCCTTCACCTTCTCAGTTAACCGGCCTCGAGGATTCCATCACCAAAACTTACATGCGCTTGTATGCTGGGCCGCTACCACCCTCTCGCGGAGTCCAGCGGGGGCCCAATACATCTGTGGCCTTGCAATCGATGCAGTTGGGGGCGTTGACCACTAGCCTGCCGCCATCTTGCTCGTAAACACCTGCGGGGCACATGTGGACATACAGCTCAGCAACCTCGGGGGGCACCTCGTCAGCGACGATCAAATGAGATGGGATATCATCGCGCGTGGTGTTTCCGGATCGGAATACTGCATCGACCTTGCTCAGCGTGCGTTGGCCATCCGGCGCGAACTGCGCCGCCGGCACAACCTCGCGCGGCTCCTCGGCATCTTCCGCTACGGGGATGCGGCCACCAAAAACGACTCCTTTGGTCGCGGTCATGATCGCAGCCTTGAAGCCCCCACCGTAAAAGCCCGACTTGAAGGCGAGGCGCATGTTGCGCGTTCGATAGAGATCCTTGCCGACGAAACTCTCGCGAACCAAAGCATCGTATTCCGCCAGCCCGGCGGCCGAAGTGTCGTCGCGTTTCAGCGCAGCAAAGATCGTCCGAGCGGCAAAGATCCCGGATTGCACAGCGTAGTGGATACCTTTCAGCGAAGGAACATCCACCAGGCCGGCGGCGTCACCGGCGATCAGCACTCCATCGCCATGCATTCGGCTCGCTAAAGCGTAGTAGCCACCTTCAGGAATCGTCTTCGCACCCCATTCCAACAACTCACCACCATCGAGATACTCCGCGACCAGCGGGTGTTCCTTCAACTGCTGGAGGAGGACATGCACGTCGAGAGAGTGTTGGCGATAATCGAGGCCGACCACCAGCCCCAAGGAGATCAAGTCATCGCCCATCGGATAGAGCCAGCTACCACCGAAAGCATCTCTGGGTAACGGCCAACCCAACGTGTGGATCACTGAGTCCAGAGGTCTCTTGACCTTCCAGAGCTCCTTGACGCCCAGGGCATAGATTTGTGGGTTGGCTGAAGAGATGCCTTGCCAGTCTAGCCACGCCTGGGTCAGCGGGCCTCGCGTGCCTTCGCTGAGAACCGTAACCCGAGCGGTCACATCGGTGGGCGGCATGTAGCCGTTGCCGGGATTCCCGGAACGGTCGAGTCCGACCGCGGTGGTCCTCACACCCACAACCCGTTTCTCGTCGACAAGCAGGGAGTCCGCTGGGAACCCCGTGAACACGTTGACTCCGACTGCCTCGGCTTTTTCGCCCAACCAGCGGACGATCTCGCAGATCGAGGCTACATGGTTGCCCTTGTTGTGCATGGTGGGAGGAGTCGGGATGCGGTTCGCTCTCTTGGGCCCGAGAAAAAACACTCGGTCGCGCGGAGCCGGGCCGCGAAATGGTAACTCTGACTCGTCGATGTCGGGAAACAGCTCGCGGAACGGGCCCGGGTGAACGACGGCACCAGACAAGCAGTGCTCGCCGAGTGATGCGGATTTCTCCAGAACACCGATCTCCAATTCGCCCAATCCCCCGCCCTGATCTCGGTCCTCAGCGACAAGTCGTGCAAGTTCGATGGCGCCGGCCAGCCCCGCCGGTCCACCACCGACAAACAGCACATCCATTGGCACCGCCTCGTCGCCGGCTTTCTCATTGACTATCAGCCGCTTCAACGGCAGTTCCGGTTGGTAGTCTGCTGGCCGAAACGTGCTCAAGCGCTTTCGTGTTTCTACCATCGCTCCGTCCGTTGATTTCGATATGACAGATCACACGAGGGCTGTCTGAGAATCGGCGAAGAAGATGGGCTTTCTTAAGCCTTCCGTCCAGCCGGCTCATACAGTTCGGTCGTCGGCAACGTGCCCGGACGATAGAGGGTAGTCTTGGGCGAAGCCAAAAGAAACGAGAGGCCCCTGCTTATCTCAGCAGGGGCCTCTCGTGTCAGGTGGTGCTAACAGCAGCCCCGCTTCCTCGATACCTCAGAGACTTGCCGGCATCAGAAGGTAAACGTGGTAATCGTCCGGCCGGAGCCTTCGGCGCCGAAATCTTCATCGGCTTGCGTGAACGTGCCGGTGAACGTTCGCGTCTGCTGTCCCTGAACCTGAACCGTGACGACGTAGTTCGTGTTCGTCGTCAGCTCGCAGGCCGACCAGTAGTCAACCCGAACTGTGTACTGGCCGCGCGGTGCCGTCGGGTTCCAAGTGATGTTCTCGTTATTGACGTTGTCCAGCGCGCAACCTGCGTTGGAGTCGAGATCGAGCTGGCCACCCGTTGAAGAAGTCGGAAAGCCGTAGAATACTTCCTCTCCTGAAGGCTCGACCACATGGAGGTCCACGTCCGTGGGCGTGTTCCAAGAGACGCTCACCTGCACCTGACCGGTGCCGACAGTGATGACGCTGGTGGCGATGACCTGTTCGGGGCTCACGGCGCCGCCGCCGGTGGCCACCTTGTAGATCACGTTAAAGGCGTTCTGCGGAATACTGGCCTTAAACGTCAGCAGCAGACTTGCGAGCGTCGTGTTGGGTACGGTGATCTCGTAGTAGCCCTCGATCCCCTGGATCGCCACGATCACGTTAGTGAACTCGGACCCGGCCGACACCGATACCTGAGCAGATCCCCCGGTGATCACCGTTCCGGGAGCAGTGACGTTGATCGTCGGACCACCGCTCGTCGCTGGGGGGCTGCCGGTCTTGAAAACCGCGCTAATGTTTCCGTCTATCGTGGTAACGGCCGCAATGAAATCCTGTACCGTGACCCCCGACGGACCGCCGTTATCGTCGCCACCGCAGCCCACCATGAGAAACAAAGTCAGGGTGAGAGCGGCGACACGGCTGGCAAACTTGATCATGATAACTCCTCAGGGTTAGGCGTCTGTTGACGGGGACCCGTAATATGCTGGTGAAGCCGCCAACAGAGCAATAGCGAAAACAAATGTTTGTACGCCCGACTACCGCGAACCGGACCTGTCCTCATGCGCTTAGTGCCTGAAACCGCCATTCGCGCCGCCATCGGCCCCGCTGAGGCGCTCGCCTCGGCAGAATCGGCCTTCTCCGCCCTCGCCCGAGGCCAGGTGGAGCTGCCACCGCCAATGGGTCTCGAAGTCCCAGCGGTCGCCGGCGAGGTGCATGTCAAATCCGCGTATCTGAAAGGCGCCCCGATCTTCGCCGTGAAGGTTGCCACCGGCTTCTATCGAAACGCCGAACGCGGTCTGGCCACCGGCAGCGGTCTCGTCTTGGTGTTCGACGCTGAGACCGGCTTCCCCAGCCTGCTGCTGGACGATCGCGGCTACCTGACCGACTTGCGCACTGCGGCCGCAGGAGCGCTGGCCGCCCGATTATTGACCGCCGAATCTATTGCCAGTGTCGCCCTTTTGGGAAGTGGGGTGCAGGCGCGCTATCAGGTGGAGGCTCTGGCTCGGGTCAGACGCTGGGAGCGAACACGCGTCTGGAGCCGCAGCCCGGAGCGTCTGCGGAGCTACTGCTCCGAGCTTGCGGATCAGTTCGGTATCCCGTTCACACCCGCCGCCGGCCCCGATGACGCCGTGCGGGGAGCCGACCTCGTGATCACGACCACGCCCAGCCGCCTGCCGCTGTTTCAGGCGGAATCCCTAGCGCCACATGCGACGGTTATCGCGGTCGGCTCCGACGGTCCCGAGAAGCGCGAGCTACCCACGGGAGCCTTGCTGCGGGCGGACAAGATCGTCGTGGATCGGCTGAGCCAGTGTCTGACGCTGGGAGAGTTGCACCACGCGGTTCAGGAAGGGGTGCTGCAAGCGTCAGACGTTCACGCCGAGCTTGGAGACGTGCTGATTGGTAACGCGTCCGGCCGCGAGGGGAACGAATTGATCATCTGCGACCTGACCGGCGTGGGTGCTCAGGACGCCGCGATCGCGCAGGCCGCCTGGGAAAAACTGGGAACGGTGGGTTGAATTGCATCGCGGCGATGGCGGTGGATCAGACGGGCCACTGCTCGCCTCTCCAACACATCTCCCAGAACTGCCACTCGTAGCGGCTGGATAGGACGAACAGCTCTGTAAGCTTGCGCTGCTTTTCTGAAGAGGCGCCAGCGGCCACCCGGTTCAGTTCTGCCTTCAGCCAGTCCGCTGCATCAGCGAACTCTTGGGAGGAATACTGCGCGACCCAGTCGGCGTAGCGCAGGTCGTTTGCTGGCCTACCGGTTGCTAGTTGCTGGGCAACAAAGACGTAGCCCCAGGCGCAGGGGAGCAGTGCGGCCAACAAGTCGGCCATGTCGCCGTCGGCCGCCGTGCGGACCAAGAAATCGGTGTAGGCACGCGTGGTCGGCCACATCGGAGCCGCCTCGAGATCCCCGGTCCCGATGCCGAAACGTGCCGCATATTGGCGATGCAGGTCCATCTCGGTGTTCAGGGTCAGGTTGAGAACCGCGGCGTACCAGCTCATCGATTCAAGCCTATCCGCCTTGGCCACGGCCCAGGCGAAGATGCGCGAGAATTCGATCAGATAACGATAATCCTGCAGTACCCACCGGCTGAAGATCGTCTCGTCCAAGGAGCCGTCGCCGATTCCCCGTACGAATGGGTGCTCGAGTTGAGCCCGCCAAATCGGTTCGGCCGCCGCATACAGCTGATCGGTCAGTGCCATCATCTCAACTCTACCTTCCCAGACCGGGCCAAGTCTCACCGGTCGCCGCCATCTCCCAAAAAGCGAGCTCATATTTCGCGGTGAGCTCGAAGGCTTGCTCCATAGCCTGCCGTTCAGCGGATCCGACCTGTTGGGCCAACTCATCCACCTGCGCTTCCAAGTGGCTGACCCAACCCGCAAAAGCCTCGCTCGTCCAGTTTTCAACAAAGGGATACCAGACGGACTTCCTGTCTATCCCTGCTTTTACCTCCATCCAAGAGTCGTAATAAGCCTTCTCCGCTACGAACAGCACGGTCAGACCCTCGGCATACGGCCGGCCGTAGCCCATGGAGAGGAGGAACTGGATGTAGGCGTGATTGACGAAGGCCGGCTGTATTCCCTCCAAACTCACACCTACGGCCTTGGCGCGATCTCGAAAGAGCTGGAGTTCCTTTTCCAACGTCGGAATCACCACGCCGAGTGAAGGCCTGTGGTCGTTCGGTGCCTTAGGAATCAATGTCGCGATGAACGGTATGGCGGCCTCGACGAACAAGTAGTCCTGGCGCATCCAGGTCGCGAAGGTCTCGTGCGCGATGGTCCCGTCGCGGGTCTCTCTCAGAAAACGGTGACCGAGAATCCGCTCCCAGACCGGTTTTACTCGGTCGAGCTGCTCACGGCAGAACAACATGATGGATCCTCCCTGCGCAGTTTTCGACTCCGGTGGAGGAGTGCAGAGAGGGATGGAGGGCTTTGGCTGACTCCCTAGCGCCGGCATTACCCGGATCAGGTTCTCAGGGTGTGATCTCAGCCGGGAAACGCCCCAGCACCCCCGTCGCTATTAAACGGCAGGTACGCGGGGACGGCCGCTTGGCCGTCCCCGCGTTCTCAGGCCTAGCCCTGCGCCTGCTTCTTGGCCGCGTCCTTCAACTTCTCGTTCGCCATGATCGCCAACTCGACCCGCCGGTTCAACTGTCGGCCTTGCTGCGTGTCGTTAGCGGCGACCGGCTGCATCTCGCCGTAGCCGATAACGCTGAAGCGCTTCGAGGCCACGGCCTGCATGGCGAGGAAATTCGCCACCGACTGAGCTCTGCGCTGGGACAGTCCCATGTTGTAATCCTCAGGGCCCGTCGAGTCGGTATGACCCTCGATCAGCACGTTGGTGTCCGCGTACTTGTTGAGCACTCTTGAAAGGTCTGTCAGTTCGACCTTGGCCTCCGGGCGCACATCGGCTTTGTCGACGTCGAACAGCAAACCGGAAGTGAACGTGATCTTGATGCCTTCGCCGACGCGCTCGATTTTCGCGCCCTCAAGGTCACGCTCCAACTCTGCAGCCTGCCGGTCCATGTAATCACCGATGATCAGGCCGGCCGCTCCGCCGACCGTCGCGCCGATGATTGCGCCGACCGCTGTATTTCCAGCGGCAGCCCCGATCGCCCCGCCGACCACGGCACCGCCCCCTGCGCCGATGAGCGCACCGGTCTGCTTCTTCGTCGCACAGGAGTAGGACCCAAATGCGACGACCGCTACCAACGCGACGGCTGTAAGAACTGAAGTTCCGCGCTTCATATGACCTTCCTTCTTACCTGGTTAAAGCTTCAACAGCTGGAGGCGCGGCGACCGCTCCGCTGCGCCAGTCCGTTCGGAACCTAATCGCTGCGCCTTAGACTGCAACGTCGGACAAAAAGTCACTCGATCTTCCTGTCTTGCCAACCACTGGTGACCCAATCCTGCAGAGAATCGGACCATACTGCCGCCTCCCACAAGACCCGCGCACCGGATTCGACTGGCCCCAGCGGCATCCATCTTTGAAGCT
>JBFJOD010000095.1:0-12579 GCA_041617795.1 Gemmatimonadota bacterium | reverse complement strand
GAAAGCCCAGGGTTTGACGCCCTCCTTACTGGCCGGCGTATGCGGCAAGGTGAACGACTGAAAGCCCATCAAGATGGAGACGACTCCGGCCAGGAACAGCGTATCTCCCGCCACGATGGGCATCCCCGCATCCTGGGCCAGTGATCGCCACCCGCTGAGCAGCAAGCCCGCGGCGATCCAGCCGAGCGTTCCCCAAACCCGAATCCCGCCGAACTCCTCTTCCGAGTTCTCCAAATTGATCATCGCGATCGAGTTGGTCAGCGCGAGGGTTGGAGCGTAGAGCAGACAGTAGACGAACATCAGCAGGACCATTAGCTGGTAGTCCGTCACGCGTGCGACCACGAGCAGCAAGGCTCCACCGCTCAGTTGCAGGAATGCGATGACCTTTTCGGAAGAGAAGTAACGGTCGGCCAACTGGCCGCCGACGAAGGGTGAGATGATCGTGGCAAGCGGGAGGAGGGCGTAGATCACGCCGACCTGGAAGCCATCAAAGCCGAGGTCGTTGATCAGATAAGCCGAGAGCACCGGGGCCCAAGCGCCCCAGATGGCGTACTGCAGGAACATCATGATCCCGAGTCGTACCTTGGCGCTCACCAGACCTCTCCTTTCAGCTCCGACATGCAAAGCCTGACTTCCCTAGTGCCTAGTTCGGTGCGATCAGACGATCTTCCGATTCACGGCATCCCACTCGACCTTCCGGCCCAGCTGATACGACCGCGTCGCCATGTGGCAGGTTATGGCCTCCTCGAAGCCGCGCTCGATGTTGCAGCTAGTCTGGCCGCCGCTCCTGATGACGTCCAGCCACTCCTTGATGTGCAGATGATAGGAACTGACTCGGCGGCCGCCCCGGTACGTGTAGAGCAGTCCGCGGCTGGCGAAATACTCCTCCGTCGCGGAGGTCACGGCGTCGATCCCCTTGAACCCCGGGCGGTAGGTAAACAGAGGCAGCGACGTATCGATGATGCCGTCCTCGATCTTCTTCTCATACCGTGTTGAGCTTCCCTCTGCCCTGATCGTCAGCCCTGCACCGATCTCCATTGTGGCATCGTGTCCCATGAACAGCTTTCCGCGCCATTTGCCGTTTGCCAGCGTCGCGCTGTAAACCAGCGTCAGGTCGCGATCCGGATACTCGAAGACGGCCTGGAACACATCCGGAACATCGCGGCCGTCCTTGAAGAAGTAGATCCCTCCGGATGCAACGGCCGTCTTCGGGATCCCGATTTCCAGAATCTGGTTCACGGCGTCGTACTCGTGGGACAGCAGATCACCCGCCAAGCCCGTCCCATAATCGAACCAGCAACGCCAGCGGAAGAAGCGCTCGAGGCTGAACGGCACCTTGTTGGCTGCCGGCCCTTCGAACTGGTCCCAATCGATCGTTTTGGGGTTACCCTCTTCGTGAATATCCCAGACCCAGGCGCCCCAGGGATCGTTCCGATTTGTGGTGGTCTCGACCAGTGTCGTCGGGCCGAGAATATTGGCGGCGATGATCTCGCGGGCCTTAATATGGCTCTCGGCCTGGCGATTCTGGTGCCCCAACTGGAAGACGATGTTGGAGTTCTTCACCGCCTCGTACATGGCGTGAGCCTCATCTTCCGTGCGGGTCATGCACTTCTCGCAGTAGACGTGCTTGCCGGCATCGACGGCATCGATCGTCATCCGCGAATGCCAGTGATCGGGTGTCGCGATGATCACCGCGTCGACGTCACCGCTTTCCAGCAGGTCGGTGTAACGCAGATATCGCTTCGCCTGCTGGCGGCGCGGGCCGCCGCCGGAGGGCAGTTCCACCTGTGACGCCGCCAAGCCTCGTTCTGCCCTGACATCGAAGACGTCGCAGACCGCCGTGATCGCGATATTCAGGTCTTCCTGACTCAGGTACGTCTCGAGGCTCTTGTTGCGCGGATCCTTGCGGGCGGCTTCCCGCGAGTCCTCGACCCAGTCGGGGTGGGCGTACCCTGCGTGTCGCACCAGCGATTCCCCCTCCCCGCCAAACCCGATGATCCCGACGCGGACCAGTTCGCTAGGCGGACGTGAGATCGCCTCCGGGATGAAAGCCGGCGCCCCCTCGGGCACCCCTAGTTCGGCCATGATCTCGCGGCGCTTGAAATCGTCGCTGGCTTTCTTTTGGAAGAAGCTCAGAAAGAAGACGCCAAAGATCGGAATCGAGGCGAGCGCTTTAATCAGGTCTCGACGGCCGATCCCCCGGCCCTCATTACTTCCACCCACTTGGGGCTCCGAGCCTCCAGAGGCATGTTGTTCGTCGTTGCTCATCGTGCAGCCTCCGCTAACCTGGCGAGCTTTCCTGTTTCTCGCTTCCAGAAGATCAACCGGTCTAAACCGATGATCTTGCCTGTGGGAAAGGCCAGCAGCACCAGCAGCGCTGCCAACTCGATCAGTACCTTATTTACGATCAGATAGCTGCCCTCAGCCGGCATCGCGTAGGCGTACCCAGCGAAGGGAGGAGCCGCGATATAGTACAGAAACAGCAAGGCGATCCCTCCGTACGTGGCCGCTCGCGTGAGGCAGCCAAGCAGTAGCCCCAGGCCAATCAACAGCAGCCCCCATTTGTTGATGAAGTCTACCATCACCAGAGGGGTCGGGTTGGCCGCTACCCACAGAAACAGCTTCGAGAACAGCCATTTTGATTCCGAGAGGAACCCGGCCGACGTCCAGTAAGGGCTGACGAGCTTACTGAGTCCTTCGTAGAAGAAATGCCAGCCGACCAGCATCCGCAGAATGACCAGGGCGGTTAACTGGAAGTTCGAGTAACGCGGCGACGTCAGGGTGCGCTCCGCCGCTGTCCGCTCACTCATCCTGTCGTCCTTTCCCTCAATTGGGATCGATGCTCAGCCAACCATTCGAGCGCCGTTGGCGCCCGAGCTTGTCGATGACCAGACATTCACAGCCCGGGAGTGATCCGATCAGCTCGATCGCCCGGCCAGGCTCCATCACGAAAACAGCGGTCGCCAGCGCGTCGGCTGCCAGCGCGGTTGGGCCGATGACCGACACACTTCTGTTCGATTCCGGCGAAGAACCGCTGGTAGAGTTGACGATATGGTGAAGGATCTGCTGCCGATCGAAGTAGATCTCGTAGCTTCCCGAGGTGGCGATCGCCGCGTTCCGGACGTGGACCACGTCGGGGAAGTCTCCGTTCTTGGCGGGATCCTGAACGGCAACGGTCCAGGGTTGCCGCTTTTCTTTGCTGCCGGCGGTTCGGATGTCTCCGCCGGCATTGATCAAGTAATTCTTGATTCCGTGCCGGGTGAGCACCTCGGCGATACGATCGACGATGTAGCCCTTGGCGATCCCGTCCAAGCTGATTCCCATGCCGGGCCGCTCGAAACGGATGCCCCGCGCCGAGACGTTGATATAGCGGGAACCAATGCGCTCAAGCACTTCCAAAACGTCGTCAGCCCGTGTATCGCCGGGGGCTTCCCCGATCGGCCACGATTCGAAAAGGTCGAGCAGAGGCTTGACTGAAGCGTCGAAAGCTCCCCGGCTCAGGCGGTGGTAGAGGAGGGAGCGCGAAACCACGTGTGAAAGCTCGAGGGGCGGACCGTCGATCCGGCCGCGCTGGTTCAGGTAGGAGACCGCTGATCTCGTGTCGTGACGGCTGAGGATTCCGATCAGTCGGTCCATCTCTTCAAAGGCTCGCCCGATCGCCTCCTGCGCCCGGTCACGGGACCGCCCCAGCACGCTGAGGGAGACGACGGTGCCCATGGCCGGCCGGCCAGCGGTCACCTTGAACGACCAGCGCCCCACTTGCAGCGATTCCGTGCTGATCGGGCCGACCTCGACGCGTTCCAGCCCCATATCCACCAGCGCGGATAGCTTTTGGGCGATGCGGCGAGTCTCGTGCATGGCAAGTCGTTGTTGGGGGCCGGGCGCGAGGATGTGGCAATATAGGAATGTCGGGACCGGCCGTGCCAGCCGACTAAGCCTACGCGGACAACAGGAAAGGAAGGTTAAGAAGAGTTTGAGTTTACGGTAAGTATCGCGGCGCCAACTCCGATCGCACCCGCTCCAACAGCCGCTTGGTTGTGAGAATCCCTTCCCGCTCACTCAGCTTTTCACCTTCGTACTCGATACCGATGTAGCCGCGGTACCCCGCATCGAGCACGATCTGGATCATCCGAGTGAAATCGGTGTTGCGTTCCCGGCCCAAGTCATCGAAATCGTTCGACTTAGCGCTGACCGCCTTTGCGTATGGCATCATCTCCGCCACGCCCAGGTAGCGGTCGTACGTCACACCTCTGGCGATCTGGAAGTTGCCGAAGTCCGGCAAGGTGCCGCAGCGTGGGTGGTCGACTGCTTTGATCACTTTGACCAGCCAGGCCCCGTCTGAAGAGAGGCCGCCGTGGTTTTCGACCGCGACATTCACGCTTCTCTCCGCGGCAAATTCCGTCAATCGGCGTAGGCCATCGACGACCAATTCGTGCTGGACGGCCGGCGTGCCACGGGAATGAGCGTTGACCCGAATCGAATGGCAGCCCAAGTACCTAGCTGCTTCCACCCATTTGTAATGGTTTTCGATGGCGCGAGTCCGCCCGAACTCGTCGGGATCGCCGATCGCCCCCTCATCATCGATCATGATGAGCAGGCTCCGGACGCCATGGTCGGCGGCGCGGCTTTTCAGCTCTCTGAGGTAGGCGCGGTCCTCGGCATTGTGCTTGAAGAACGTGTTGACGTACTCCACGGCATCGATCCCGAAGTCACGGCGCGCGGTCTTGGCAAAGTCACGAGCATCAAGCTCGTCGGCGTTGAGTGCCCGGTGCAGGGACCATTGCGCCAGCGAAATGCTGAACAACCGTTCGTCCCGCACGGAGTTGTGGTCACCGGCGAAGAGCGAACCGGCATCGCTAAACAGGGCGCCCGGTAGACAGGCGGCGATTGTTGAGACGAACCCGCGACGACTTAAGGTACTTGTCACTACTTGGAAGCTTGATAATAGGGGTTCGAGCCCTCCGCGTGATCGGTCACGTCGACGACCTCGACGATCTGCGGGAAGGCTTCCTTCAGCATTTTCTCGATACCCTGCTTGAGCGTCACGGTCGCCATGCCGCAGCCCTGACAGCCGCCGGCAAGTTGGACGAACACGACGTTGTCACGCACGTCCACCAAACCGATGCGCCCGCCGTGCATCGCTACCGCCGGGTTTATACGCGTTTCAATCACCTGCGCGATTTGCTCCGCCAGCTCACCGCTGGGTGGTTCCGATCCAATGGGTTTGACATTTGGATTCTCGACTTGGAAGCCGCCGCCATGGATGCTTTCGATCCAGTCGACCGTCGCACCCTCAAGCTTCTCGACACTGTCGCCGTCGATGTAGACCTTGAACCCACCGGCATCCACCACGGAATCGCCAGGCTGTTGGTCCCATTCCTCGACCAGGCTCAGCTCGTATTGCGGCGCCAGCGGGCTGCCCGGCTGGACCGAGACTCGCAGGGCTACCGGAGTTGTTTCGTTCTGGATGAACGAATGAACCCGCTCCCTGGCTTTATCGGTGAACTTCAACATCTGCCGCCTCCAAGCGCTGAATCTGCACGCAGCCAAGCACCAGTCTAGCCGCACATTCTCTTACACCCGTAATATAGCACAGCGCGCTGGGCGCGCAGCCAACCCCAACGGCTCGAGATCAGGGAGGACGACATGGCAAGAACCACGAGGATCGTCGTCCAGCAGGGAGACCTCACCGAGTTCCCGGGCGATGCCATCGTGAACGCAGCCAACAACCACTTGCTGCTCGGCGCCGGCGTGGCGGGCGCCATCGCCCGCAAGGGTGGACCCACGATCCAGCGCGAATGCAACCAGCACGGGCCGATCCAGGTGGGTGAAGCTGCGATAACCGGTGCCGGCGACCTACCCGCGCGTTACGTGATCCACGCCGCCGCCATGGGCGACCAGCCGGCCAGCCGCGCTTCCATCGCGGGTTCGACCCGCCACTCACTTCAACTGGCCGACGATCGTGGCGTCCGGACGATCGCTTTTCCGATCCTCGCCTCCGGCGTTGCCGGTTTCCCGATCGCGGAGGCGGCCCGGATCATGATCGACACGATCCGCAGCTACATCGCGCAGGGCGCGACGCGGATCGAGGAAATCACTCTATCCGGGTACGCGGCGGCCGACGCCGAGACCGTGCGGAACGTCTTGGAAGAAAGCGGCTGACGAAAGCCGACCGCTCAGCCGCCCAGCGCCTCGAGCACCTGATCCGCGTGGCCTTTCGCCTTCACCTTCTCGAATATCTGCTGGACCTTGCCCTTCGCATCGATCAAGAAAGTGGTGCGTAGTATTCCTTCGTAAGTCTTGCCGTACATCTTCTTTTCGCCCCAGGCCCCGTAAGCCTCGGCGACCGCATGATCGGGGTCCGACAACAGCGGGAACGTCAGCTGGTACTTGTCCCTGAACTTTGCATGTGACTTGATGCCGTCCGGGCTCACTCCCAGCACAACTGCTCCTTCGCTCTGGATGTCAGGAAGTCTATCGCGAAACTCACACGCCTCGGTCGTGCAGCCCGGTGTATTGTCTTTGGGATAGAAATAGAGGATGACCTTTTTGCCGCGATGACCTGATAGACTCACTGTTTCGCCTGAATCGGACTGCAACTTGAAATCCGGCGCGTTGTCGCCGACCTTGAGCATGAGTTCTCTCCCTCCTTGCAAGATCCATGACCAGCCGGGAAGACTAGTAGAGTGACGGACGCCGTCTGGCAAGTGCCCTTGCACTGGTATGGCCAGAAGCGCTATGACTTGTCGGTAAGCGGACGACAGCAGCTAGCCGTCGCCTACTCGCCTAGGAGGTCTAGTTGGCCGGGATTTCGGATTCAGAGGCAAGCGCTGCCATGGAAGACAGAGAAAAAGAGCGGCTTCTCGAACGCCACAATGAGCACGTAAGAGCGTGGAACGAGTTCGATTTAGGCGCGTTGGGCGAAATCTACGAACGCGACTGCTATATCTTCGACACGATCCCGCCGCCAGCCTTTCGCAACTTGCAGACATTCCTCGAAAGCTTCACTCCTGTGCGCCAGGCTTTCACTGGCTTCAAGCTTCGCACGTCTGATCAGATCGTGCGTGTTGACGAACGGCAGGATGATCGGATCGGCTGGATCGCCTCGCGATACAAATTGGAAGCTCGCCACGGTGCGGCCGTCCACCGGCGAAGCGGCCGCTGGACAGAGATCTACGAGAAGAAGGATGGTGTGTGGAAGCTTGTTCACCTTCACTCCTCCGATGATCCGGAATGAGCCCGGCGATCATCAGAACAGCGAAAGCTGTGGATTCAAGTCGTCGGGATCGGTCACCGGTTCGCCCAAGTGCCGCAGTAACCGTCGCGCGCTAGCCGGCGAGTGCCCCTCGTAGTGGTTGTTGAAGAAACCGTAAATCTCACGGACCTCGCTCGCCAGCCGTTTGAGAACCTCCGCCCAACCGCGAATCTCGGCCGCCCGGTCAAGCTGCCGGTGCGTGTAGCCGGTCAGGTGTGGCCGGTCGCCCAGCCAGCGAAAGTAGGCGAAGTCCGCCGTCGGTTTGGCCGACCACTCCATCGCTCGTTCCCGAGCGATCCACGGTCCGTCGGATAGCGCGTGCCCAGCTCCGGCACGGTGCAGCGAGTCCAGAGTCTGCTGATCCAGCCAGTCCGCATGCCTGAACTCCACGGCAAAGCGGAAGCCCGCCGGTAGCCGCTTCAGGAACGACTCTAATGACGGCCGCTCCACTGTGGTGAAGTCGGGAGGTAGTTGGATCAAGATCACGCCGAGCTTCTCACCGAGCAGTTCCGCCCGCTTGCAAAACGTCTCTAGCACCTCAGCGCCGCCTTGCAACCGCCGTTCGTGCGTCAGCTCTCCGGGTAACTTGAGGGCGAAGCGGAACGCTGCGGGCGTGCGCTCCTGCCAGCCGCTGAAGTGGGAGGCGGGTGGGACGGCATAGAACGAGCTGTCGACTTCAACAGCGGAGAACGCTTTCGCGTACACGGTCAGGAAGCGAGAGCTGGCTGTGCCCTGGGGATAGAAGGGTCCTGACCAATCGGGATAGGACCATCCCTGCGTGCCGATGAAGTAGCGAGCGGTCATCGCATTCCGAATGTCTAGACCGAAGTTGACCATCAACCTCGTTTCGGCTGCGACGGACGCAGCTCTACGCGGCTCGGTAGCGAGCGATCTTCGTGCTCCACCAGCTGCAGCACGACCCTGGCCACGTCCGCCGGAGCCAGCTTCCACGATTCACCGCTGGGTGCCTTCTCGTTGAAGTAAGTGTCCACGGTGCCCGGCATGATGCAGCTGACGCGGATCCCATGATCGCGCACGTCCAGCATGAGCGCTTCCGTAAAGCCCAACAGCCCGAACTTCGAGGCGTTATAGGCGGTGCCGCCGGCGAAGGCGTAGCGACCGGCCAGGCTGCCGATCGTGATGATCCAGCCGCCGCCTCGCTTCTTCATCTCCGGCACCGCCTCGTGGCAGCAGTAATAGACGCCTGTGAGGTTGGTATCGATGACCTGGTGCCAGCTTTCTGGTGTGATCTCATCGACCGACCCGAAACCGCCGCCGACCCCGGCGTTCGCCACCAGGATGTCCAAGGCCTCGAAGCGTTCGACCGTTTGGGCGATTAGCTTCCTCACATCATCCAGCTTGCGAACGTCGCCGCCGATGCCGACCACACGGCCGGCGGCACTGCTGGCCAGTTCCGCGGCCACGCGTTCGGCCTCTCCGCCGTTGCGTGAACAAAGGGCGACGTCCGCACCGGCATCAGCCAGAGATGCGGCGATCGCTCGTCCGATACCCTTGCTTCCACCCGTGACGAGAGCTGCACGTCCAGCGAGACTAGCCATCACCACCTCCTGTCATTCGGGAACGCTCAACGGGCCGATTCGGCCCCGGCCGGAACCTCGCGAAGCAGCGGGCCCAGGGTCTTCCAGACGTTTTCCGCCAATCGCCGCTGACCTTCGGCCGTCGGATGGTTGCCGTCGGCCTGATTCAGTTCCGGCACCCCGGCCACACCGTCGAGCAAGAACGGGATCAAGGCAGCACGGTTAACCTCTGCCAGCTCCAAAAAGGACGACTCGAACTCGCTAACATATTCCTGACCCAGATTGGGCGCCGCCTTCATTCCGGCGATGACGATCCGCGCGTCCGGGTGTGCCGCGACGGTGCGATCGATGATCTGTTGCAGGTTCTTGCGCATCGCGCCAACGTCCTGCCCTCGCAGCATGTCGTTGGCGCCCAGTTCCAGCACCAGCACCGCAACGGGCTGCCTCAGCAGCCAATCGATCCGCCTGAGACCGCCCGCCGAGGTCTCGCCGCTGACGCCGGCGTTCACGACCCGGAAGCTCAGCCCGGCGGAGTCGACCTTGCTCTGGATCAGCGCGGGGTAGGATTCGTCGGACGCCAGGCCGTAGCCCGCCGTGAGGCTCGTCCCGACGAACAGAATCGCCGGGACCGTCGCATCGCTGGTTGAAACCTCCGAGGCGGTGGTGCGTAGAACACGCGAATCCTCTTCACTCCCACAGGCCATAGCCAGTGCGAGCAGGCCAGAGACGAGTATCTTTCGAGCTATGATCATCGCTAAGGGACTTTCCCAAACTTACATGAGTGGCGGCCGACCGCTTGTCGTCTTGAGCGACATCGATCTGGAGATCGAAGCCGGCGCCGCGGTCGCCATCGTCGGACCCTCCGGTTCCGGCAAGACCACGTTGCTCGGCCTGCTCGCCGGCCTCGACCTGCCGTCGGCCGGCTATGTCAGCCTGGACGGCCAGATCCTCAGCCAGCTGAGCGAAGACGAGCGTGCGGTCCTGCGAGCCGAAAAGGTAGGCTTCGTCTTCCAGAGTTTCCAGTTGATCCCAACGCTGACGGCGCTGGAGAACGTGCTGGTGCCGATCGAGCTACTGGGCGCGGCCAGAAACGGCGCCGGTGCCGAAGCGCGAGCCCGCGAACTTCTGGCGCGAGTCGGCCTGGTCGAGCGCATGCACCACTACCCGGCCCAACTATCCGGCGGCGAGCAGCAACGTGTCAGTATGGCGCGGGCCTTCGCCAACCGGCCTAAGATTCTCATGGCCGACGAGCCGACCGGAAATCTCGACGTCGATACCGGCCGCCGCGTGATCGATCTGATGGTGCGGCTCAACCATGAGGAAGGGACGACGCTGTTGCTCGTCACTCACGACACCGAGCTGGCCGGCAGCGCCGGGCGGATCGTACGCCTGGCCGGCGGGCGCGTCGCGAGTGACGAGGTGGTTGCCTCATCGTGAGCCTGCGTTTCAGCCTGAGGATGGCGCGGCGCGAGAGCCGTTCAACGCGTCGCCGGCTGTTTCTCTATACGGTGGCGGTCACGCTGGGGGTCGCCGCGCTGGTCGCCATCAATTCTTTCCGGGCAAATGTGACCCATGCGGTCACCGATCAGGCCCGCGCTTTGCTCGGCGCCGATCTGCGGCTGGGAAGCCGCTGGCCGTATTCTCCCGACATCGAGGCCCTACTGGCCAGCGCGGAGGCGGATGGCACGGCGATCTCACGGGTTACTATGTTCCCATCGATGGCGCTAGCCACACGCTCTGGCCTGACGCGGCTGGTCCAGGTCCAGGCGCCCTCCGGGGGATATCCGTACTACGGCACCATCGACACGGAGCCGGCGGGTTTGTGGCAGTCGTTCCGGGATGGCCGAAATGCCCTGGTCGATCCCGCCGTGTTGGTGCAGCTCGAGGCGGGTTTGGGCGACACTCTGGCGATCGGTGGCGCGCGGTTCGTGATCGCCGGAACGGTGGCGACGGTGCCCGGCGAGATCGGCCTGCGCTCAGCGATCGGACCGCGGGTGTACATCCCCGACCGCTACCTATCCGAGACGGGGCTGCTACGTACCGGCAGCGTGGCCCTCTATCGCGCCTATTTGAAATTCGCTGACGTAGCTGAGGCGCCGCGATTGGTGGAGGCCAACGACTCGCTTCTGGAGGCGAACCGAGTCTGGTCTACAACGGCGGAGGAGTACGAGGAAGACCTTGGCGCCGGCCTCGATCGTCTGGGTGGCTTCCTGGGTCTCGTAGGTTTGGTGGCGTTGTTGCTCGGCGGCGTCGGCGTAGCCAGCGGCGTTCACGTTTTCGTCAGCGACAAGCTGGATACGGTCGCGGTGCTCCGCTGCCTGGGGGCGCGTCAGCGACAGGCGTTTGCGATCTATTTGCTGCAAGCGACAGGGATGGGGCTGGGCGCCGCGGGCGCTGGCGTCGTGCTTGGCGTCGCCGTTCAGGCCGTTCTGCCACTGGTTGTCAGTGACTTCTTGCCGCTGGATGTCCCCTTCCGACTGGCTTGGGTGGCGATCCTGACCGGCCTCGGCATCGGCGTCTGGGTCGCGTTGATATTCGCGCTGCTGCCACTGTTGCGGATCAAGGATGTCTCGCCGCTGCGCGCGCTGAGACGCGACTTCGAAACGGCCCGGCGCAGATTCGAGCCGTGGCGGATCGCGACCTATGCGGTGCTGGTGATCAGTCTAGTGGCGCTGGCCGTGTGGCAGGCACCCGAGGTGGAAATCGGTCTTGCATTTGCCGTGGCCATCGCTATCGCCATGGCCGGGTTGGGTCTGACGGCGTTCTTGCTGATGCGCCTGACGCGGCGTTTCTTCCCGCGCCGTGCCAGCTTCGAGCTACGGCAAGGCGTCGCAAATCTGTTTCGCCCGCACAATCAGACATTCGCGATCACACTTGCCGTGGGTTTCGGCGTGTTTCTGATCGCGACGCTGTACGTCGTCCAGCGTAACCTGCTCGATCAGATCCTGCGAGAAACGCGTCCCGATCGACCCAACCTCTTGATCTTTGACATTCAACTGGACCAGCAGATGGGCGTGGACGACGTCTTGAAACGGCATGACGCTCCACTTCTCCAAAGCACGCCCATCGTCCCGGCGCGTATCGCCAAGCTCGGCGATCGGCGAATCGAGGAGATTCTGGCCGACACGATCGGTCCACGCGTGCCGCGCTGGGCCCTGCTGCGCGAGTATCGGCACACCTACCGCGATTCACTGGTTGGCTCCGAGCAGATAATCGCCGGCAACTGGTTCGTAACCGGGAATGGGGCCGACAGCGACACGCTGCTGTCGACACCGCGTGTATCGCTCGAGGAGAGTATAGCCGAGGAGTTGAACGTCTGGGTCGGTGATCGAATCTCTTGGGACATTCAGGGTGTACCGGTCGAGACGGAGATCACCAGTGTACGTCGGGTCGATTGGGCGCGTTTTGAGCCAAATTTCTTTGCGGTATTCGAACCGGGAGTTCTCGATGACGCGCCACAGAGTATGATCGTTCTGACTCGCGCCGATGATGCGACGCAACGCGCCGAGATCCAGCGCGACCTGGTTCTCGCCTACCAGAACGTATCCGCCATCGATCTGACGACCCTGCTCGACGCGATCGATTCCGTGCTGAGGAAAGTCGCGCTGGCCATACGTTTCATGGCCTTGTTCAGTGTTGCCAGCGGGCTCGTGATCCTGATCGGCGCCATCGCCACCTCCCGTTACCAGCGAACGCGCGAGTCGGTCTTACTCAAGACGTTGGGTGCGCGATCCCGCACCATCCGGCGCGTCCTCGGCATCGAGTACTTCGCACTGGGCTTCTTCG
>JBFJOD010000094.1:0-12803 GCA_041617795.1 Gemmatimonadota bacterium | reverse complement strand
CAGGTTCATCATCTCATCGAAACTCAAAGAACGCGCGTGCCTCAACAGCCCGTAAGCTCGCCAAACCTTGTCCTCGATGACGGCGGGAGCATCCCGCAACAATACTGACCGTGCTTGCCGCTCGTATTCGATCACCTGGCCGACGATTTTCTGCAGGTGATCGATCAGGTCGTCCTCACTCTTGCCGAGTGTTGTCTGATTGGATACCTGGAACAGGTTTCCAATCACCTCCGAGCCTTCGCCGTACAGACCGCGAAACGTCAGGCCAACCTGAGTGATGCCCTGAAGAACCTTGTTGATTTCCTTCGTCAGCACCAACCCCGGCAAGTGGATCAGGACGGAGGCGCGCAGGCCCGTTCCACAGTTCGTCGGGCACGAAGTCAGATGTCCAAACTCATGATGAAAAGCGAACGGTAACTCACTTCCCAGGTCCTCGTCCAGTGTGTCGACCAACCGCCAAGTCTGCCGCAGATTGAAGCCGCTCGTCAGGCTCTGCAGCCGCAGGTGATCCTCCTCGTTCACCATTAGACCTAATGGCTCGCGTCCGGCAGCAACGAGAGCAGCTGCCGTGACAGTCTCGCGCCCATCCGCACCAATGAGTTCGCGACTGACGAGGTGTCGTTCCAGCAGCACCTGCTTGCCGCGCGAATCGAGAGACTCCAGCTCGACGATGACGCCATCGGACAGCGGCTCGATCCGCCCGAGTACATCACGAACGGTGGCGAGCACGGCCGTGCGATCCGCGGATTTGGCGCGCACCGAAAACGGGTAGCCTTGGAGATTGCGCGCGATGCGCACCCGCGTCGAGAGGACGATGTCGCTGTCCGGGCCACTGGCGTCCAGCCAACCCAGCCCGAAGTTCGGCATCGCTCTCAGATCATACCGTTTCATGCGTCGATTACCGTCTCGAGCTCCCGTATCTGGTCGCGAATCATCGCGGCCCGCTCGAAATCCTCCGCCTCCACCGCTCGTTGAAGCTTGCGGCGGAGACCCGCCAGTCGTGTGCTGCGCTCGGCGGCCTCACTGGCCGGCGGCACGTACACTTTGCCCAAATGGTAAGTTGATCCATGGATTCTGCGCAGGATCCCCCGAAGCTGTGTCTCAAAGATGCTGTAACAATGGGGACAGCCGAGTCGGCCGCTTCTCCGGAAGTCGTCGACCGTCGTATGGCAGTACGTACACGGCCCGACTCCCGCCGCTTCGTCCTCCGCCATCGCGGCCTTTCCCATCTGCGCCAGGAAATCCGTCAACGGCAGGTTCTTGGAGCCCCCTCCCGCGTCAAGCCCTTTGTCAGCCGCACAAGCTGGGCAGAGGTGCACCGTTGTCATCTCATTATCGACGATCTGGGTCAGGTGAACCTCAGCTTCGTTCTTCTGGCAGTTGTTGCACAGCATTATGGTATCGCCTCATGCTCCGTCATTGACAGCGCGACGGGATTCAGCCGGCCGTCCTGCAGCCATAGCATGCGATCGGCCCGGCGGGCGAACTCCTGGTTGTGGGTGACAAGCACCACCGCGAAGTCTCGCTCGTCACGCAGACGGAACAACAGATCGTGCAACCCTGCGGCGGTCTGATTATCCAGGTTGCCGGACGGCTCATCGGCGAGCAGGACTAACGGATCGTTAGCCAGGGCGCGCGCCACCGCCACCCTTTGCCGCTCCCCACCCGAAAGTTGAGGCGGCTTATGGCCCGCCCGCCGCTCGAGGCCTACCGCCCGCAGTAGCGACTCCCCCCGCGACTGGGCCGGAGCGCGCTCTATATCACCAATCAACAGGGGCATCATGATATTTTCAAGCGCGCTGAACTCACGCAACAGGTGGTGGAACTGGAAGACAAAGCCAACTAAGCGGTTACGCGCCTCGGCCAGCCGGTCAGTGTCCAGATCGCTGAGGCGACGACCCCGGAGGAAGACTTCGCCAGCCGTCGGCCGGTCCAGGCCACCCAATAGGTGCAGGAGAGTGCTCTTCCCAGCGCCGCTAGCCCCCACGACGGCCACGACCTCTCGGGATCCGACCTCGAGATCGACGCCTTTGAGAATCGGCAGCTCGGACCCGTCGCTGTCTTTGAACGACTTGAAAAGGCCCTTCGCCACCAACACGTGGTCCCCTGACGCCGGCGCCGCTGGCGTGGGGCTACTCATGACGGATCGCCTCCACAGGCGTCAGCCGCGCCGCCTGTCGCGAGGGGTAGATCGTGGCCAGAAACGATATCAAGACGCTGCCGACCACGATGATCGCTAAATCCAACGGATCCAGAATCACCGGGATCTCGCTGATCAGATACACGTCACCCGGCAGTGAGATCAAGCCGAAGTAGTCAATCGCCCAAGCCAGCGCCAATCCGCCCGTCAGACCCAGCACAGTCCCCGCTATCCCGATAATCAACCCCTGCAGGGTGAACACTTTGAGGATCCGGCGCGGGGTCATTCCCATCGACAGCAGGATACCGATCTCGCGCGTCTTGTCTGCCACGACCATGATCAAGGTCGACACAATGTTGAACGCGGCGACCAAGACGATTAGTAGCAGGATCAGTGCCATGCCCATCTTTTCGAGCTTCAACGCCGAGAACAGCCCTTCATTCAGCCGTTTCCAGTCCCGCAGTGTGTACGGGTAACCCAACTCGCTCTCGAGCCGCTCCGCCACCACGTCGGCCGACCACGGGTCGCGAACCCAGAGTGCCAATCCCGTCACGGCGCCCCCAAGACCCAGCATGTCCTGGGAGGCGGAAAGCGACATGTATCCCATCTGGCTGTCATACTCGTACATGCCGCTCTTGAACAACCCGGCAACTTCGAACTTCTTGAACTTGGGAATGAAACCCGCAGGCGTGAGCTCAGCGCCCTGTCCGGTTACCAGGCTCACCGTGTCACCTGGATACACGATCAGGCGCTCGGCCAAGCGGAATCCCAGCACGATGCCCGGCAAACCCGAATCGGTCGCGTCGAAGTCCCAGTCCCCGACCAGCAACTGATCTGACAAGCGGGCCGCGGCTTCAGACGTAATGCCTCGCAAGGCGACACCCTGCTGATAATTCACATCCTGGAAGATCAGAGCGTCGCTGTAGACGAACGGCTCGCCGACGGTGATGTCGCGGTCAGCGCGAGCTTTTTCCAGCGGCACCACCCAATCGTCCACCCGCAATCCCTCGCCGAATGTGAGCACCATAATATGAGGGTTCGTGCCCAGAATGCGGTCGCGTATCTCTGTCTGCAAACCGGTCATCACACCGGTCACCACGATCAGCGCCATCACTCCGACGCAGATCCCGCCGATGGCGATGATCGTAATCAGGCTGAGAAAGCGAGACGAACTGCGCGCCGAAAGGTTACGTGAGGCAAGGTAGAATTCTAGCGCCATTCTTCCTACTCTGGCCTTAGAGTCGGGAAGAGGATGACTTCACGGATCGACGCCTGGTCAGTCAGCACCATTACCAGGCGATCGATGCCTAGTCCCATTCCACCGGTTGGCGGCATCCCGTATTCCAACGCGGTGAGATAGTCCTCGTCCACCTGGTGCGCCTCCTCCCAACCCTCATCCTCGCGCATCCGAACCTGTTCCTCGAAGCGCTGCCGTTGTTCGAACGGGTCGTTCAGCTCGCTAAAAGCGTTGGCGATCTCGCGTCCCGTGACGAAGACCTCGAACCGCTCCGTCAAACCTCCCGTACTTCCCCGCTTGCGTTTGGCCAGCGGGCTCAACTCGACCGGGTAGTCGTAAACGATGATCGGACCGGTCAAGCGCGCCTCGACCTTGACCTTGAAAAGCCCATCCAGCAGTGCCGCCCGCCCCTTGTTATCGGCGTCCTCGACCCCCGCGTCCAACGCGGCATCTCGCAGCCCCGTCCCCTCCAGGTCGGAGGGCGACAACGATCCGTAACGTTCCAGTGCCTCGAACCAGCCCACACGAGCCCAGGGCGGTTTGAACTCGAGCTCATCGCCTTGATAATTGACACGCGAGGATCCGCTCACGGCCAAGACGACGTGATGAACGAGCGCTTCGGTCAAGTCCATCATGTCCTCGTAGTCCGCGTAGGCCTGATACAATTCTAGCATCGAGAACTCGGGGTTGTGCGTACGATCGATGCCCTCGTTGCGGAATACCTTTCCGATCTCATACACGCGCTCTAATCCGCCGACGATCAGCCGCTTCAGATACAGCTCATCGGCGATACGCAGATACAGTTCGGTGTCTAACGCCCGGTGGTACGTCTTGAAGGGCTGGGCCGTCGCTCCGCCGTAAATCGGCTGGAGGATCGGGGTCTCCACATGCACGAAGTCGCGCTCGTCGAGGAATCGCTGAATCTCTTGGATCACCTGCGTCCGCGTCATGAAGACGGACCTCACGTCGGGGTGTACGGCCAGATCGGCGTAGCGCTGCCGGTAGCGACTCTCGACATCGGCGAAGCCACCGTGAACGACGGAATCACCGCCCTCGCTGCTCTCCTCTTTGCCATACGGCAGCGGCCGTACGGTCTTCGCCAACAGCCTCAAGTCATCGACGCGTAGCGTGACCTCACCCGTTCGGGTGCGGAACAGCGTGCCCTCGACGCCGACCCAGTCGCCAAGATCGAGAAGCTGCACGAGTTCGTAGGCCGGCTCTCCCAGAACGTCGCTACGGAAATAGACCTGTATCTTGCCGGTCCGATCCTCCAGGTGGCCAAAGGTCGTCTTGCCATGTGGGCGCAGCGACCGTAGCCGGCCGGCCAGTCGCTTGGAAGCCGCGTCCGGATTCTCGTCGAAGCCGGCCAACGCCGCCTTCGCCGAGCTGTTGGCCTCATAACGATAGGCATACGGCTCGATGCCCAGCTGGCGCAGCCGCTCCAGTTTCTCGTGGCGGGCCCTGATGACGTGTTGTGCTTCCCCAGTTTCCGTCATGCCGTTTGAGCCCCGTGACGTTTGAGGAACCCGATGATGAACGGATCGATGTCGCCCTGCATCACCCTCTGCACGTCCGTCTGTTCGATGTCCGTGCGGTGGTCTTTGACGAGCGTGTACGGCTGGAACACATACGACCGAATCTGGTTGCCCCAGGCGATCTCGGTTTTTGACGCATCGATCTTCTCTCGCTCCTCGCGCCGCTTCTCCATCGCCAGGTCATACAGTGCCGCCCGCAGCATCTTCATCGCGGTGTTGCGGTTACGATGCTGGCTTCGTTCCTGCTGGCACGAGACCACGATCCCGGTTGGAACATGGGTAATGCGAACGGCCGAGTCGGTCTTGTTCACGTGCTGGCCGCCCGCGCCTGACGCCCGATACGTGTCGATGCGCAGGTCTTCCGGGTTCACATCAACTTCGACTGCGTCATCCACAACCGGATAGACGAACACTGACGCGAAGGACGTATGACGCCGCGCCTGCTGATCGAACGGTGAGATGCGCACTAAACGGTGCACCCCCTTCTCGGCTTGCAGATACCCGTACGCAAACTTCCCGTTTACTTCCAGCGTAGCGGATTTGATCCCGGCTTCGTCGGCTGGCACCAGGTCGAGTACCTCCACCGTGAAGTCGTGAGCCTCGGCCCAGCGCGTGTACATCCGCATCAGCATCTCGGCCCAGTCCTGCGAGTCGGTTCCCCCGGCACCGGGATGGATGGTGACCAGCGCGTCACGCTCCGCGTCGTCGCCACGCAACATGTTGCGGAACTCGAGGTTCTCCACGTCACGCTCCAGCTCCTCAACCTCTGCGCGGAACTCCTCTTCCATTCCCGAATCGGGCTCCGACTCGATCATTTCGCCCAGTTCAACCAGTTCGCTCGCCCGTTTGTCGACCCCATCCCAGGGTTCGAGCCAACCCTTCAGGTCGTTGAGCTCCTGCATCGTGGCGCGGGCGCGATCCGCATCCTCCCAAAAACCGCTAGCCGCCGACTGGCGTTCCAGTTCGGAAATCCGCGAGCGTTTACTGTCTATGTCAAAGATACCCCCTGAGCTCCGCAATACGCCCGCGCAATTCTTTGAGCGCGTCGAGCTCCAAGATGACGGCCATCTCGATCTACCTCACAGTTGAGGCTCCACTTACGCCTGATAGCCTAAGTCGAGCCGTAATAAGCAATAAGGCCGCCCGACCGGACGGCCCATACTTCGTTTCGGCCAATACCTAAAGTATTCGCACCACCCGCGAGCGGTCAACCTGAGTCCCCCAATGTCCCCCCACGCCTGCCAGCCCGCTGCTTTCAGCGTCAAGCCCTCACTCAGCCTTCAGAACACCCGTTTGCCCTTGGCGAGAATCTCGTTCAGCGCATCGCGAAAATACGGCGTGCTGCGGGCAACCTCGATCCCGACCTGGTCAACGTACTCCTGCCACGACTTCTTGAGCTCCTCCTGGAACAACTCCTTCAACCGCCCCTCACGCAGACCCATCTCCTGACGTTCCGGGTGATAGGCGGCCACGTCCGAGATCAGGGCCCGGGCCAGTCGTCGGGCCCGAACTTCCGGGTTGGTCTGGCCGAACGGTAGCGCCCCCGGCCGGGCCGGACCCGCAGCGCTCGGGGCTGCCGGTGCCGGCGGTGCTGCGGGTGCCTCGGGCTGGGTGCGTATAGGCACATCAATGCGCTGGGTCTCGGCGGACTCGGTCGCTGCTGGCGGCGCAACGGGCGGAGTGGGCGCCACAGCCGAGGCGGCCGCCTGCACTCCGCGCGGTGGAGTGTCTCGGGCTGTCGCTGCGACGGCTGGTCGCGGCGCCGCTGCCTTGCCCTCGGCGACGACCTCAAAGACGCCGCCGCAGACCGAGCAGCGCGCTCTGACTCCCTCGGCAGGAACCTTGCGCGGATCGACTCGAAACACCGTCTTGCATTGCGGGCACGAGGCGTTCATGTCTTTTCTTCCATCGGTTCTCTAGGTCGTCTCGTCAGCAGGGGCGGTCGGCCTTCACGCTGCGTGTGCCTTCGGTCCACGACGAATATCGAGCCCTGCTTCGTCTTCGCGTATGCCTTCATCTCCGTGGCCAACTCGCCGACCTGAGCGGTGTGCGAGAAGCTACGGTTGTGGTTGGTGACGACCCCGATCGACAGCGTCATCAGCGGGATTCGGTGAAGCTGCCCTCGACGATCCTTTCCCCAGAAGAACCCGGCGGATCGATCTTCTTCTGAGTACTGATACGGTATCAAGGTGTCGAATATCGAGATCACCTCGCGGCAACACGTCTCGAAGATGTCCAACGAGACGTTGAAGATGAAGTCGTCACCGCCGATATGTCCGATAAAACCCGCGGGTGCGAACGCCTTGACGACATCTCGCAGAACCTTCGAGACAAGGAATATGACCCGGTCGCCGTGAGTGTAGCCGTAACGGTCATTGAATTCCTTGAAGTTATCGATATCGGCGTAACAGACCGCAAAATCCTCGCTGGCCTGCAAGCGAGTTGCGATGTCGCGCTCGATCATCGCCGTGCCTGGCAACCGCGTCGTCGGGTGGACACCTACGTCCCTTTCTGCCCGCCGCACCACACTGCTTAAGCGCAACGACTTCTCGCGCTCAGGCATCGCACCCTTTAGCAAATCGTCGGCACCCGCCTCGAGAATGCTGTCGATTCGCGAGATGTCACTCGATTCCGACCAGACGATCACCGGGACGATCGCGCTGAAGGGGTCCGCCCTGAGCGTCCTGATCAGCTCGCACACTTCATCCACTTGGCCGTCCCCGTCCAGCACGACGAGCGCCGGATGGCCACGGTGAACCAAAGTTACGACTTCCTTGGCTGCCTCTACCTTGATGAGCTTACAACCCCGCTCAGCCACGTGGCCATTCAAAGCCTGCGGCGGAACCGTGTCAGCGGAAGAGTAGTAAACAATGACCGGTGGTAGCGGCATGAGCGTGATGTGGAAGTGAGCGCCTGCCAACAGTACGGCTGAACTTACA
This sequence comes from Gemmatimonadota bacterium, assembly GCA_041617795.1. Classification (GTDB taxonomy): domain Bacteria; phylum Gemmatimonadota; class Gemmatimonadetes; order Palauibacterales; family KS3-K002; genus JBFJOD01. Next base: position 4,952 of record JBFJOD010000094.1, on the reverse strand, counting down.
CTACGCCCATAACTCCGTCAATTTGGCATTCCAGCGGTTCCTTCGACCAGAGCTAGGTCCAGTTTCCGCGCCTCCCGGTCTACTCTTAATACCTGCACCGCAACCCGATCCCCTAATCGGAAGCGGCGGCGGCGAACCTCGCCAACAAGCGAATGATCTTCTTCTCGGTAATGGTAGTAATCGTCTTCCAACCGGCTGACGTGGATCAATCCTTCCGCCAAAACACCGTCTAGAAGCACGAACAAACCATAGGAAGTCACGCCATTTATCGTTCCGTCGAAAATGTCGCCCAGGTGTCGTTCCATGTACTCCATGCGCTTCAAGTCGACCGATTCGCGCTCGGCTTCCATGGCCTGACGTTCGCGCAACGATGCTTGTTGCGCCACCGAGGCCAGCTCCTCGCGCAGCGAGTCGCGAATCGGCGCCCCCTCCAGGATCGCGGCGCGGATGATCCGGTGTATTACCAGGTCCGGATAGCGCCGGATCGGTGAAGTGAAGTGCGTATACCCCCCCGAGCCCAGGCCAAAGTGCCCGGCGAGTTCCGCGCTGTAACGAGCCTGCTTCATGCTCCGCAGCACCAGGGTCGAGATCACGGCTTCCGCCGGCTGGTCCTCAACCGCACTGAGCAGTTTCTGGAGTGCGCGCGGGGCAACATGCGCATTCTTTGGCAAGCTGAACCCAAGGCCTGCCACGAATTCCCGTAGGCGCTCCAGGCGGTCCGGGTCAGGGGGCTCGTGGATCCTGAAGATGAACGGCAGCGCCCGGCGCATCGCCAATCGCGCAACCGATTCGTTGACGAGTATCATGAACTCCTCGATCAGTCGATGTGTCTCCAGCCTCATCAACTGTTGCACATCCGTTGGCTCGCCCGCAGCGTTCACGATCACCCTGGACTCCGGAAGATCGAAATCCAATCCACCGCGTTGCTGGCGCGCTTTCCGCAACCTGTCAGCAAGATCTCGAAGTTGACGTAGGGCCGTCGCCAATCCCGCCTCGGCAGTCTCTTTGCCGTCTATTATCGCTTGAGCCTGCTGATAGCTCAGCGCTGCCCTACTGCGAATCACAGTCCCGGCCAACTCCAGGGACAGCACCTTACCCAGCGCATTCATCTGCAGCTGAACCGACAGCGCCAGCCTGTCCTCCCCGGCTTTCAGCGAGCAGATATTCCCTGACAACACCTCGGGCAACATCGGCAGCACCCGGTCGACGAGATACACGCTGGTGCCCCGCCGGAATGCCTCCAAATCGATCTCCGACCGTTCCGTGACGAAGTGCGAGACATCGGCGATATGCACGCCAATTTGCCAGCGGTCGGGACCCAGCGGTTCGATCGATATCGCATCGTCGTGGTCCTTTGCGTCTTCCGGATCGATGGTGAAGATCAACTTCTCCCTGAGATCGGTGCGTCTGGCCAACTCTGCCGGATCAATCGTCCAGCCGGTCAAGCGCTCCGCCTCCGACTCCACTTCCGCTGGAAAATCGAATGGCAGTTCGTGCGAAAACGCGATCGCCAGAACGTCCACACCGGGCGCGCCCGGTTGGCCAAGTACCTTGACTATCTCGCCTACCGGGTCATGATGATCGCTGCCCCAATCGACAATTCGCGCCACCGCCAACTCTCCATCCCGCGCGGGCACCCCGCCGCCGCTCGGGATGAAGACATCCCGGCGCATCCCCTCAGCGCGCGGAATCAGGTAGCCGTAGCGCCCGGACCGACGGTACACTCCAACAACCTGGCTTCGGGCACGCTCCAGAACCTTCACAACGCTGCCCTCAGGGTTCTGGCCCTTTCGCCGACGTTCGACACGCGCCACAACTCGGTCACCATCGAAGGCGTTGCCCAATCGTGAGGCCGGAACGAACACGTCAGCCTCTCCGGCCTCCTGAAGCACGAAACCGTGGCCGCCACGCGTTACCTGCAAACGGCCAACCGCCAGGTTAATCCTCTCCGGTAAGGCATAGCGTCGGCGCCGCACCCGATAGATCTCACCCGCTTCCTCCATCTTGCGGATGAGCCGTTTGAGGCCACCATACTCTTGCGTGCCGACCTCGAGTCCCCGCGCGATCTCCTTCAGCCGGACCGGCCTTTGCGCACGTTTCTGCAGGAAGCGGATGATGTCTTGTTTATCGACCATGGTTCAATGCTTTCCCACCCTGACAAAAAAAATGCCTCCCGGAGGAAGGCGAAGGACCCGAATCGACGGCTTGCCAATGCCGCGCTAGAAAATCACACCGAAGCTGACCTGTACCGCCTCCTCTCCTGTCGCCGCACTGACGTCATCGAAACCACGGCTCAGGTCCAGGTAGAACCAGTCGTATACCAGACCCAGCCCCAACGATGGGCCTCCAAGGCCCGATTCGATAAAGGCGTAGCCCGCCCGCAGGAAGAACCGATCTCTGACGCCCAGTTCGGAGCCAAACATGACGTCCGGTCTGCCGGGGTCGCGCCACTGGTCCTCAACATCGAGCGCCAGGGCCAGAGCGAATTCAGAATTCTCACTGAACGCGGACAGCGGCTGATAGGCCAGGCCCACTCGCACGCGTGTCGGCAGCGGATCCTCGCTTGCCGCTCCTTCGAGCGCGAAGCCGAGGTGACGGATCGAGCCGCCTACCGAGAGCGGCAATCCGGCAAGCTGCCCAACGATCATTCCGAGATCGACCGCGTGCGTGGTGCGCGTGAACGACTGGTACTCGGCGCAGACTCCGTCACAGCGGAACACCATCTGGATGAGCTTGTAGTTGACTCCCATCTCGAGCGCTCCAACCACACGCCTGGCGAAGCTGAGAAGGAACTCCTGATTCCTGAAGTTGATGTTCCCCTGAATCGTCCCATCGATGTTGGTGCTCGGCAGATCACCGAAGTCCACCAGATAGTAAGTGATCGCGAAGGTGCCAAGAGACTTGGTCGGCCAAAGCAAGGAGAGAACCTCGCTGCGCGTTTCGAAGGCCGCTTCGCTGTGGTTGAAGAGCAGCCGGCGCTCATCCAGACTCGCGATTCCCGCCGGGTTCCAGAGGATCAGCTCACCGATCGCCCGCATGCCGGTTACCGCACCACCCATACCCACGGCACGAGCGCCAACCGGTATCAGCAGGAACTGAGCCCCTTCCGTGGCCCGCCGACTATCGTCGGAGCGCGTACTGGATGCCGCTCCCTGCTCGTCCGTCGGCAGTACCCGCTCCTGGGCAGCTGCAGCCGGGGGGGTCCCCCAAAGGGCAAGCAAGCCCGCTAGGGCTAACGAGTTAGATAGATTCGGCTTCATCGATTAGCATTACCGGGATACCGTCTTCAATATTGTAGCGAAGCCGGCATGCATGGCACAAGAGGGCCTCTTCAGCGGGGCGATACTCCAGATCACCGTTGCATTTGGGACAGACCAGGATCTCAAGTAAGGTTTTGTCGAGCATTGACCCTCCGGATGTCATCTATCTACTACCAATTAGTTCTTCTGTCCACCTCTGGAACGTGGAGGCACCCGATACCCCAGCCGTCGCAAGAAGTCCGGTTTGCGCGACCACCCCGCCAGAACCTTGACTCTCAAATCTAAGTAAACCGGTTGGTCGATCAGCCTCTCGATCTTCTTGCGCGCGGCCGCACCAATGTGCTTGATCGTTGACCCGGCTTTGCCGACCACAATACCCTTTTGGCTTTCGCGTTCCACGAAGACCGTCACCCGCACATACACCGGTTGGCTGTCTTCACGGAACTCCTCTACCCGGCAGGCGACGCTGTACGGTACTTCCTCCCGAAGTACCTCCATGCAGGTCTCTCTCACCAGCTCCTGAGCGAAGAAGCGGACCGATTGCGTCGCCGTCTCATCGACTGGGAACAGCGGCGGAGACTCGGGTAACAATCCGACGATTCGTTCCACTAAACGATCGAGACCTTTACCCGTCAGTGCTGAAATCGCAAGCACCTCATGACCCATAGAGCGAATTCCGTTCAGCAAGTCATGCTCTGTATCGGCGTCAACCAGGTCACACTTGTTCACGACCACGATCAGCGGAGCCGTCGCTCGATCGATCGTGCTCAACAGCTCGCGGCTCCGCACTGTATCCGGGCGCGTCGCATCACCGATAACCGTCACAACGTCCGCTTCCTCTAGCGCCGCCTCGGCCGCCCAGCGCATTGATTCCTGAAGCGCCTGGCGCGGCTCGATCAATCCCGGACCATCGATGAACAGGATTTGGTAGCGATCTGTCGTCAGGATACCCGAGACACGCTCGCGGGTCGTCTGTGCCTTGGGAGTGACGATACTGAGGTGCGTGCCGATCAGCGCATTGAGCAGGGTCGACTTGCCGACGTTGGGGCGGCCGGCCAGGGCCACGTAGCCACAGCGGTGTCCGTCGAGCATCACGATTCAGCGAACACTAAGCGCTTTAGATGATACCTACAACTACATGTCATACTCAAAGATAGCTCGTTTGTCTTGAGTGTTGCTTGAATACGAAATCCCCGGTTGAGTGGCTGCGACCGGGTTGAGCGCTCAAAGCAAACTGCGGCCAAAGAAAACGACGCGCGAGTCCGCTCCGGAATACGCGCGTCGTCTCTGTAAGAGGCCGGCGGCGACCTACTCTCCCACGGGCTTGCGCTCGCAGTACCATCGGCGCGGAGGGGCTTAACTGCCGAGTTCGGGATGGGATCGGGTGTGACTCCCTCGCTATGGCCACCGGACACACTTCAGCTGCTGTGTGTCAGAAAAAGGGTTGAGGTGGGCAAGAGGTAGGCGTGGTGGGCGCGCGGTATTCGGTATCAGAAAGAGGTTTCGAGCCACACGGTCGATTAGTACGGCTCGGCTGAACGGATTACTCCGATTACACCTGCCGCCTATCTACCCAGTCGTCTACTGGGGACCTTTAGAGGACTTAAGTCCTGGGAGACCTCGTCTTGGGGTGGGCTTCCCACTTAGATGCTTTCAGCGGTTATCCCGTCCCGGCCTGGCTACCCTGCGCTG
>JBFJOD010000093.1:0-13000 GCA_041617795.1 Gemmatimonadota bacterium | reverse complement strand
CGGGAACACCGGCGGCCAGGTATTCGAGCAGCTTGAGCGGATCCACGGCTCGCGTCCACTCGTTGAGGATGTACGGTATCAATCCCACGTCGAATTGCTGCACGTACGCCGGCAAATCCCGGTAACTTCGAGGCCCAAAGAGATGGATGTTCGGGCGATCCAGAGCGGCCGTGTCGTCTATATTGATCGGCCCGATGAGCACCACCGACGCAGCCGGGTGCGCTTCGGCAAGCCGCCGGATGAGCACGAGATCACAGCAGCTGCTGACGCCACCGGCGAACCCGATCAAGGGACGGGGCAGCCCGGCAAGTTCGCTGGGCTCCGGTCTGGCCGTCGCAAAGTGTTCGTAGTTGACGCCTTGTGGCAGATAGTGAGCGACCCCGGACCGGGGTAACTTGGATCGAGTGAGGGCGCTAGCCGTCGCAACGACGGCATCCACCGAGTCGAGTAACCTGTGCTCGAACGCCTCCATCATACGGTGCGACACACCGGCAAGGTGGGAAAAGTCGTCCATGCAAAAATAGACGGACGCCACCTCCCCCAACCGGCCGACGAGTGGAGCGGAGGGCGGAGTTCCGGTGACCAGGATCGGCGGACTCGATGTGCCTATTCGTCGAAGCGCTTCCCGGACAGATCGGGTCAGCGACCAGGAGTTGAAGGCGGAGGCGGCGGACCGGTTATGCCACGGTACAACGCGCGGGTTGACCACGACGCTCGGACCCGGGCCGTCGAGTCCGTTCCGCACGGTCGCCGTCGCCCCGCCGAGCATCGCCAGTCCTTTCTCGAAGGCGCGGCGCAAGTCTCGAACGCTCAGGCTCGGGATTCGATGCCCTATCCCGTTGACCCATATGACCTTGCGGCGCGTAACGATCTGTCGAAAAACGTGCTGCATCGATGATACGTGTCGAGCCCAGTCGTCGCCAAAAACCACGATCGGGTGCGAGGCGAGCTCGCTCATGCAGGGCGTCTCCGGAACACGATCAAGAACTTGTTGGCACGGAACCGAATCGGCAGCCATGCGGTAACGCCGCTATACGCGCGCCGCACGAGCCCCATTCGGTCACGCCAGGGTCGATGCACATAGTGAATCGCCTCCTGGTCGAAGCCGTGAGCATCGAAGGCCCGCTTCAGCGGCCCTGCCCGCATTGCGACTTGGTTCTTTGTCATCGCGGGGATGCCCCAGACGCGATTGACCACGTTCATCGCAAACCAGGTGAGGAAATTGCCCGCGTTGGGCTCGAGCGTGGCCAGACGACCGCGGGTCACTCGAACCAGCTCAGAGATCAGCTTGTCGGGCCTTGGGAAGTGGTGGAGCAACAGAGCCGCCCAGGTCACCGATGCAGAGTGGTCTCTGAAGGGCAGCGCCTCCGCGTTTGCAACGACGAACGCACCCCTCAAGCCTTCCTGGAGAAAACGGTCACGGGCCGCCCGCACACCTGCGAGCGTGAGATCGACGGCGACTACGTTAAGGCCGCGACGGGCGAGACGTACGGCATGGCCTCCGGTCCCACAGCCGACGTCCAGCACCCAGCCATCCGGCTCCTTGGGGAATGCGATGGCGTGGAGCTCATCATAGCCTTCGGTGATGTGCTCGTTCCGTGGGTTCCGTCCGAAGAGCTCGTCGTAAAAGGCGCGTTCCGCTTGTAAATTCTGAGTCGCTTTTGCCATTTCATCCAACCGTTCGAAGAGAGGCGGGTCTGGTACTTCCCAGACGGCTGACCTCTGGGTCGTGCAAAACACGAACCGCTCGCCCGATATCTCGCGGAGTCACCCCCGCGTGACACGGGAGCGCGATGAGCTTGTCCGCGATCCCGTCGGCGGCCGGTGTGGCACGGTCTTCACAATGTGCGTGCCGAAACTGCTTGATTCCGCCTAAGGCGGTCGGATACGACCGGACGAAGCGGAATCCGGTCTCGGAGAGGCACGCCACGAGGCGCTCACGAGTTTCGGCGTCAGAGGCGAAGAGAGGTAAGCGCAGGTAGGCTGGGCGCGTGCTCGAATCCGAGGCCGGCCAGGTCACGACCCGGTTTCCCCTCAGAGCCGTCATCCACATCCGCGCGACGCGAGCGCGAGTGTCCTGGTGGCGTCGGACGGCCTCAGCCAGGTTAAAGGCGAGGCCGTCGGCGGAGGGCGGCAGTGCACGCAGTTCGAAATGCGGGTCGTAGATGGACGCACCGATGTTCGCTCCCGGTACCCGACTCAACAGTCCGAACGCGATCGAGCTTCTGGAAAGCCATATCGCCAGCGCCATCAGGCACAGACGTAACCCGCGCGATTGGGCGGGCCGTCGCTCAGCCGGGAGGGGCTGCAAATCCGCTCTCTGAACCAGCAACACCCCGCCGTCGCCGGTAGACACGCACTTTCCACGTCCGAAGCTCAATATGCCCAGGTCTCCACGACCGCCAACCGGCAAGCCCCGGTCGAGGGCGCCGACCGCCTGTGCCGCGTCGTCGATGACGATGACACCGCGATCGCGAAGCCATCCGAGATCGTCCACGCGCGACGGGTAGCCGAAGAGGTTCCCGAGCACGACGGCAGCGGTATCGCCATCGACACACTTTCGAAGATCGTCACGGTCGAAGTCGAGCGTTGTTGGGTCGAGATCGCAGAGGCAGACTCGAGCGTCAGCTGCCGCGGCCGCGGCGGCCACGGAGTACGACGTGTAGGCTGGGAGTACCACTCGCCGCCGGCCTGTCACCCGCAGCGCGATTCGGATCGCGCTGGCGAGCGCTGCTCGCCCGGTCGCAAAACTCACGACCGGCGTGTCTGGGAAGAGAAGACTCACCTCGCGCTCTAGGCGTCCAGCGTGCGACGACCGGCGGACGGCGGCTTGGAAACCGCGCGCCACAACACCGAGAGTCGGAAGCGGGAGCGACGGGGGTTTTTGCGCTATCCGTGATATCATCGAGCATCAAACTCACGCGCGGATCTCAGCTCTGCACGCCTCGCCGGTGCCAAGCCGCGACGCGTCCTTGAGACGATCATAGGACGTACTCGTGCCGGCCAGGCCCCCGGGTGGCCTCGGCCACCCCGGGGGCCTGCGATCTGCCAATAGAACGGACCGCTTCTAGAAAATCGTGTAAATAAACGGGGCCAGCGCCGAGCCCTCGGCCAGGACCAGCAGCGTTCCCACGAGGACCATCACGATTATGATCGGCATCAACCACCATTTTTTCCGGATTCGAAGAAAGGCCCAAAACTCTCGGGCCAGAGCGAGCTTGCTCATCTTACCTCTCTGAAACCCTGGTTAGAATTGACGTTTCATGTCTCCGCGTTGACCCGCCTCAATGTCTCGGGAAACCCAGAAGCCGCCACCCGAATCGTGCGGCGCCAGGGGGTCCTTCCCGAGCTTTCGACTGATCAACCCGATCGGAGTGATCACTCCGAAGTAGACGATACCCATGAAGATCGGCGTCGTGACTTTCGATATCGCGTGTGCGAACGCCATCCAGCCGCGTTCCACCGGCGATAGCCAGGCGGGCACGATGACGCCGGCCAACGCGAGCGTCCCGCCGAGGGACCCGAGGGCTATGGCCACGGGTAAGTGATCCCGCCACCAGGCGATTCCGCCCAGTACCAGGAACGCGGCGCCCAGGGTCAGCCCGAACCGCCGCAGCTCGGCTCGACCTAGTCTAGCTGGAATTCTTGCCTCCAATCTTTCTTTTCTTTCCATTCGGGTTGCGATTTCTTGTCGAGCAGATATGGTCCCAGCACCAGGTAGTCGATGTGGGTTCGCATGAAACAGGTGTACGCATCGAGCGGTGAGCAGACGATCGGCTCACCCCGCACGTTGAAGGAGGTGTTGACCAGCACCGCGCAGCCGGTGCGGTTCTCGAATTCCTTGATCAAGTCGTAGTAATCTGGACTCGATTCTCTGCTGACGGTCTGGATCCTTGCCGAGTAGTCGATGTGCGTCACCGCCGGGATATCAGACCGCGGGATGTTGAGCTTGTCGATGCCCCAAAGCCTGCTCTGCTCGTGCGACATCGGGATCTGGCGCTCGTTCTTCACCGGCGCGACCAGCAGCATGTAGGGGGAGTCCCCATCCAGCTCGAAATAGTCGTTGACCCGCTCGCGCAGCACACTGGGCGCGAATGGCCTGAAGCCCTCGCGGAACTTGATCTTGAGGTTCATCTGAGCCTGCATCTTGGGGTTCCGAGGGTCTCCCAGAATGCTCCTAGCGCCCAGCGCGCGCGGGCCGAATTCCATCCGGCCGTTGAACCATCCGACGATGTTGCCCTCCGCGAGAATCCCGGCCACGCGCTTGAGTAGCGTATCTCGCTCCAGGCGTTCGTACGGCGCGTTCTCGCCCTTCAGAAAGGTCTCGATTTCCTGCTCTGAGAACTCGGGTCCAAGGTAGGCTCCCGCCATACTGTCCTTGCCGCGTACGACCGAACGCTCCTTCTGGCAGTGGCGGTGCCAAATGAGCTGGGCCACCCCGAGGGCGCCGCCGGCGTCGCCCGCGGCCGGTTGGATCCACAGCTTCTTGAAAGGTCCCTCGCGCAGTATGCGGCCGTTGGCCACGCAATTCAGCGCGACTCCGCCCGCGAGACAGAGGTTGTCGAGGCCGGTTTCGCGGTGCGCCGACCGCGCCATCCGCAGCATCACCTCCTCACAGACGAACTGGACCGAGCGGGCGATGTCCATCTCGCGCTGCGTCAGCTTCGTCTCGGGCACGCGGGGTGGGCCACCGAAGAGCCCGTCGAATGACCCGTTGGTCATCGTGAGGCCGGCCAGATAGTTGAAGTACTTCTGGTTCATCGTGAACGAGCCGTCTTCCCGTAGGTCGATCAGCTCGCTGAGGATCAGGTCCGCGTACTTCGGCTCTCCGTACGGTGCCAGCCCCATCACCTTGTACTCGCCGGAATTCACCTTGAACCCGGTGAAGTAGGTGAAAGCCGAATAGAGCAAGCCAAGCGAGTCCGGCCAGCGAAGCTCTTTCAGAAGCTCGATCTGGTTGCCGCGACCGATGCCGAGCGTAGCCGTCGCCCACTCTCCCACCCCGTCCACCGTGAGTATGGCCGCCTCCTCGAACGGTGACGGGAAGAACGCGCTGGCCGCGTGCGACTCGTGATGCTCCGCGTAGAGGATCTCGCCTTCGTATCCGAGGCCGGATCGAAGGCTCTTCTCCATGTAGAGCTTCTCTTTGATCCACAGTGGGCCCGCCATTAGGAAGGGCTTGAATCCGCGTGGAGCCACACCTCTGTAGGTGTCGAGTATTCGCTCGAACTTCAGCAGCGGCTTGTCGTAGAAGCCCACGTACGTAAGTTCGGAGGCCTTGATCCCGCCGGCGTCGAGGCAGTAGGCGATGGCGTTCTCGGGAAGAGAGGCATCACCCTTCTTGCGCGTGAAACGCTCTTCCTGCGCCGCCGCGATGATCTCGCCGTCCCGCAGAAGGCAGGCGGCGCTGTCATGATAGAATGCCGAGATTCCGAGAATGTATTTGGGCAGCGTCGACAAACGATTAACCTCCCTGAGTACGGTCCGAATTGCCGGCGGCCTGAAAGAGCAAGACTTAGACGAGTGCCCCCCGGACGCCCTAACTCTTTTGATTGATTCAGCTTACGTATACGTGGCCTCCCGGCCCGCCCCCCGATTTGCTGCGGGCATGCAACGAACGGCCGGGCGGCAGAATCGTCTCCTGGCCAGGGATCGGCCGCGAGCCTCCGGAAACCGCCGTAATCCGTTGCGATTGCGTCTCTTGCGATGGTGGCCGGGCCACGAAACCCGGCTCCGGGCCCGTCCCAGGACTCGCGAGAGAAAGGGCGAGTCGCGCTCGACTTGGGGCGCGTCATCTCGCGCTAACACGGTTCCGGTGTTGGAGGCACGCCACAGCGGTTCAACCCCGAGGGCCTGGCTCGTTCACTCGCCAATCGCCTGCTCTCGGGTGCTCGATCCGAATGTCTTGGCGCGAATCTTCCAAGCGGCGCGGACGGCTCGCGGTCTGAGTTGGTTGCGGGAAGCCGGCTGAGAGGGCGGATCCCGCCGGCGCCAGCTACGGGCGAACGATCCCGGGCGAGCCAGACCTGGGGTACGGTGAAGGTTTAGCTGGCAACGACGAGGTTTTCACTTGAATTCGAGCGCGATGAAAGACGGCCTGACTGCGCGGGAACTGCGCGCCGCATGGGCCCTGCTCGCCGTACCGTTGGGCGTCGTTTTCTGGCTGCCGAACGAGGCACGAGTGCTCTGGATCTCCGTGACTGCCTTACCCTGGCTGCTAGGCGTGGCGCTCTTAGCTGGAGGAGACTCGGCCGCTCGGGCGGCGCAGAATGTCGGTTTGGCCGTCAGCGACACGTCGCTTCGTATCTCGGCTGTCGTAATCCTGTTGCTTCTTTTCTTAATCGACCATGTGTTCAGCCTTTCCGCCGCGTTGTTTGTTTTGATTTGGGGTGGCCTCGCGCTACTGATTCTTGCGGCCCGGTGCGCGGCTGTGAGGTTTCGCGCCGTGATCCTCGCGGGGATGACGACGGCCGCGGCGCTGGGAGTGGCTCTGTTGGCTACCGAGTTTGTGCTACGGTCACCGGCGGTGGCAAAGCGGCTCGGGCCTCTGGATGAGACCGCAGCGTGGCGCGATCGTTACGATTCGCTATCGGCGGGCAACATCTTCGGGTTTCGATCGAGGTATGAGACGGTCGAGAGCGATTCTGCGATTCGTCGAATCGCGGTACTTGGTGACTCGTTCACTTGGGGAGACAAGATAGCTAAGACCGACAGCACGTGGCCGGCGCTGCTAGAAGACGAGCTCCGGCGCCGGCTTCCGGGAGGGGGCGTCGAGGTCATCAACATGGCCCAGCGCGGCTATACCACCGCCAACGAGGCGGAGGTGCTTCGCCGCCTCGGTTGGCAGTTCGAACCGAGCGTCGTGATAATCCAGTTCTTCGTCAACGACGCGCTGCCCAGCGGCCCGAACCTCGCCAGAAGGGGTGGTGAATGGCTGATGCCGAGGCGAAGCATCCTGCCGGCGCGCTTCCGTTCCGGTTCCGTGGCCTCGAGCGCTCTCTTGGGGCTACTGGAGGGGAGGTTGAACGCGCTACTCAACGGGTCGCGTCCCTACCTGCGATTTGAAGAGCTGTACCGGGAAGACGCGCACGGGTGGCGGCAAGCCCGGGATGCGATGCGTGAGATAGCCGAATCCGCCGCTTCTCGAGAGGTCCCGGCTTTGCTCGTTCTTTTCCCCCATCTGGTCCCGGGCTCATGGTCTCCCGAGACCTACCCGCTTCGGGAAATCCACGCGAAGGTCGCGGCTCATGCCGAGGCGGTCGGCTTCCACGTGCTCGATCTAACGGTTCAGTTCGCGGAGCGAGGCGGCGACTGGCGACGCTGGTGGGCGACGCCATACGACTCGCACCCGGGTCTCGCGGCGCACGCGGCAGCCGCGGTCGCGATCGCAGATGAGCTATTAGCCAAGGGGCTCTTCCCGATCGCGGCGGCCAACCTGCCGCAGAATCTAGAAGACGGACAGGCGAGCGAGTAAGCCGAAAAAGTCCGGAACTCACCCTCCTCGCCTCATGGCCGCAGGCCACCCGGTGGTAAAGCCGCTCTTATTATGGCTGGCCCGGCGGTCCGAGCGTGAGCGACCGACGCCCCGTCAACTTCGAGGACCCGACCGATGCTGCGGGAGAAACACCATACACACGTGAGCTCCTACGGCTTGCCGGTTTGGCTGTTGGGCGTAGCGGTCTGGCTGACGTGGGCTCCGTTCGTGCGGCGAGACGGCGCGCCGGAAGCGCGTCTCTTCTTTCCCTCCGACCCGGGCGACCTCTTTGTCAATCTGCTGATGCTGGCTCCCCTCGCGGTGGTCATCGCCCTTCGGAGCGGCGGGATGGGCCGCACCGGTCACCCCCGCGCAGCCATCGCGGTGACGGCCGCCATCGCCATCGTGCTGGAGGCGGGGCAGTGGTCCGTCTTCGGGCGCGTGGTCTCGCCGTGGGATCCACTTCTCAACGTCGCGGGAGCCGCAGCGGCGGCTGCGCTCGCGATCTACATGGCGAAGCGCGGCGTCAAAGCGTCAGCCTTGGTGGCGACCGTCACACTGACCATCTTCATCGCGACGGCCGGCTTTCTAGTCAAGAGCGCGGCGAAGGTGAAGAGTGAATTTCGGCTTCGCGGCTGGCGACCCGACTATCACATCGTTGCTGGTGATGAGTTTGGGGGCGAGCGGCCGTACCGGGGACAAATCGATTCAGCGCTGGTCTGTGCCGGCGCCGAGCTTTCCACGGTTTGTGCGACTGCAGACGCCGACACGCAGTCGCGCCAGCGCCTCGTAGCCGAGGCCGAGCGCTCGCAGATGATCAGGCTGTCCGCTCTCGTTCTTCCGCTGGACGACCGGATGTCGGGGCACGCACGCATCATCACCTTCTCTGTGAGCCCGGTGAACCGAAACGCGACGCTCGCACAACGAGGTCGGGACCTCGTGTTTCGTGTCCGCACGCCCATGACCGGCGACAACGGATCTCGACCGCAATTCATCCTTCCCGGAGCGGTCGCTGAAACGGAGACATTCGTGAGCGGGGAGTTTGCCGACGGCACCGCCCGCCTGAGCGCTCGGGCCGGCGAACGCACGCTCAGCACCACCTTCCGCTTCGGCCTCCTCGACAGCTGGCTGATGGACAACTGGCTGGTCGTAAGCGAGCTCCGAGACCTGACCCCAGGGCCGCCTCGGCGAGCGGCTATCGCCGGCGCCTTTGTGCTGCTCCTGCCGCTCGGACTCGTTCTCGGCTGGAAACGGCCGGGCTTTCGAACTCTCTCGTTCGTCCTCGTCGCGCTCGTCGGCTCGCTCTTCGCCTTGGAGCACTTGTGGCTCGGAATGCCGTTCCGCTTCTTCCAGCACCTGGCGCTCCCGGCCCTATCGTGCCTGGCCGGTGGCTGGCTCGGCTGGCGAGATCGTTGCGCCTCCGCAACAAGATCGATTCACTAGCGATGCTTCTGGCAAGATGCGGCGACTGGCTATCGGGTTCCGTCCGATCGCCGTGTGAGCGTCGTGATTCTCATCGTCTTGCTGGTATACCCCTTGCTCGACAGCGCGCCGCCGCGATCCGCCATCGATGCCGACTCGCGTCGCCCGAGGTACACCTCCTGGTCGAAAGGTCACCGGTCCGTAGATGAAGGCAGGCGATAGACTCGAACGCGAAATAGGCGCCGTGTACAAACAGGCGCCGTGTGCCAGCGGCTACGACGCCGATCGCTTTGGTGGGCGATTCGGTCAGTACCTCGAGAGAAGGGAAATCGAGCTGTACAGCAAGCTCTTGGGGTCCGTGACCGGAGATGTGCTCGATGCCGGCACCGGAACCGGTAAACTATCGCTGCAGCTGTTGGAGCAGGGCTGTCACGTAACCGGCAGCGACTTCTCATTCGAAATGCTGAAGATCGCTAAGCAAAAAGCGCAAGCGTCCGGCATACTCGGCAGATTCGTCGTTTCGGATGTGCGGGCGCTTTGTTTCCGAAGCGACGCTTTCGAACACACGTTGTGCTCGCGCGTGCTCATGCATGTCGTCGATTGGCAGACCGCGATAAGCGAGCTGTGCCGTGTGACCGGCGAGACCCTCTTGCTCGATTTTCCACCGAGGCTGAGCGTATCCGGGCTGGATAGCGTCTTGAAACGGCTGTTACGGCGCAGCGAGGATCACGCTCATCAGACCTATCGAACCTTTTCGCCTCGCGAGGTGTTCGGAGCGCTGCGACTGCGAGGCTTCAGGGTCGTAGAATCGAGGCGATCCTTCCTTCTCCCCATCATTGTTCACCGCTGGCTCGACCGCCCGAGCGTCTCGGAGAAAATCGAGGCGATCTTCGCGCGCATGGGGCTGACGCGCCTCTTCGGAGCACCGGTCACGCTGAAGGCTGTCAGAGTGCCGGAGTAGGTTCCTCGGCCGAGGCCGGCGCTTTCCCTGAAGCGGACTTCGTCGGTGATCGACAGCTGGCCCTTGCGCGTTCTCCCAATCGATTCACTGCCTTTCCCGACTCTTTACATTTGTCACCGTCCGATAAATATTTGCGCCTTCGCCAAGTGGGAGTAAGGGGAGTCCCGGGGCACGCTGGGGCGGATCGCCTAACGGCGACGCTCCTGAGCTTGGGATGCGGTCATAGCCTGCCCTAAGTGCTGATCTCTGCTGGAACTTAGGCGTTGGAGGTTAACCACCTGCGTAAGCATCGCGCGGAAGCTGGTGGTTTGGTCAAGTTTTCAGGCGTCGTTGATAACATTCTGCACAAGATCGAGCGGTCGAGCGAAGCGCGGCGCTGTCGCCTAACTGGTTACGCCAGTCGAAGATACGATTCGTGTGGCCCGATTCGGCCCGGGGCTTGCGGATACTCCCACGGCAAGGCTCCGTGTCCGGATAAAATTGTCTCTGACGTGTGTGCCAGCCCGATTATTCGGACTAGCCCATCCCCTGTCGCGGTTTCACGTCGTGCATTTCACATAGACGCGGTCGCTCAGGCCCGGCGCTCAAAGTCCAGCGCAACGGGCCCGACGCTGGAGAACATTGAGAGAACTACCGATGGATTCACCTTCCCGCCAAGACAACCATTTCTCACGCGTTTCGGTCCTTGCGACGGTCCTTCTGTGCCTATCCTGCGCAACGGAGCCGTTCGGAATGGACGGGACCGATGAAAACCCGGACGGCCGCGTGGCCGCCGTGGTTCAGGTTTCGCCCGCCACCGTCAACCTCGTCTCTGGGTCGACCCAGCAGTTCAGCGCCTCGGTTGTGGATCAGAACGGCAACGTAGTGGCCAGCTCGATCGCCTGGTCGGCTACTGGTGGGGCCATCACCACTGATGGGCTCTACACGGCCGGTGACGTGGCGGGGAACTTCACGGTCATCGGACTGGAGTCTCAAACCTCGATCGCGGACACGGCCAACGTCAGCATCTCAACCCAGTCGGGAACGCTGCAAGTCACCACCGTCACCACAGGCAGCGACCTCGATGCCGACGGCTATTCGGTTACCATCGGCGGCGTTGGCAGCTATCCGATCGGGATCAATGAACAGCTGACGCTCCCGGACCTGCCGGCTGGCGACCTGTCGGTTTCGCTGGGCGGCGTTGCCGCTAACTGCAGCGTCAGCGGGCAGAACCCCAGGACCATAAGCATCCCGGCGAACGGCACGGCGCAGACCACCTTCTCGGTGACTTGCACCGCGATCCAGACTGGGGCTCTTGCGGTTACCACCGCCACCACCGGCAGCGACCTCGATGCGAACGGCTATTCGGTCACCATCAGTGGCGCTGGCAGCTTTCCGATCGGGATCAATGACCAGCGCACGATCACTGATCTGCCGCCCGGCGATGTCTCGGTCTCGCTCGGCGGAGTCGCCGGCAACTGCAGCGTCAGCGGGCAGAACCCCAGGACCGTGAGCATCCCGGCGAACGGCACGGCGCAGACCACCTTCTCGGTGACTTGCACCGCTGTCGGCGGTGGCGGTTCGGGGCTGCGCATCGTGAACAATCACTACCTGGAACTGAACGGACAGCCCTGGCAGGGGCGCGGCATGGGCAACTTCTGGACGATCGCCGACCTGACCGTCAACTATCAGGAAATGATCGATGTGTATGCCGCCAAGGGTACCACGCTGATGCGGATGACCATCGTGGGCCCCCCCGTGCGACACGCGCAGGTCGACCCCGCGACACAAATTCTCTATCCGGTAAGGCGGACGGGGCCGGGAACGGACGTCGTTGGCGGCCTGAAGTTTGACTGCACGCAGCTTGACGTGGCGTTTTACGACCGCCTGGAGGCCGTCGTATCGTATGCGGCGTCGCGCGGAGTCGTGATCATTCTGGTGCTGTGGGACGAGATTCCGCTCGAGGCAGCCACGGAGCGGTGGAATCGCAACCCTTGGAACCCGAACAACAACATCAACAACTTCGGGCTGCCGGGCTCCGGAGATGCGGTGCCGCAGTTCTACAACCTCGGTAACACGAGCTTGCTGGCATCTCAGGAAGCCGTGGTCAGCGAGGTCTTGCAGCGGATCAGGCCGTATGGAAACGTCATCCTCTCCATCTCCAACGAGTACACGGGTGGCGGAGCCTGGCACCGGCACTGGCACGACTTTGTCCAGGATTTCGAGGCGAACAACCCCGGGCCAGCGATCTTCACTAACGAGTTGAGCTGGCAAAGCTTCAACCCTTCCTACACCGACCTCATCTCGCCCAACAGCTTTACCGTGGGTAACGCAGGTGACGCGTGGTCGAGTTCTCCGGCGCGCCCGGTCGTCGCGCACAAGACAGCGGACAAGATCGAGCGGCCGAGCGAGCGGGACGCCGCCAGGAGAGCGCAGTGGCGCTTCTTCATGAACGGAGGCCATACCTCGGACGACTCGCACGACGGAGGCGATCCGCCCGATCAGCACAACTCGGCGAACTCTCAGGCCGGCGCCGACATGATCCTCTTGCTAGCGAATTTCGTCGACGCTCTGACGGACATCAACGCGATGGTCCCGAATCACGTGTCGAACTTCTTGCCTGCGGGGCCGGGCGACCGGGTGGGAAGGGCCTGGCGGGGAGTCGAGTATGCGGTCTTCCTGCCGACCGGCGGCACGGTCAGCGTCGACCTCAGCGATGCCAGCGGCACGCTTCAGTACGAGTGGCTCGATCCCCGCAACGGCAGCACTCAGGGGCCGTTGACCGTGCAGGGCGGTGCGACCCGCTCCTTCACCAGCCCTTACAGCGAGGCTGCCCTGCGGATCTACCCGTAGGTGCAAACGCAGAAGCGGGAAGCGATGATGCTCCCCGGAACCATGTCCCGGGGGGCATCGGTTAGCGAGCTACGATTCGCCGGCTAGCACTTATTGACGTTGCAGCCGTGTGGTTGATCGTAGTGAGCTTGCAGGTTGCCGTGTTCTAGGAAGACCAGTCCTGCCACACCCAAGCTCACATTGCCGACGGTCAAAACGATGTTCCCGTTCGGGTCCTTGATCTGCATTGCGAGTTTGTCGCTCTTCCCGCCGGGTTGACCAGCGTCCTGGAGTATGAACCAGATTTCTGCGCCGTCTACGCCGTTGAGCGT